>SHXN01000014.1 GCA_009693305.1 Limnohabitans sp.
AATTACTCGAAATCGATCGCTACGCACTCAGTCGCGCATCCCGACTGCAAACAGACATCGTTGGGTCATGGAACAACAACCAACAGATTTTTGAAGGCGGCTATTTTGGAGTTTATGAATTTCACCCCGTCGTCTCCAAACTGCAAATTTATTGCTCTGAAGATTTAGGATCGTTTTATTTAGACGTCCTCAAAGATCGGCTCTACACCACCGCACCCAACTCGCACGCCAGACGCAGTGCGCAAACTGTGTTGTGGCAAATCACACACGCCATGCTCCGATGGATGGCGCCGTTTTTAAGTTTTACTGCAGAAGAAGCGTGGCAAGTGTTTGGCAACAGTCCGAGCATCTTCACGCAAACTTATTTTCAATTGGGATCTATCAATCAATCACTGTTAACCAAGTGGAATCGCATTCGCGATATTCGCGACAACGTTAACAAAGAAATTGAAACCCTGCGTGCGCAAGGATTAGTGGGCTCGTCCTTGCAAGCCGATATTCAATTGCAAGTTGCGCCACAAGATCACGCCTTGCTTGCATCATTGGGCGAAGACCTCAAATTCATTTTCATCACATCGGCTGTTGAACTCATCAGCGCCACCGATTGGCAAGTGCAGGTCAAAGCTTCTAGCCACACCAAGTGCGAACGCTGTTGGCACTACCGTGCCGATGTGGGGCACGACACCCAACACCCCACCATTTGTTTGCGTTGCACCAGCAACTTGTACGGCAGTGGTGAAGCGCGTCAATTCGCCTAACGCTCATGACATCTCGCGCACGAATCAATTTGTGGTTATGGCTGGGTTTCTCCTTGGTGATTTTTTTAATCGATCAATACACCAAGGTTTTAATCGTCGGCTATTTTCAATACGGCGATAGCCAAACCATCACATCATTTTTTAATTTGGTGCGCGTTCACAATTCGGGCGCGGCTTTTTCTTTTTTGGCCTCTGCATCGGGCTGGCAACGTTGGTTTTTTATTGGACTGGGCACCGTTGCTACTGTCTTCATGCTGTGGATGCTCAAATCGCATCCATCACAAAAATTATTTTCATTTGCCATTGCGTGTATTTTGGGCGGTGCAGTTGGCAATGTAATGGATCGAATGATGTATGGTTATGTGGTGGATTTTTTACAATTTCATTGGGCTTGGCTAGAGCCTCTATTTGCTGGCGGATTTTTTCCATGTTTTAATGTGGCCGATAGCGCGATTAGTTTGGGCGCATTTTGTTTGATCTTGGATGAAATTCTGCGCGTCAAAAAAACACGCGCTTCCAATTAAAAAACACGCGCCTTTTTATCGCGGCATTCCTGGAAAACCACCGCCACCCATACCGGGCATGCCTTTCATGCCCCCCATACGCTTCATCATTTTCATCAAACCACCACCGCGCATTTTTTTCATCATGCCTTGTATTTGTTCAAACTCGTTGAGCAATCGATTCACCTCTTGAACCTGAATACCCGCACCCGCGGCAATGCGACGCTTGCGAGTGGCTTTGATCAACTCTGGCTTTTTTCTCTCAAGCGGCGTCATGCTATGAATGATGCCTTGCTTGCGAACAATGTCTTTTTCGGCGCGACTCAAGTGGTCTTCGGTTGCCTTGGCCGCCATTTGACTGGGCAACTTATCCATCAAACTCGACAAGCCACCCATTTGTTTCATTTGCATGATTTGCGATAAAAAATCATTCAAATCAAAATCGTTACCGCTTTTGATTTTGTTTGCCAACTTTTGTGCGGCAGCCACGTCCACATTGGCCGTGACTTGTTCCACCAAAGCAACAATGTCGCCCATACCCAAAATACGACCCGCGTGTCGATCGGCGTCAAAGGCTTCAAGTCCATCAATTTTTTCACTCGTGCCCGCAAATTTAATGGGTGCACCTGTGATTTGTCGCACCGACAACGCCGCACCTCCGCGTGAATCACCGTCTGTTTTGGTGAGCACAATGCCGGTTAGCGGCAACGCATCTTTAAACGCCTTGGCGGTGTTGACCGCATCTTGTCCGAGCATCGCGTCCACCACAAACAAAGTTTCAACCGGATGAACGGCTGCGTGCAATTGTTTGATTTCGGTCATCAGGGCTTCGTCAACGGCCAAGCGACCAGCAGTATCTACTAACAACACATCAAAATAATGCCTCTTGGCATGATCAAGTGCGGCTAACACAATGTCAACTGGTTTTTGTCCAACTTCGCTTGGAAACCATTCGGCACCCGCTTGTGCCGTCACGGTTTTGAGCTGCTCAATAGCCGCAGGTCTATAAATATCGGCCGACACCGTCAACACTTTTTTCTTGCGCTTTTGAATCAGGTGACGCGCCAACTTTGCCGTCGTGGTGGTTTTACCCGCACCTTGCAAGCCCGCCATCAAAATCACTGCGGGCGGTTGCGCGGCCAAATTGATATCGCTCACGCCCTCGCCCATGGTGGCGGCCAACTCGCGTTGCACCAAGCTCACCAATACTTGCCCTGGATTGAGCGAGCCCACCACTTCTTGGCCTAGTGCTTTTTCTTTAACGCGAGCAATAAAGTCGCGCACAACGGGCAAAGCTACGTCGGCCTCTAGCAATGCAATGCGCACCTCGCGCAACATATCGCTCACATTGGATTCGGTGATGCGCGCTTGCCCGCTGATTTGTTTGATGAGACGCGAAAGTTTGTCTGAAAGTGCCGAGACCATGCTTTTAACCGTTATCGGATTCTGAATTTTTTTAAAAGTGCAACAAATCGTGTTGCAAAACGCTAAACTGTAGCAATGATTATACTCAGTGCGCATGCTTTTGGTTTCGTGAGTGCATTCATTGCTTTCATTGCCTATGCGTTGGCCGCATTTTTGAGCCGTCGCTTATCTTTTACTGGACCCAGAAAAATACTCATGCTCGCTTGCGCCACGCACGGATTGAGTGTTTTTGCCAGCCTCATCTCAACCGAAGCCGCGCCACAGTTTGGCTTTGCGCCCGCCTTATCCGCCACCGCATGGATGGTCGTTTTGGTGTATTTGCTGGAATACCGTTGGTATCCTCAACTCAAAACATACTGGGGCGTGTATGTTATGGGTGGCGTCGCATTGCTTTTGGCTGTTTTATTTCCTGGTCAGCCCTTGCACGTCAATGCGTCCCCTTGGTTGCCCTTGCATTGGGTTTTAGGAATGGCCTCTTATGGATTATTTGCCGTGGCGGTCATTCACGCATGGTTAATGAACCGAGCAGAGCAGGAATTACGATTGGCCGCAGAAAACCCAACAGGTCTACCCCTTTTAACGCTGGAGCGCCTCACCTTTCGATTCATCGTCGCAGGTTTTGTCTTACTCACCGCCACCTTATTGGCAGGATTCATCTTTGGTGAAGTTTTGTATGACGCACAACGCTCATTCAAATGGGATCACAAAACCGTCTTCTCCACCATGGCTTGGATCACTTTTGCAATTTTGCTATGGGGCAGATGGCGTAACGGTTGGCGTGGCTGTCAAGCATCTCGATTTCTTTATGTTGGCGCTTTGTTTTTGTTGCTTTCTTATGCGGGATCACGCTTTGTGATGGAAGTGATTTTGGGTCGCGCGTCATGAAATATCTTTTTTTGCTGGTTATTGTGTTGGGCGTTGTCTGGTTTATTCGTCGACCGTCCGCTTCAAAACAAGCCCAACAACAAAACAAAACAGATGGCTCCATCGAAATGATTCAATGCGCGATCTGCCGTGTTCATCTACCCGCCAATGATGCAATTACAGGTATCAAAGGTAACTATTGCAGCCAAGCGCATCGCCAACAACACGAAAGTGCATCGTGATCCATACCACATGGCAAAACGGTTGGTATCGATTTGCTCACCATTTGCATTCACCCAATTTCAATGCAAGACCTACCAATACCGCCATTGATATGGTTGTTATTCATTCCATCAGTCTGCCACCAGGCCAATATGGCAGTCATCAGGTTGAATCATTTTTTTTGAGCCAACTTGATCACTCCGCGCACCCTTATTTCAACAATTTAAAAGATACCAAAGTCTCATCCCACTTTTATATCAAGCGCGGTGGTGAACTCATTCAATTTGTGAGTTGCGACGAGCGTGCTTGGCATGCGGGAGAGTCATCCTTTAAAGAGCGCACCCAATGCAACAATTTTTCAATTGGCATTGAACTTGAAGGCCTTGAAGGCAACGCCTTTGAAGAACCACAATATGAAACATTAAGTAGTTTGTGTTCATCTTTAACGCTAAAGTACCCCATCCAGCATTTTGTTGGGCACCAAGACATTGCACCCCAACGAAAAAAAGATCCAGGCGAAAAATTTAATTGGAAATTATTTCAACAGTCCTGCGGTTGCCCCGAAAAATATTTTCTTAATCGTTTCGATTGACAATTGACGCTTTTTTTTCTTGCATTTGCGCTTGTCAAGCCCATATTCATCGGCTTTTTAAAAATTAAGCAAGCACTGACCCGTGGTTTTTTGATGTCCATTCAAAAAAATAAAAAAATATTAGCTTAGACAAATAGTCGCCCAAACTTTTTCCACCTAAAATAATTGAAAACACTAGGGGTAGCGTATTGAAATATCACCCAACCCCATATATAGTGTTACCTTGGAACAAAAAGAAATTCGGTTTTTAAGTTCGGCAGGGCATTTCCCCCTCAAAAAAATCATTCAAACAAGTCAGTAAGGAATTGAAACAAGATGCAAATCGCAACACCTGCCTCCGAGCCATCCACATACATCAAGGGCTCAGAAACGGCAAGCCCAACATCGCAGTCATCGCATATCTCCACATACGCTAAATACCAAATTATTCGACGCAATGGTGCAGTGGTTCCTTTCGAGCCCGCCAAAATTGCTGTCGCGATGATGAAAGCGTTTTTAGCCGTTCACGGAACGCAAGGGGCTGCGTCTGCAAGCGTGCGCGAAACCGTTGACGGACTCACACAGCTAGTCATGCGTGCGCTCGTTCGCTCACGTCCAGGCGGCGGAACTTTTCACATCGAAGACGTACAAGACCAAGTCGAGTTGGGTTTGATGCGCGGTAGTCATCACGAAGTTGCGCGCGCCTATGTTCTCTATCGCGAACGCCGTGCACAAGAACGCGCCTCACAAAAAGAAACCGTTGTCTCCACCGAACCCCAACTGCACGTTATTGATAACGGCCAACGCGTCGCCCTCAATCTCGAAAAACTCAAAGGCCTGATGTATGCGGCCTGCGCAGGCTTGGGCAATGACATTCAAGCCGAGCCCATCATCACCGAAACCCTTCGCAATCTTTACGACGGTGTTCCTATCGAAGAAGTGATGAAAGCAGCCATCTTGGCTTCGCGCACAAAAATCGAAAAAGATCCTGACTACACCTACGTCACGGCACGCTTGTTGATGCATACCATTGCCAAAGAAGTTTTTGGCGTGGAAGTCACTGAAGAAGAAATGTCTGCACAATATGTCGCGCAATTTCCAAAGCTCATCCAAAAAGGCGTCGCCAACAGTTTATTAGACGAGCGCTTGTTGCAGTTTGATTTGCCCAGACTCGCCAAAGCGCTCAAAGCCGAGCGCGATTTACAGTTTGATTACCTAGGATTGCAAACACTTTACGATCGCTACTTCCTTCACGTTCGCAAACAACGCATCGAATTGCCTCAGTCTTTCTTCATGCGTGTGGCCATGGGTCTCGCACTTAGCGAAGTAGACCGCGAGGCGCGTGCCGTCGAGTTCTATGAAGTCTTGTCTTCCTTTGACTTCATGTCGAGCACGCCCACATTGTTCAATAGCGCCACATTGCGCTCACAACTTTCCAGTTGCTACCTCACAACCGTGCCCGATGACTTAGACGGCATTTACGAGTCCATCAAAGAAAACGCATTGCTCTCCAAATTTGCGGGCGGTTTGGGCAACGACTGGACGCGTGTACGCGCTCTTGGCAGTCACATCAAAGGCACCAATGGCGAATCACAAGGCGTGGTTCCCTTCCTCAAGGTTGTTAACGACACAGCAGTTGCCGTCAATCAAGGCGGCAAGCGCAAAGGCGCAGTTTGTACCTATCTCGAAACATGGCACTTAGACATTGAAGAATTTTTAGAGTTGCGAAAAAACACGGGTGACGATCGTCGTCGCACCCATGACATGAATACAGCCAACTGGATTCCAGACCTATTCATGCGTCGCGTCATGGAAAAAGGCGAGTGGACTTTGTTCTCTCCCTCTAATGTTCCCGATCTGCATGATTTGTTTGGCAAAGATTTTGAAAAAGCCTACGTTGCTTATGAAGCCAAAGCCAAATTGGGTGAAATCAAACCCAGCAAAACTTTGCAGGCCTCCAATTTGTGGCGCAAGATGCTCACCATGTTGTTTGAAACAGGTCATCCATGGATCACCTACAAAGACGCTTCCAATGTGCGCTCGCCCCAGCAACACATCGGTGTTGTTCACTCGTCCAATCTGTGCACTGAAATCACACTCAATACCAGCGACACCGAAACCGCGGTTTGCAATTTGGGCTCCATCAATTTGATTCATCATTTAAAAGATGGCCCCAACGGCAAAGAACTCGATCACGACAAAATCAAACGCACCGTCAAAACAGCGATGCGCATGCTCGATAACGTCATCGACATCAACTATTACGCGGTCAAAAAGGCACGCGATTCCAATTTGCGCCATCGCCCCGTCGGCATGGGCATCATGGCTTTCCAAGACAGTTTGTATGCCATGCGCATCCCTTACTCATCACAAGAAGCCGTTGATTTTGCAGATTCATCAATGGAAGCGGTTTGCTATTACGCTTATTGGGCGTCAACCGAACTCGCCCGTGAGCGAGGCAAATACTCCACGTACAAAGGCTCTTTGTGGGATCAAGGCATTTTGCCTCTAGACACATTACAACTTCTACAAGAAGCCCGTGGCGGTTATGTTGATGTCGATCGCTCATCCACCCTCGATTGGGATGCATTGCGTCAAAAAATCGCCAAAGACGGCATGCGCAACTCCAACTGCGTCGCCATTGCACCCACAGCCACCATCTCCAACATTGTGGGTGTCGATGCATCGATCGAACCCTGTTTTGGCAATCTCTCGGTCAAATCCAATTTATCAGGCGAATTCACCATCATCAACTCTTATTTGGTTCGCGACCTCAAACGACTTTGCTTGTGGGATGACGTGATGGTCATGGACCTCAAACATTTCAACGGTTCACTGCGCTCCATCGATCGCGTTCCTGAAGAAATCAAATCCTTGTACGCCACAGCTTTTGAAGTTGACACCCATTGGTTGGTCGAAGCAGCGGCACGTCGTCAAAAGTGGATCGATCAAGCGCAATCGCTCAACATCTACATGGCAGGTACATCTGGCAAAAAACTCGATGAAACCTACAAGTTGGCGTGGTTGCGTGGCCTCAAAACCACCTACTACTTGCGCACATCAAGTGCCACCCAAGCAGAAAAATCAACCGTCAAATCTGGACAACTCAACTCTGTGTCCTCCGCTGGTGGCGCTGGTGGAACAAGCGCACTCGAAGCAGCCGCTGCTGCCGCAAGAGCACAACTGTGTGCATCACCTGCAACCGATGTGAAGTTTTGTGGGGTTGATGATCCCACCTGCGAAGCCTGCCAATAATTTCAAAGCCGCATAGTTGTCTCGGCAACGATGCAATTCAACAACAACGTTTGCGTACTTTGCAAATCAGCAATTTGCTTTTTTTGCATGAAGTCGCGATAATCTTTTAATGGAAATATTTTTATGTTGACCTGGGACGAAGAAGTTAAGCCCACCCCACCAGACAATGGTATGCATACCAACTTGGCGGATACAGCACCCTCTCTCAGCCCCGCGCCACGCACGCTCAATGATGGAGCACCGATTCCATCGCCATCTGTTGTAGCCTCTGCTGACAAGCCCGTTGAAAAAGAACTCTCACGTCGCGTCAATGCGGCTGATAAACGCATCATCAACGGCCAAACAGACGTCAATCAATTGGTCCCCTTTAAATACAAATGGGCTTGGGAGAAATATCTAGCCTCTTGCGCCAACCATTGGATGCCGCAAGAGGTCAACATGACGCGCGATATTGCCCTTTGGAAAGATCCCAATGGATTGACGGAAGACGAGCGTCGCTTGGTGAAGCGCAACCTTGGCTTTTTTGTAACCGCAGACTCTTTGGCCGCCAACAATATTGTGTTGGGCACCTATCGCCACATCACGGCTCCTGAATGCCGTCAGTTTTTGTTGCGTCAAGCGTTTGAAGAAGCCATTCATACCCACGCGTACCAATATATTGTGGAATCTTTGGGCTTGGACGAGAGCGAAATTTTTAACGCCTATCATGAAGTTAAATCGATTCGCGACAAAGACGAGTTTTTGATTCCGTTTATTGATGCCATCATGGATCCGCATTTCAATACGGGCACACACCAAAACGATCAAACATTGCTCAAATCTTTGATTGTGTTTGCTTGCCTCATGGAAGGTATGTTCTTTTATGTAGGCTTTACGCAAATTTTGGCCTTGGGTCGCCAAAACAAAATGACGGGCGCCGCAGAGCAATACCAATACATCTTGCGCGATGAATCCATGCACTGCAACTTTGGCATTGATTTGATCAATCAAATTAAACTTGAAAATCCTCATTTGTGGACCGCTGAATTTAAAGCTGAAATTGTTGGATTATTTGAAACTGCTGTTGAACTTGAATACAGATATGCTGAAGACACCATGCCACGCGGCGTGTTGGGTCTTAATGCCTCCATGTTTAAAGGCTATCTACGCTACATTGCAAATCGTCGAGCCACACAAATTGGACTCGAACCGTTGTTTCCTAACGAAGAAAACCCCTTCCCATGGATGAGCGAAATGATTGACTTGAAAAAAGAACGCAACTTCTTTGAAACTCGTGTAATCGAGTATCAAACAGGCGGCGCACTTTCCTGGGATTAACACTCACTATGTTTGTAATTTGTTCTCACCTCATCACTCTCAGCTTTCAAAAGTTCTTGGTGAGAACGCAACCCGTTCAAGGAACTGAGCCCGGATTCAACTCCTTGAATCGCTGGAAACCTATTGTAGGTTTTCAAGTCCCTAGAACCAACGATCTCACGATCTAGGAGAAAACAATGGCAACTGAAAAAAAAATGGACGCAAAGAAGTCCCTAGCAAAGAAGAAAGTGTCAGCTAAGAAAAAGCCTGCTGCCAAAAAAGTAGCGGCTAAGAAACCGGCAGCAAAGAAAGTTGTCAAGAAGTCAGTCGCAAAAAAACCGGTTAAAAAAGTTGCTAAAAAACCAGCCGCTAAAAAGCCAGTAAAAAAAGTGACTGCAAAAAAACCTGCGGCCAAAAAAGTAGCGGCTAAGAAACCGGCAGCAAAGAAAGTTGTCAAGAAGTCAGTCGCAAAAAAACCAGCCGCCAAAAAAGCAGCAGCTAAAAAAGCTGTAGCGAGCAAACCGATTGCAAAAAAACCAGTGGTAAAAAAGCCAGCACCACCGGCCGTCGCTCATAAACCAGTAGTTGAGGCAACTGCACCTGTTGCACAAACCACGCTCAACCCACAGGCGGCGTGGCCATTTCCTACGGCAAGCAGACCCTGATCTCAACCATCAGTGGCACATTCAAAAGCCCGCTCATCTCGGGCTTTTTTTATTTTTTCAAACCATCCAACGAATAGTTTTGAGGGCCCTTGCTTGCAATTTTGATGGAGCCGACTTGATTACCTAGATGCGCGCATTTTTCAAGCGACCATCCCTGCTCAAGACCGAATAACAAGGCGCCACGCCATGCATCGCCACAACCCGTTGGATCGACCACAGCTTGTGCTTTGACAGGCGGCACAATAATTTGATTTCCATCGATCCAAACTTCACAGCCCTGCGCTCCTAAGGTCACAATCAAACCTTTAACGCGTTTAGAAATTTGCGCGCTGTCTTGGCCTGTTCGATCGGACAACATTTTTCCTTCGTAGTCATTCACAGTAACCCAGGTGGCTTGATCGATGAATCGATTGAGATCAGCACCATCAAACATCGGCAGCCCTTGACCAGGATCAAAAACATATGGGATGTCCGCGTGTGCAAACTGCTCAGCGTGCATCAGCATCGCATCACGTCCATCGGGTGACACAATGCCCAATCGAATGTTTGAATCTTTTTCAATGCGATTGATGTGAGCCTGCATCATGGCACCTGGATGAAAAGCCGTGATTTGATTGTTGTCGCGATCGGTCATGATCATCGCTTGCGCGGTGTAATGATCAGACACGGTTTCGATGTGCTTCGTTGAAAGACCCAATTTTTTGATGCGCTGAAGATAAGTATCACCATCGCTTCCCAAGGTGGCCATCACCAGTGGTTCTCCACCCAACAATTTCATGCTGTAAGCAATATTGCCCGCACAACCTCCGAAGTCTCGACGCAATGCAGGCACCAAAAATGAAAAATTGAGAATATGCAATTGATCGGGCAAGATTTGTTCTGCAAATCGACCTTCAAATGACATGATGGTGTCAAATGCCAGAGAACCACAAATAAGCGCAGCCATTTAAAAATCCTTTTTAATTATGGGTAAAACAATTTGACCTTAAAGCCAACCGCCTCAACAGGTAGCGATTCATTTAAAGAAAAAACCAATTTTGCAAGTTGATTTCTTTGCGGTCGCAACACATCCGTGAGGCCCAGTTGTTCGGGTCGAATTATTTTTTGAACAACCACTTGATCATCCGAATTCGTTAACTGCAACTCGATAGATGGCGTAGCGATTGGATAGGATAGCGTATTTTTAAGTTGAAACTCCATCAAGTAGCGACCGTCTTCTTGAAGCTCAAAACGACTGCTTTCGATATGCACGGCCTTGGCGTCCATTGGCCATTGCAATTGACAATCGCACAACTTTGTAAGCCATGGACCCAGCGTTGGCTCAACGGCCGCAATCCAATTGCGTTGAATCAAAGCGATTTGCAAAAGCGATCCAATGACTAAAGCGGCAATAGTTAAAACAATCAGGCTTTTTAAAAACAGTCCCGACTTGGGTTTCTTTTGGGGGATTGGTTTTTCTTCTTTAACGCCCAGCGATAAATCTAGCCAAGGTTGATCGGTTAGTTCATATAAATTTTTATCGGCTTCAAAACTGTGATCGCAGGCGCCACATCTGACCCAACCATTGGCAGCGCTTAACTGCTCGGCTTGTAAATGAAATGCAGTTTTGCATTCGGTACAACGGGTAATAAAACTCATGATTTTTTAGCGGTCATCAAAATCCAACCTTCTTGCTCGTCGTACACCTGCAAATTTAAATAAGGTTGATAGGCCTGTTGGAGTTCTTCAGCTTGTCGAGACAAAATACCCGCCAACACCAAATGCCCCGCGCGCTGAACTTGCGCGCATAAAAGTGGCGCCAGCACTTTGAGTGGAGATGCCAAGATATTTGCCAAAACAACTTGATAAGGGCCCAAGCATTGATCGGGCAACCCCGATCGAATCACACAATGATTGGGGAGCGCATTGTTTTGAGTTGCAACCAGTGCTTCAGGATCGATATCAACCGCGTCGACATGTTTTGCACCATGCATGTATGCACCAATGGCCAAAATGCCTGAGCCACAACCGTAATCAAGCACGCGTTGTGAAGATTGAATATGTTTTGCAATCCATCGCAGGCACATGCGCGTGGTCGGATGCGTCCCAGTTCCGAATGCAAGCCCTGGGTCTAATCGAATGATCGTTTTGGCTTGCGCGGGCGGTTCATGCCACGTGGGAACAATCCAAAAATCTTCGGTAATAGAGACAGGCACAAACTGCGATTGCGTTAATCGCACCCAATCTTGTTCAGGAACTTGTGAGATTTGCAAAATTTTACATTGCGTCATGAAGTCTTGTTGACTTAACCATTGAGATGCTTGCTCTGCATCTTCTTGTTCATTGAACAAAGCAATGACGCGCGAATGGATCCAACCCACTTGGGGTGGCGGCATGTCTGGTTCGCCAAACAAAGCTTGCTCTGCGTCTGTATGCGCGTCTGCGTCTTCGACTGAGACACTGCACGCATCCAAAACCATCAACGCATCGCTGATGATTTTTACTTGATCTTGCGGTGACAGAATGCAGATCTCAAACATAGCATTAACGTTTGTGCGTTGCCAACCACTCTTCTAAATAATGGATATTGATTTCACCCGCCATGAATTTTGAATCCGCCATGATTTCGCGATGCAATGGAATATTGGTTTGAATGCCTTCAACCACTGTTTCTGACAAAGCCGTTCGCATGCGCAAAATGGCTTGCTCACGCGTGTCAGCATAAACAATGATTTTGCCAATCATGGAGTCATAGTTTGGAGGAATAAAATAATTGGTGTACACATGTGAATCGACCCTCACGCCAGGGCCACCGGGTGCGTGCCACATGGTGATGCGACCCGGTGACGGCACAAATTTGTAGGGGTCTTCTGCATTGATGCGACATTCAATGGCGTGTCCACACACTTCAATTTGCTTTTGATTAAAGGGTAACTTTTGACCCGCAGCAACCATGATTTGCGTTTTAACGATATCCACGCCCGTTATAAATTCTGTGACGGGATGCTCAACTTGAACGCGCGTATTCATTTCTATGAAATAAAACTCACCGTTTTCGTACAAGAACTCAAAAGTGCCAGCGCCACGATAGCTAATTTTTTTGCAAGCAGCCACGCAACGCTCACCGATTTTTTCGATTAATTTTCGAGCAATGCCCAGTGCTGGCCCTTCTTCAATGACTTTTTGATGGCGTCTTTGCATGGAACAATCACGCTCACCCAAATAAACCGCGTTTTTAAATTTATCTGCAATGATTTGTATCTCGATATGGCGCGGGTTTTGTAAAAACTTTTCCATATAAACCGCAGGATTACCAAACGCTACGCCCGCTTCTGCTTTGGTGGTTTGAACTGCATGAATAAGCGCAGCCTCTGTATGCACCACACGCATACCACGCCCGCCACCGCCGCCCGCCGCCTTGATGATGACGGGATAGCCCACTGACTTTGCTGTGCGACGAATCGCAACAGGGTCGTCGGGCAATTCGCCATCAGAACCGGGCACACAAGGAACGCCCACTTTAATCATCGCCTGCTTGGCGGACACCTTGTCGCCCATGATGCGGATCGATTCTGCAGTAGGCCCAATAAAGCTGAACCCACTTTTTTCGACGCGCTCAGCGAAGTCTGCGTTTTCACTTAAAAAACCATAACCTGGATGAATCGCTTCAGCGTCTGTGACTTCAGCCGCTGAAATGATGGCTGGCATATTGAGATAGCTTTGGGCCGATGGGGCTGGACCTATGCAAACAGCTTCTTCGGCCAGTTTAACGTATTTGGCTTCACGATCGGCTTCCGAATAAACAACGACCGCTTTGACCCCGAGCTCACGACAAGCCCTTTGAATACGCAGTGCAATCTCGCCGCGATTGGCAATCAGAATTTTTTTGAACATCACTTGAGGCTCACTCAATCACAAAAAGAGGTTGGCCGTATTCAACGGCTTGCCCGTTTTCTGCCAAAATTTTGGTGATGGTCCCTGTGAAGTCGCATTCAATTTCGTTGAGGATTTTCATGGCCTCAATGATGCAAATGGTTTCGCCTTGCTTGATGGAGTCGCCCACTTCAACAAATGGTTTACCACCAGGACTGGCCGAGCAATAAAAAGTGCCGACCATTGGTGACTTAACAATATGCCCCGATGCTTTGTTGGCGGCGGGCACACTGGGTGATTCTGGCGCTGTCGCTTCAGAACCTCCCGGGACTTGTGCAACCAATGGAGCCGCTGGAATGGCGACTTGCATGGGCGCCGCCGTCGTTGCGGCTACTTGAGATCCGCTTTTGACAATTCTTACCTTGCCTTCAGCCTCAGTGATTTCAAGTTCGGTAATGTTGGAGTCGGCCACCAGGTCGATGAGCGTCTTGAGCTTTCTTAAATCCATGTGTCAGTGTTTTTGCTAATAAGAAAGTGCGAATTTACACCAAAAAATACCTATTTTGAGAAACCAACTCAATTTAGTGCACCGATCACACCCAATTTTTGATGTCATTTTCGTTTAATTTGCCTAATTTTTTGGTCAAAATGCTCCCATTTGCATTTAAAATCACGGTAAATGGTAATCCACCTGCCAAATTCCCTAAATTTTTTGCCAGCTCAGTACCCTCTAAACCCGCTAAACCCACCACATACTCAACAGGGTATCGGGTTAAAAACTTTTTAACCAAACTGGGCTGGTCGATTGCCAAACCAACAACTTGCCAACTTTTAGATCTGTTTTGTTGATAGAAGGCGTTAATTAACGGCATTTCTTCCACGCATGGTGCGCACCATGTCGCCCAAAAATTAATCACCAAGGGCTTTCCCCTCAAGTCTTGAATACTCAAACTGCCGCCATCAGGTGTATCAAACACCGACGACCATAGTTTTTTTTCTGTTGCCGCGTCCAATTGCTCGGGTTGTCTCCAGCGCCATAAACCATATCCACCCAAAGCCGATAAGAGCGCTACGCCCGCCATCAAGCCTCTTCTTTGAAGCGAATGGCTCTTTGAATCGCTCGAAAACTCATCATTCATACGTATCTTTCAATAAAAGTTCAAGACTTTTGAGCGAACCACTTTTGGTCAATCCTTTGGAGTCGGGCTGCAAAGCTCCCCGAATATCGTCTAAATCATAAATAGAAAGATGCACGCCTACATACTCATTCAAGGGTTCGCACCAACTGCTCAAACTCAGCACATCAACGGTTTGGCCATGAATACCCACAAAAGGGGTCACATCATAGGAAACACCTTGATCGATCAATTTAATTTCTGCCGATTTGGAGTCTTCACAAAACAATTGAAGATGAATATCGATCAAACGAGTGGCTGTTCCGCGCCAGACAGCGCCAGTCAGATGGGGCTTGAACTCTTCAAGTCTACGCATCCAAATAACCGCCAATTGACGCAAAGCCAGCAACTCGCCGGGTTGCGTATCCGAACAAAACAAGGAGATGTACTCTCTCACATGGTCTTCGAGAGTGTCGTTATTGGGCAATGCTGTGCGTACGGGCAAACCCAATAATTTAACCGCGCGCTTTTTACTGGCTTGATAGCTCAAGCCTCCTTCGACAATCAATCGCGCGGCCGTTGACAATAATTCTTGCTCCAAATCTTGCATGAGCCAATTGTGCCTTCGATTCAGCCATTCGCCTTTTACAATCTATCGATGCACATACATATATTGGGTATTTGCGGCACCTTCATGGGAGGCTTGGCCGCGTTGGCGCGAGAAGCGGGTCACAAAGTCACTGGATGCGATGCCGGCGTGTATCCACCCATGAGCGATCAGCTTCGAAGCTTGAGAATCGAGTTGATAGAAGGGTTTGGCGCCGATCAACTCAAACTAAAAGCAGATTTGTATGTCATTGGGAATGTCGTCAGTCGAAGTCGACTCGACAACGGCCAGCCCAAATTTCCTTTGATGGAAGCCATATTGGATCAGGGCTTGCCTTACACCAGTGGACCCCAATGGATGTGCGATCACCTACTGCACGCACCTCACCAGAGTCGACACGTCATGGCCGGTGCAGGAACGCATGGAAAAACAATCACCACAGCCATGCTCACTTGGATATTGGAGTCGCAAGGCCTCACGCCTGGATTTTTAATTGGCGGCGTTCCTCTTAACTTTGGCGTTTCTGCACGCTTGGGTCAATTAGCCAACAATCAAACTCGCCCACTGTTTGTGATCGAGGCCGATGAATACGACACCGCATTTTTTGACAAGCGAAGCAAGTTTGTTCACTACAAACCTCGCACTGCTATTTTGAATAATTTAGAATTTGATCATGCCGATATTTTTGAAAATTTAGGCGCGATAGAAAAACAATTTCATCACTTGGTGCGCACAGTACCGCCATCGGGTCAAATTATTTTTAATAGCGATGAAGAAGGCTTGGGGCGTGTTCTTGCACAAGGATGCTGGAGTAACAAAACCTCTTTTGGTCAGTCCCCACAATCGCAATGGCAAGCACACGGCGAACCTTCACAATTTGAAGTGTCCTTGAATGGCAAAAATCAAGGAGAAGTTCGCTGGAATATCACAGGTGTGCATAACCAAATGAATGCACTCGCAGCCATCGCCGCGGCACATCATGTGGGTGTGGCACCAACAGATGCGTGCGCATCGTTGTCTACATTTGAAAACGTCAAGCGTCGCATGGAAGTGCGCGGAGTGATTGGCAAAGGCTCTGGGGCCATTACCGTTTACGATGACTTTGCACATCACCCAACTGCGATACGAACCACCATCGATGGGTTGCGAAAACAAGTGGGTTCATCCAGAATCTTGGCCGTTTTTGAACCGCGCAGTAACACCATGAAATTAGGCGCAATGAAATCGCAACTACCTTGGAGTTTGGAGATGGCCGATCTGGCGTTTTGCCACAGTGCAGGACTCGACTGGGACGTCACAAAAGTGATGGCACCCATGGGCCAGCGTGCAAAGGTTGCAAACACCATCGAAGAAGTGATTGCACAAGTGACGCAATCGGTACAACCAGGTGATCACATTTTGTGCATGAGCAATGGTGGTTTTGGCGGCATTCATCAAAAACTATTGAATGCCTTACAACAACAAGCGACTTGAATTATTTTTTTCGTTGACGTCTGGCTTTAACGCCGTCCGACAAAACTTTTAATAAGCCCACAGATGCGTCCCAATCGATACACGCATCGGTGATGCTTTTGCCATATTCCAATGCGCCGACTTTGTCTTTGCCTGGTGTAAATTTTTGTGCGCCGCCTTTGAGATGACTCTCCGCCATGACACCAAATATTTGATTTGATCCACCTGCAATTTGTTTGGCAATATCGCTTGCCACTTCTAATTGTTTTTCGTGTTGCTTGCTGCTGTTGGCATGACTGCAATCAACCATCAAATGTGCGGGCAATTTGGCAAACAACAAATCTTGACACGCAGCGTTAACACTGGCCGCGTCGTAATTGGGCGCTTTGCCGCCGCGCAAAATCACATGACAATCTTTGTTGCCTTGCGTTTCCACAATCGCGACTTGTCCATTTTTGTGGACCGATAAAAAATGGTGTCCTCGCGCCGCCGCTTGTATCGCATCAGTTGCAATTTTGATATTGCCATCGGTGCCATTTTTAAAACCGATCGGTGCAGATAAACCCGACGCCAATTCGCGATGCACTTGACTCTCGGTGGTACGCGCGCCAATAGCGCCCCAACTGATGAGGTCGCCAATGTATTGCGGAGAAATCACGTCTAAAAATTCTGAGCCTGCTGGCAAACCAACGCGATTGATTTCGATGAGCAATTGACGTGCGATGCGCAGTCCTTCATCGATGCGATAGGTTTCGTCTAAATAGGGATCGTTGATCAAACCTTTCCAACCAACGGTTGTGCGTGGTTTTTCAAAATAGACGCGCATCACAATTTCTAATGTGTCGGAAAAACGTTCTCGTTCACCGATGAGCCGACGCGCGTATTCAAGTGCGGCGGCAGGATCGTGAATTGAACAAGGACCAATCACGACCAATAATCGATCGTCTTTGCCGTGCATGATGCTTTGAATCGATTTGCGCGTGCGAGTGATGAGAGTCTCAATGGCCGTATCTTGTATAGGAAAAAAGCGGATGAGATGTTCGGGAGGCGGAAGCACGGTGATTTCCTTGATGCGTTGATCGTCTGTCTCGCTGGTCTTGTCATGGTGCGGGTGATATTTTGAATCGGTGATACTGGATTTCATGAGAACCTCGTTGGTGAATGCCGTTTAGGAGGTAAAAAAAAACCGTCTGGACTGACGGTTGGTTGGGGAGTTCAGAGCGTTTTTTTGGGTACGTTCAAATCTCTCGACCGCCATGAAAGCGTGAGAAACTAAAATAACCAAAATAAAAATGCGCTGAATTCATGGAAAATAATATATCACAGCTTGAGATGAGCCACAAATTAGGCGGTTCCGCCCACTGTGATTCCATCAATTCGCAGGGTGGGTTGCCCAACTCCGACGGGCACACTTTGCCCTTCTTTGCCGCAGGTGCCAACACCACTGTCTAAGGCCATATCGTTGCCAACCATGGAGACGCGCGTGAGTGCGTCAGGGCCGTTACCGACCAAGGTTGCACCTTTCACGGGATAAAGAATTTTTCCTTTTTCAACCCAATAGGCTTGGCTGGCTGAAAAAACAAATTTGCCAGAGGTGATATCCACTTGTCCGCCGCCAAAATTAGTGGCGTACAAACCTTTGTCGATACTGGCCACAATTTCTTCAGGCGTTTGTTGCCCACTCAACATATATGTATTGGTCATGCGTGGCATCGGCACATGGGCATAACTCTCACGACGCCCGTTGCCTGTGGGTTTGACGCCCATGAGTCGCGCATTCATCGAATCTTGTATGTAGCCTTGCAAAATACCGTCTTCAATTAAGACATTGCGTTGCGTTTCACATCCTTCATCATCGACATTGAGAGAACCTCTTCGATCGTTGATGGTTCCATCGTCTAAAACCGTAATACCTTTAGCGGCAACGCGTTGTCCAATCTTGCCCGCAAATGCGCTGGACCCTTTTCGATTGAAGTCGCCCTCCAGACCATGCCCGATGGCTTCATGCAACAAAACGCCAGGCCAACCAGGGCCCAAAACAACCGTCATTTCACCCGCAGGTGCAGGTCGCGCTTCTAAATTGGTGAGCGCCGCGCCAACGGCTTCTTCTACATAACGCGTTAGGCATTCAGCGTCAAAATATGCCAATCCAAAGCGTCCACCGCCGCCAGCAGATCCTACTTCGCGACGCCCTTTTTGTTCGGCGATCACGGTCAGACTTAAGCGAACCAAGGGTCGAACATCGGCCGCTAATGTGCCATCGGCACGAGCGACCATGACCACATCGTATTCAGAGGCAAGACCCGCCATGACTTGAACCACTCGCGGGTCGCGCGCACGCGCTTGTTTTTCGATTCGCTCGAGCAGTTGAACTTTGGCCGCACTATCCAAAGTGCCAATCGGATCATCGCCGAGATAAAGACTGCGACTCGCTGCAATTTTTTGATTGGGGATTTTGATCTTGGCGTTATTGCCTGCGCTTGCAATCGTTCGAACCGTGTTGGCCGCGTCTTGTAACGAGGCCCAAGAAATATCATCAGAATAAGCAAAGGCGGTTTTTTCACCGCTCAGCGCTCGAACGCCAACGCCTTGATCAATGCTAAATGAACCCGTCTTGACAATGCCTTCTTCCAGACTCCAACCTTCGGATCGGGTGTATTGAAAATAAAGATCGGCGTCATCGACTCGATGCGCTCGAATATTCGAGAGCGCACGCGTTAAATGAGATTCATCAAGCCCATAGGGATCGAGCAATAATTGGCGAGCAATGGCTAATCGCTCAATGGTAGGTTCACGTGAGATCATGGCTCGATTGTAGAGGTTTGCACAAAAACCTTTTGATGCAAGCCATTATTCAAATTAGGATTGAACCAATTGCTTGGCCTTAGCCACTGACATCAAAATACCGACGCCTAAACCGAGCGTCACCATAGCCGTCCCACCATAGCTGATAAATGGCAATGGCACCCCCACAACGGGCAAGATGCCGCTCACCATGCCCATGTTGACAAAGGCGTAGGTGAAGAAAATCATGGTGATGCTGCCCGCCAAAAGTCTTGAAAATAAGGTGGGTCCATTTTGTGAAATGGCCAGGCCTCGCAAGATCAAAAATAAAAAAGACCCCATTAAAAAGAGATTGCCTAGCAATCCAAACTCTTCAGAATAAGCCGCAAAAACAAAATCCGTGGTTCGCTCAGGAATAAAGTCGAGATGGGTTTGTGTGCCCTGCATAAAGCCTTTGCCCCAAAAACCACCTGAACCAATCGCAATCATGCCCTGAATAATGTGAAATCCTCGCCCCAATGGGTCTCGCCCAGGGTCAAGCAATGTACAAATCCTTTGCTGTTGGTAATCGTGCAACAGCGGCCATCGAAAACCATCGGCGCATAGCGTGGGTTCAAAAACAATTAACAACACCAAGCCGATTAAACCGAAAAACAAAGGCGGAATAATCAAATACCAACTCAATCCAGCAAAAAATAAAACATAAAAGCCCGCTGAAAAAACCAAAATAGCCGTGCCTAAATCAGGTTGCCTCGCAATGAGAGCGACGGGAATTAGCAAAATTAAACCGCCCACCAAAAAGTCAAGCGGTCGCATTTGACCTTCGCGTTTTTGAAACCACCAAGCCAGCATCAAAGGCATTGCAATCTTCATGATTTCACTGGGTTGAATCACGATTCCTATGTTGAGCCAACGTCGCGCGCCTTTTTTGGTGAGCCCAAATAAGGCGACCGCGACCAACAAGGCCAAACCGACGGTATAAATTGGAACGGCAAGCGACATCAGCTTTTGTGGCGGTATTTGAGCCACCACAAACAAAATAAATCCGGCGATCAACATATTGCGACCATGATTCCAAAATCGCTGGCCGTCGGCAAAGCCAGATGA
The DNA here is from genome assembly GCA_009693305.1 of Limnohabitans sp. Classification (GTDB taxonomy): domain Bacteria; phylum Pseudomonadota; class Gammaproteobacteria; order Burkholderiales; family Burkholderiaceae_C; genus Limnohabitans. Next base: position 20,477 of record SHXN01000014.1, read on the forward strand.
AAACATGGTGAGTAAACCCGTACAAACCAATAAAAAAACCACAAACGCCAACGGCCCATCAAAACCTTTGAGCAAAGGCCTGATTCTTCTTAGAAAATGAGCGTTTTCAATGACAATATTCATTGGGACTGATTATCAACTGAAACGGATCTGTTTTGCCAACATGGGACAATACACGCATGTACGCATTAATTGAAGATTCTGGAAAATTTATAACCGGTCGGGTCTTGTCTCAGACCAATACATCCGCACAGGTTGAACTCGATTCGGGCAAACGCCTCAAAGTGAAATCAACGCAGGTCATACTTCTATTTGAAAAACCGTCTCCACAAGAATTAATGGCCGACGGCCTTGCCTTGTCTGAGTCGATCGAATTGGATTTGGCATGGGAATTTGCGCCTGACGAAGAGTTCGGCTTTGAAGAGTTTGCCAAAGAATATTTCAACGCCAGTGCCAGTTTGGTGCAGCAAGCCGCTAGTTTGTTTTGCTTATTGGACGCGCCGCATTATTTTCGACGCGCAGGCAAGGGTCGTTTTAAAAAAGCTTCCGCAGATATTTTGAAGCAATCCCTGGCAACGATCGAAAAGAAAAAAATACTGCAAGAGCAAATTCACGCGTGGGCTCAAGAACTAGCCCAAGAACAATGCCCGCCACCTATTGGCGAGCAGTTGTACAAAATTCTTTTTAAGCCCGACAAAAATGCGCCCGAGTACAAAGCGGTTGTTGAAGCTTCCAAGACCACCAAAATTGCACCACTCACTCTTTTACAAAAAACTGGCGCCATATCTTCGCCCTATCAATTTCATTGGCAACGATTTTTATTTGAAAATTTTCCAAAAGGAATCGGCTTTCTAAATTTGCAATCGCCTGCGATCAAACTTGATTTGCCTTTGGCGTCCGTTCAAGCTTATTCCATTGATGACTCTCAAACCACAGAGATTGACGATGCCTTGTCGGTTCAAGGTTTGCAAACGGGCGTCGTGACAGTTGGTATTCATATAGCCGCACCCGCACTCGCATTAAAGCCCAGCGATGCCATCGATCAATGCGCACGAACGCGCTTATCGACCGTGTACATGCCAGGCCACAAAATCACCATGTTGCCCTCGCATGTGGTCGAGTCTTTTACTTTGCAAGAAGGAAAAAATTGTCCTGCTGTTTCTTTGTACGTGAATTTCAATGAAGAAACCTTAGATATATTAAGCTTCATCACAAAAATCGAACAAGTACCTATCACAGCCAATTTGCGTCACGATCAATTAGAAGATCTGGTGACAGAATCTTGGCTGTGTGCAGGTAGTTCAGGCGATGTTTCTAAAACTATAACACCACATCTGCCACAACCCGAGTTATCTTTCTTATTTCGACTTGCGCAAAATCTCAAATCGAAACGCGAGGTGGTTCGTGGCAAGTCAGAAAATTTCAATCGACCCGATTACAACTTTCGCATCGTTAACGTGCCTGAAGATGGCCCACTGGGAACTGAAAGCGTTGTCATCACGCAAAGACAACGCGGCACACCTTTAGATTTGATTGTGGCCGAGGCCATGATTTTGGCTAATAGCACCTGGGGTCAATGGATGGCCGATTTGGGCGTGCCTGCTATTTATCGAAGTCAAGCGAGTATGGCGCCTGGGGTCAAAGTGCGCATGAGCACTAAGGCATTACCGCACGCCGGAATTGGTGTGGCTTGTTATGCATGGTCAACATCTCCTTTGCGACGCTACACCGATTTAGTCAATCAATGGCAAATCATTGCGTGCGCACAAAATGGCGCAACGGCTGCGTTGATTGCTCCCTTCAAACCCAAAGACACCGAATTGTTTGCGATTATTTCTTCGTTTGACGCGGCCTACACCGCTTACAACCAACATCAAGCGAGCATGGAAAGATTTTGGACTTTGCAACACGTGAAGCAACATTCAATCGATCAATTAGACGCACAAGTTTTCAAATCTTTTCCTGGCACTCCTCCCATGGCGCGTGCTGATCACTTACCATTGGTAATGAGTGTATTGAATGCACCCGCATTGGAACGAGGCACGCCCATCAAAGTGCGCATCGGCGATATCGATGACATCAGTTTGGATTTGCAAGCGCATTATTTAGAAACATTAATGAGCGGTGATGCGAGTCTGAGCAATACAGACGAAATCGGAGAAGGGGACGACGTCCCGTCGGCTGGCCCTATTGCAATTGCCATCGATATGTCCGATGAAAGCACAGAAGCGGTGGAGACGACTCCCAATTTGGAAAAAGGCTATTTCAACTCACCATGAACAAGGATTTTTTATCCCGCATCACGATTTTGCAATGGGCATTTGCACTGTCCTTGGTGGTTCATGGTGGATTATTGATTTTGCGTTTTACGGCACCTGAGCGTTTTGATCGATTGATGAAAGATCTTCCCCTCGAAGTGATTTTGGTCAACACGCTTACCGATGTTTCAAAAAATGCAAAACCGCAAGCCTTGGCCCAAGCCAATTTAACGGGCGGCGGCGATCACAGAGATGTGCGTGCGCAATCGCCTTTGCCTAATGCGCCACGCCATCAAATGGGCAAAGAGCAAGACAGCAGATTGCGCGAGCAAGTGGTTCAAATGCAAAAGCAACAAGAAAAGCTTTTGGCGCAAGTCAAAGATTTGTTGGCGACCTTGCCTGTGACGCAACCCGACCCCAATCAACCGGAAAGCAAAAATCAACGACAGCAACTCATACAAATGTTGGCTGAGATTGAACAACGCATCCAAGAACAAAACGCAAAGCCACGCAAACTCTACATCAGTCCCAGCACCCGCGAAGTGATTTACGCGCAGTATTACGATGCGATGCGAAAAAAAATTGAAGCCAAGGGCACGCTTTATTTTCCAGAAAAAGATGGAAAAAAATTGTATGGCGCGCTCACCATGATCATCACTATCAATTCGGGAGGCCTTGTTATTGTCGCTGAAGTGGCTCAAAGCTCTGGACATCCCGATTTAGATCGTCGTGCGCAAGCCATCGCCACCAGCGCTGGGCCATTTGGTGCGTTTACATCGGACATACGAAAACAAATCGATCAACTGGCGTTGGTCACGCGTTTTCACTTCACGCGAGAAGGCTCGTTACAAACCAAATGGAGTGAGCCTTGAAAAAATCTTTCTCTAAGTTTATTCGCTTCAAACCATTTCTAAGATGGCTGGGGCTTTTTGTGTTAGCTTGGCTTGCATTACAAATT
>SHXN01000015.1 GCA_009693305.1 Limnohabitans sp.
GATAACTTCTTTTGTGGCCTTCGTGGTGGTGATCTTGTAATCGGTCTTTGTGCCTCACGACTTGTCGATCGAGTTTGTCGACCAATTCGTCAACCGCGGCATATAAATCTTCGTTTGCACTTTGCGCAAATAAATCATTTCCTTTGACATGAATATTGCATTCAGCTCGCTGTCGTTTTTCTTTTTCTTTTTGTTTTTCAACCGTGAGCAAGACTTTTACGTCAACCACTTGGTCGAAATGTCTCATGATACGGTCTAGTTTTTCTGTGACATATGAACGAAGTGCTGGCGTGACTTCGAGGTGATGACCGCTGATGGTTAAATTCATAGATTGGCCTCCAACGAAATGCCCCGTTGCTCTCGCGTCCCTGACACGATAAAGCGACAAGCATTCTCACTATGCGCCCAACTGACAAGAAAAGCAATTAATTTTTAAAATAAAACCTGTGATTTCTGCACTTTTTTATCCCCCATCAATCAATTGATTAGGTTGGTTTGTTTTCGGTATAAATACGGACCTGACCCGCCGCCCAATAAGCCACAACGGCCGAGATTAGGCCTACCAATCCAGCCGCCCAAAAACGGGTCACATGACCCTGTACATCGGTTTGAATCAATAATCCGCCTACAAACGTGGCGCTCCCCAGTGCGGCTGATTGAACCGCGCCGTTGATGGACATGAAGGCGCCTCGATGCTGGGGTTGGGCCGCCGATGTGAGCAAAGCCATGCCAGGGATCATGCGGCCATTCATGGTTAAGAAATAAAACGTTGACACCAACAGGGCGATGTACAAAGGCACTGGCTCTAGCAAGGTCGTCATCATCATCGGGACGATGGAGACGACCATCATCAGGCGAAACATTTGCCGCTTACCCCACCGATCGGTCCACATCCCCAACCAACGCGCGGCAATCAAGGTTGCCAATCCGCCGCATAAATAGATATACGGAATTTCGTTCGCTTGCATGATGCCGTTGCCTTGGTTGTAAATCGTGATGTAAGGAATCACCGTAAAGCCTGCAAACATCATGCTGGCCGACATCAGCAATGCTTTTTGATGATTGACATCGGACAACACGCTTCTCATCATTTTTAAGACAGTCACGCCTGCATTGTGATGAAGATGATGGTCGAGGCGTGGCATGGTGATGGCGGCAATGAGGCCCAACAACACACACAGGCCTGCTATAGCAAAGAATGGGGAATGCCACCCCCATCCATTGGCTAAAAACAATCCCGAAGGAACGCCTGCAACGGTTGCAACAGAAAAGGACGTCATCACGAAAGCCATCGCACGGCCACGACGCTCAAAAACAATCACATCACCCACAATGGTCTGCGCCATGGCGCTCAATACGCCACCGAACAATCCCGCAGCGATTCTCGCTATCAATAAAGCCCCATAAGATGGCGCCAGACCACAAGCCAAGGTCGCCAACGCAAACAGCGCATACAAACTTAAAAGCAATCGCTTGCGGCTGAATCGATCAATAAAGCCAGAGGCCAATAAGCCAGATGCGCCTGCCGCAAACGTATAGGCTGAAACAAGCAAACCAAACTCGGCCGTACTGATATTGAATAAATGGGTGAGCATGGGCCCCATCGGCATCATGATCATGAAGTCCACGATGTGTGAGAACTGAATGCCCGCGAGGGTGAGGAGGAGAAAATTTTCTCTGCGGCGTGATAAGGGTTGCGTCATAAGTTTTTCACATTTCAACAACATACTGTAACAGTGCACTTGTTTTGTGAGCGCACGGTGTCATAATTCTGAAATCTTAAATAACGGAGACCTTTCCTTGGAAACCTACCCTAGTTGGTAGCTTTCGAGTTCTACTGGCAGACCGGGCCACTGGATTCGAAAGCGACACCCCAAACCCTTTCGACCACCCGGTGAACATTTCATGTGAGCTGCCATGCTTAATATTTTCACGCTTGCCAACGGCCGCCTATTTCAAGAAGAGATTGAATCTCTAGAAGAACTCTCACGTTTCAAACCGATATGGGTTGACTTAGAGTCACCCACCTTCGAAGAAAAACGTTGGGTCAAACAATACTATGGCTTGTCTATTCCAGAAAATGCGATGGACGAAGACATTGAAGAGTCCGCGCGCTTTTACGAAGAAGACAATGGAGAGCTTCATATTCGCAGTGACTTTTTAATTGTTGACGGCGAAGAAACACGAAATGTACGTGTTGCTTTTATTTTGAATCAACACAACAACGGGCTCAAAAGCAAAGGCGTTTTATTTTCCATTCACGATGAAGACTTACCCGTCTTTCGTTTGCTTCGCTTAAGAGCGCGTCGCGCACCTGACTTGATTGAAGACGAAAAAGACGTATTGCTCAAACTCTTCGATACCGACGCCGAATACTCGGCCGACACGCTCGAAGGTATTTACGACGAATTAGAAAAAGCCAGCAAACTGGTTCTTTCTGGAGACGTGACAGACGATTTAGCATCTGAAGTGTTAGGCGCTATTGCCCGACAAGAAGACTTAAACGGTCGCATTCGACGCAATGTGATGGACACACGGCGCGCGGTGAGTTTTATGATGCGCGCGCGTATGCTCAATGGCGATCAGTTTGAAGATGCGCATCAAATTTTGCGAGACATTGAGTCCCTTGATAGTCACACTGCATTTTTGTTTGACAAGATTAACTTTTTGATGGACGCAACCGTGGGTTTCATCAACATCAATCAAAACAAAATCATCAAAATATTTTCTGTTGCAAGCGTGGCACTTTTGCCGCCCACGCTTATTGCCAGTATTTATGGAATGAACTTTGCACACATGCCCGAACTGAAATGGTCATTGGGTTATCCGTATGCGCTCGTGCTGATGTTTGCCAGTGCGATTGTGCCGATGTGGTATTTTAGAAAACGCGGTTGGCTCAAATAAGTTTAGGCTGCATCGCGCAATTGGCGTCGTAAAATTTTTCCAATAGGTGTTTTGGGCAACTCTGTTCTGAACTCAATGGTTTTGGGAATTTTGTAATGCGTGAGTTGTTGTTCACAATGCCGCATCACCATGTCTTGTGTGAGTGACTGATCTTTTTTAACCACAAAGAGTTTGACTCTTTCGCCTGATTTTTCATCGGGCACACCAATCACAGCACACTCTAAGACGTCGTCGAGCATGGCCACTACCTCTTCAACTTCGTTGGGATAAACATTAAAGCCGCTCACCAAAATCATGTCTTTTTTGCGATCGACAATTTTGAAATAACCACGCTCGTCAACAACGCCAATATCGCCTGATTTAAACCAACCGTCTGCAGTCATCACTTTGGCGGTTTCGTCGGGTCTTTGCCAATATCCGGCCATCACCTGCGGTCCTTGAATCACGATTTCACCAGGTTGACCCATCGGCACATCAACGCCATCGTCATCAACAATTTTCATTCGTGTATTGGGCAATGGAACACCAATCGTGCCGCTAAATTGTGTGCTGGTGGTTGGATTGCAACTGGCAGAAGGACTGGTCTCTGATAAACCATAGCCTTCGCAAATCGGGCATCCTGTGTTGTCAAACCATTGTTTGGCGACAGTGGCTTGAACCGCCGTTCCGCCACCGACCGATACTTTGAGATTGGACCAATCGACTGTTTTGAAATCGGGATGATTGACCAACGCATTGAATAAAGTATTGACGGCAGGAAAACTATGAAAGACGTGTTTGGATAATTCTTTGAGCACGGCAGGAATATCGCGCGGATTGGGTATCAAAATATTTTTAGTGCCGTTTTTAAATGACATCATCATGTTCACAGTGAACGCAAAAATATGATAGAGCGGCAACGCACACACGGCCGTGAGTTGTTGATGAGGCGGCACGCGACTGATGACGGGCTGATTCCAAATTTCTGATTGCAAGGTGTTGGCAATTAAGTTGCGATGCAAGAGCATGGCGCCTTTGGAAACACCCGTTGTGCCGCCCGTGTATTGCAACACGGCCAAATCGTCGGGGCCTTGTGCAATGGGTTTAAAGGTTTGCGATTGCCCGATGCGAATCGCATCATTAAATAGAACGGCCTTGGGTAAATCATAAGCCGGCACCATTTTTTTAACATGCCGAATCACGTAATTGACGATGAGGCCTTTGAGCCAACTGAGTCGATCTCCCATGGCGCAAATCACCACATGTTCGACGGATATTTTATCGATGCATTGCTCAAGAACAGATGCAAAATTTTCAATGATAATAATGGCTTTAGCGCCCGAGTCTTTGAGTTGATGCTCAAGTTCGCGCGCGGTATAAAGTGGATTGACATTGACGACGACAAGGCCCGCGCGCAAGATCGCGGCAACCGCAATGGGGTACTGCAACACATTGGGCAGCATGATGGCGACACGATCGCCTTTGACTAATTGAAGCGATTGCAAATATGCTGCTAAATCAAGACTGGCTTTGTCGAGTTGACGAAAGCTCATCTGTTGACCCAAAAAACTATAAGCGGGCTGATCGACAAAGCGCTTAAAACCGTCTTCCATTAATTCAATCAGGGATGAATAAATGTTGACGTCGATGTCTGCAGCAACACCTTGCGGATAGGCGCTCAACCAGAACCGATCGTTTATCATGTTTGCCTCCTTGTTCTATGCATCAACATACGGCAGTTTTAAAAATTATACAACCGCTTTGACCATATCTTCAACCACTTTTTTTGCATCGCCAAAAACCATCATTGTTTTATCCATGTAAAACAATTCGTTGTCTAGTCCTGCATAGCCACTGGCCATCGAGCGCTTATTAACGATGACTGTTTTGGCTTTGTAGGCTTCCAAAATTGGCATGCCATAAATGGGGCTACCTTTGACCATTGTAGCAGGATTGACCACATCATTGGCACCCAACACAATCGCCACATCGACCTGGCCAAATTCACCGTTGATGTCTTCCATTTCAAACACTTGGTCGTAAGGGACTTCGGCTTCTGCCAACAAGACATTCATGTGGCCGGGCATGCGTCCAGCCACGGGATGAATGGCGTATTTAACAGTGATTCCTTTTTCGGTGAGTTTGTGCGCCAATTCTTTAACTGCATGTTGAGCACGTGCAACGGCCAATCCATAACCTGGAACGATCACGACTGTTTCGGCATTGGATAAAACAAATGCGGCGTCATCGGCACTGCCACTTTTAACAGGTCGTTGCTGAGCGGCCGCGCCACCTGTTGTAGAAACCTCGCCACCAAATCCACCCAAGATCACGCTAATGAATGAGCGGTTCATGGCTTTACACATGATGTAACTCAAAATTGCGCCCGATGATCCCACCAATGATCCTGCAATGATGAGCATGCTGTTGTTGAGTGAAAAACCAATGCCCGCTGCGGCCCATCCCGAGTAACTGTTGAGCATAGACACCACCACTGGCATATCTGCACCGCCAATAGGAATAATGATTAAAACGCCCATCACAAAAGACAGGCCGAGCATGGCAAAAAATGCGTCCCAACTTCCATTGGCGACAAACACCAAACCAAAACCAATGGTGATGAGGCCAAGCACCAAGTTGAGCATATGCTGCCCTTGAAAAGTAACGGGTGCACCTTGAAACAATCGGAATTTGTATTTTTTACCAGAGAGCTTGCCGAATGCAATGACAGAACCACTGAATGTGACCGCACCAATGGCCGCGCCTAAAAATAATTCGAGTCTGTTGCCTGTGGGGATGAGGTCGCCTGCTTTTTGAACAATTTGAAATGCGTAGGGCTCAGCAACCGCTGCAATTCCAATAAATACGGTAGCCAAACCGATCATGCTGTGCATGAATGCAACCAACTCGGGCATCTTGGTCATCTCTACGCGTTGCGCCATGATGGCGCCTGCTGTGCCCCCGATGAGCAATCCCAATACAACCCAACCCAAGCCCATGGCTGATCCTGCCAATTGAATAATTAACGCGGCTGTTGTGAGCGCCGCAAGGGCCATTCCAGCCATTCCAAAAATATTTCCACGAATGGATGTGGTTGGATGCGATAAGCCTTTAAGGGCTTGGATAAAACAAATGCTGGCAATCAAATACAGCAAGGTGACGAGATTCATTGACATAAAAGTTTCCTTTGAGCACTGTGCGCGGACTGGAATTTATTTTTTCTTCTTGAACATATCCAGCATGCGCCGAGTCACAAGAAATCCACCAAAAACATTGACTGCCGCTAAAGCAACGGCAAGCACACCCATGGTCTTACCCAGTTGAGTGGTGGTGAGTGCGGCGGCAAGCATGGCGCCCACAATCACAATGGCAGAAATGGCATTGGTGACCGCCATGAGTGGCGTATGCAATGCGGGGGTGACGGTCCACACCACGTGATAGCCCACATAAATAGCGAGAACAAAAATAATGAGATTGGTGATGGTGGGGGATACGATTTCCATAAAGGCTCCTTGCCAAACAATTTTTTGTTGGATGATTTAAAAATTTAACTTGCGCGCTTGACTTGTCCGTCTTGCGTCATTAAACAAGCGGCAACAATGTCGTCTTGCATATCGACATGAAGCGCACCTTCTTTGTTGATGATGAGCTTGAGAAAATCCAAAACATTACGCGCATACAGTGATGATGCGTCGGCCGCTACCAACGCTGGAAAATTGGTTTCTCCAATGATGACAACGCCGTGTTGATTAACCGTTTGATCGGCCACAGTGAGCGGACAATTTCCGCCTTGTGCGGCGGCCAAGTCAACAATCACGGAGCCCGCTTTCATTGACCGAACCATGTCTTCGGTTACCAACACGGGGGCAGGTCGACCAGGAATCAAGGCTGTGGTGATGACAATGTCAGCCAAGGCAATACGCTTGGCCACTTCTGCCTTTTGTCGCTCGAGCCAACTCGGTGGCATGGGCTTGGCGTAGCCGCCGACACCTTCGGCCGCGTCTTTTTCTTCTTGCGTTTCATAGGGTACGTCGATGAATTTAGCGCCTAAAGATTCGACTTGTTCTTTGACGCTGGGGCGAACATCCGAGGCTTCAATCACAGCGCCCAAACGCTTAGCCGTTGCAATGGCCTGCAAACCCGCGACACCTACGCCCAAAATCACCACGCGAGCCGCTTTGACGGTGCCCCCAGCGGTCATGAGCATCGGAAAAAATCGTTGGTATTTGTCTGCCGCCATCACCACCGCCTTGTAACCCGCAATATTGGCTTGTGATGAGAGTACATCCATGCTTTGCGCTCGCGTGGTGCGCGGGGCCGCCTCTAAGGCAAAGCTTGTGAGTTGAGCCGATGCCAACCGCTGCAAACCCTGAGCGTCAAATGGGTTGAGCATTCCAACCATCGTGCCGGCCAACTTGCACAAAGACATTTCTTGTTGGGAGGGCGCGCGCACTTTGAGCACCAAATCACAACCCCAAGCACCCGCTTTATCGGTGATTTGTGCACCGACCGCCTCGTATGATGCATCGGGTACGCTGGCTTTGACGCCTGCACCGGACTCGATCAGCAAACTATGTCCCTGTGCAATTAGTTTTTTGGCGGTCTCAGGTGTGACTGAAACACGCGACTCAGCCGCCAGTGTTTCGGCAGGTACACCAATTTGCATGAAAATCTCCTCGAATAATGTGCGAACGGATGGTCCCCGTGTAAGGACTTTACAAACCGATCTCAAGCTTACATGAGTTTTGGGCCAACAAGCCCCTAGAAGGAAAACTCGCAGACAATCCGCCTATTGTATTGTGGAGATTAATTGGTTATGGATGTTCGGTGGAAACCCAGTGTCACAGTTGCGGCGGTGATTGAAAAAAACGGGCGGTTTTTGTTGATTGAAGAAGAAACCGCCGAGGGTCTTCGCTTGAACAACCCTGCCGGGCACCTTGACCCTGGCGAATCGCCCCAAGAGGCTTGCGCACGCGAGGCTTTAGAAGAAACCACTCATTCTTTTCGACCGACCGCTTTGATTGGTATTTATTTGTCTCGGTTTCAAAAAAATAACCCGCAAACTCACACAACAGAAGACATCACTTATATTCGCTACGCTTATTGTGGCGAATTGGGCCCTGTGTTGGCTGGCAGAAATCAAGATACAGGCATTGTGAAAACGTTGTGGATGACCCCTCAAGAGGTGCATGACAGCGCGCATCTTCATCGCAGCCCCTTGGTCGTCAAGTGCATGGAAGATTTTCTCAAGGGTCAACGATTTCCACTCGAAGTTGTATGGACCGACTCAAGCGTCTACGCTGGGACAATCCAGGCCACCAGCAAGTTGTAGACTTACAAAAAATAAATAGGGGTTTTTATGGATCAATCCCATTTGCGATTTGGTAGCGGCAAAGCCGTTGCCCGTATGGAAGACGAAGCCTTGGTACAAGGCAAAGGTGTTTATACCGATGACGTAACGCCAGCAGGCACTCAGCGCGTCGTTTTTGTGCGCTCACCGCATCCGCATGCAGATATTGTTGGTATTCAAACCGACGTCGCCAAAAAAATGCCCGGTGTGCGATTGATTTTGACGGGTCAACATTTGGTTGATGCGGGCGTCAAACCCATGCCTGCGCTCATGAACTTCAAACGCGCCGATGGCAGTGCTCCAGGCTCTGCGCCAAAAAGACTTTTGTCTCTTCATCGCGTACGCTATGTAGGCGAACCCGTTGTCTGCGTTGTCGCTGACACGCTGCAAAACGCGCGCAATGCAGCAGAGGCCGTTGAAGTCGATTACAACCCCCTACCCAGCGTTGTCAATCCTGTTGATGCACTCGCCGCTGACGCGCCGTTGTTATCTGACAACCCAGACAACATCTCGGCTCAATCGAGTTATGGAGACGCGCAGGCCACACAAAAAATAATGGACAACGCCGCGCATGTGGTTGATTTAGAACTCACACACCAACGATTAAATGCGATGAGTATCGAGCCCCGTAGCGTGTTGGCTTACATCGACAATCATCGCTTAACCATTCGCATGAGCACACAAATGCCAACTGGCATTCGCACAAACGTGTGTGACTTGCTCGGCATCGATCCCAAAGATGTACGCGTGATCGTTGGCGATGTTGGCGGTGGTTTTGGAATGAAAACAGGCCCCTATCCCGAGGATTTGGTTGTCGGTTATTGTTCGAAGCATCTGCAATGTCCTGTTAAATGGATTGCAGAACGAGGCGAAGATTTTTTATCCAGCAGTCACGGCCGCAATATTCAAACGCACGCGCAAATGGCATTGGATGCAAGTGGAAAAATTTTAGCCTTGCGCGTTCATTCATTAGCCAACGTCGGTGCGTATCCCAGCATGACGGGTCTTGCAATTCAATTGATAATTGGGCCTTGGGTTCAAACCAGTGTTTATGACATTGGTCTCATCGATTTTCAATTTAAAACTGTATTAACCAATACGATGAATACGGGTGCGTATCGTGGCGCAGGTCGTCCGGAAACTATTTACAACATCGAACGATTGATGGATGAAGCGGCTCGTCAAATCCGCATGGATCGAATTGAATTACGTCGAAAAAACTTTGTGCAACCCTCGCAAATGCCCTATAGCAACCCCATGGGACAAACTTATGATGTGGGTCAATTTGAAGCGGTCATGAATTCAGGTCTTGAGTTATCCCAATGGCATGGTTTTGAATCACGTGCGGCTCAATCGGCCAAAAAGGGTTTGTGGCGCGGTCTTGGTATCGCGACGTTTTTAGAGTGGACAGGCGGCAATGCGCTCGAAGAAAACGTTCAAGTTCGCATCTTGCCCGACGGAACGATTGAAGTTTTTTCTGCAGTGATTGCGATGGGACAAGGCATCGCCACTTCGCTGGCACAACTCGTTGTCGATATTTTTGATGTGCCTTTATCGCAAGTCAAAATTGTGTTGGGAGACACCGATCGCGGCAATGGATTTGGCAGCGCAGGTTCTCGATCATTGTTTACCGGTGGGTCTGCTGTCAGTGTGGGCGCTCAACAAACTTTAGAAAAAGCGCGTGAGTTGGCGGCGAAAGATCTTGAAGTATCGCCACAAGATTTGCGTTACGAAAACGCCAAGTTTGTTGTGCCTGGTACAGATTTACAACGCTCGGTCGGTCAAATTGCAGCCATGCAACCCAATCAAAAAATTGAAGTCGATAGCAAAACAACATCGAGTGGCCCCACATGGCCCAATGGATGTCATGTGTGTGAAGTTGAAATTGACCCGCAAACGGGTGAAGTCACCATGGATCGCTATTCATCGGTTAACGATGTGGGTCGCGTCGTCAACCCAACCATTGTTCGTGGTCAATTGGATGGCGGTGCGATTCAAGGCATTGGCCAAGCCCTGTATGAAAACATGGTTTATGACGAGCCAAGTGGTCAGCTTCTCACGGGCAGTTTGATGGACTATGCGGTTCCGCGTGCAGATATTTTGCCCAAGCAAATGCTCACCGAAATGGATGAGCGAACTCCTAGCACCAACAATGTATTGGGTGTCAAAGGCGTTGGCGAATTAGGCACGATTGGCGCGACGCCTTGTGTGGTGAATGCCATTGCAGATGCGCTGGCTCGCAATGGTCGCGCACAAGTATGCAAACAATTACAAATGCCACTGACTTCAGAAAAAATTTGGTCTTTGATTAATTGGCATTAAAAACAGTGGCAGGGTCTTCGGCTTGCATGACGCGCTCTGTCCAGTCTTTTAAGCGACCGACATCAGCGCGCAAGATTTCTTGCTTCACGCGCAAAATTTGAGTGGGATGCATAGAAAATTGTTGCAAGCCCATACCCAACAACAAGCGAGTCATGGTGGGGTCGCCCGCCATCTCACCGCACACGCTCACGTCTTTGTTTTGCAATGCGCCTTCACGAATTGTGTCGGCCACTAATTTCAAAACAGCAGGATGAAGCGGGTCGTATAAATGCGCAACTTGTTCATCGGCACGATCAATGGCTAATGTGTATTGAATCAAATCATTTGTGCCAATCGATAAGAAATCAAAGTAACGCAAAAACATTTTCACAGCCAATGCCGCGGCGGGTATTTCAATCATCGCTCCCACTTCTAATAGACCATAAACCATACCGCGCGAGTCCAATTGTTTTCTGGCGTGATCAATCAATGCCAAGGTTTGACGAATCTCTTGACCCTGCGCGAGCATGGGGATTAATAGTTTGACTTTGCCTAAAGCGGCAGCGCGCAATATGGCGCGCAATTGCGTCAAGAACATCGCAGGGTCTGCCAAGCTCCAACGAATCGCACGCAAACCCAATGCAGGGTTGAGATGGGCCTCGCCTTTGAGCGTTCGATCCAATGGCTTATCAGAACCCACATCCACACTGCGAATGGTGACGGGCAATCCCTTCATGCCTTCGACTGCGCGTTTATAGGCCTCAAATTGTTCTTGCTCATCGGGCAAATGCCCTTCGCGGCCCATGAATAAAAATTCACTTCTAAAAAGACCCACGCCCACTGCGCCCACTTGAATTGCAACAGGGGTGTCTTCGGGCATTTCAATATTGGCCAATAACTCAATTTTTTGACCGTCTAAAGTTACAGCAGGCGTATAGCGCAAGCGTAGCAAACGTTCACGCTCTAAAGAAGCTTGCTTTTGTTTAAAACCATACTCTTCTAAAATAATCGGCGATGGATCAATGATCATTACGCCTGCATCACCGTCGATGATGACCCAATCGTCTTGCTTGACCAAATGACTCGCTGTGCGAGCACCCACAACAGCAGGAATATCTAAACTGCGCGCAACAATCGCCGTGTGTGATGTTTTGCCGCCCACGTCGGTGACAAAACCTGCAAACACACTTTGCTTGAACTGTAGCATATCGGCAGGCGACAAATCATGCGCCACCAATATAAGAGGCGCTTCGTGATTGTCATCGAGTAAATCTTGTTGCCATGTGTTGGGCTGTGGTCGTTGCACCACCACATGCGTTTGTGTGTCGAGTCCCTTGATATATCGCAACACACGCTCAACGACTTGCTCGAGATCACCTTTGCGCTCGCGCAAATAGGGATCATCCATTTCATCAAACTGTCTTGCCACCACTTCTAGTTGAGAGGTTAAGGCCCATTCGGCGTTATAAAGACGGTCTTCGATCCAATGCTTGACACCTTCGGCCAGCATTTCATCTTGCAACAACATTTGATGCACTTCAAGAATGGCTTCGAGTTCGTGCGGCGCATCCTTGGGCATGTTTTTTATTAATCGTTGAATTTCATCACTCACCGCATGACGTGCATTGTTCACGCGCTCGAGTTCTGCTTCAACTTGATGGCTTTCAATAAAATAATGCGCAACGTCAACGCGACTTGAAGCCACCAAAACAGCACGACCAATTGCAATGCCACGTGCAACCGCAAGACCGTGTATGGCAATTGTCATTTTGCTTTACTCGCCTTCACCAAATTTGTCGTTGATTAAGTCTAACAACGATTTCATCGCCAAATCTTCTTTCTCTCCGTTGACTTCAATTTCTATATCTGAACCCATGCCTGCAGCCAACATCATCACGCCCATGATGCTTTTGGCATTCACACGGCGGTCGTCTTTGCTTAAAAAAACATCACAAGGAAAACTTCCTGCGGTTTTGATGAGCTTGGCCGATGCGCGCGCATGCAAACCCAATTTATTGCTGATGGTGATCGTTTGTTTGCGCATTTTTTTAAATGGATTAAAGAGACGGTTGTGTTTGGGCAATTTGTAGCACGCCTTGTGTGCCGCCAGACAGTGCGCGCTGAACCAAGGTGTCTAAAGATTCATGTCGATAACACACCGTGCGCA
The DNA here is from genome assembly GCA_009693305.1 of Limnohabitans sp. GTDB lineage: Bacteria > Pseudomonadota > Gammaproteobacteria > Burkholderiales > Burkholderiaceae_C > Limnohabitans. The sequence continues at coordinate 12,702 of SHXN01000015.1, forward strand.
ACAGCATGGGCAAATTAATGCCTGCGATTAATTTGGCCGACGTTTGATTGACGAGCTTTTGTGCGACATTTGATGGCGTTGCTCCCAGCATATCGGTGAGCACCAATACTTGCTCCATTTGGCGATGTTGGATTTTTTTTTGCGCATCGAGCAAAGTTTTTTCGGGCGACTCATGGGGTTGTACGTCCAACACCATCACATCATCTGCACATTCGGGGTACACATGCATGGCGCAACTCTTGAGCGCTTGCGCCAGCGGTGCGTGTGCAATGATAAAAATTGTTGCGTTCATGTTTCAGCCGTTGGAATGCTTGGATTATCTACTTTGTAATACAGAAAATAAAGATGGGCGCTAATACAACAAAAAGCAAATACACCCATCGCACCTTGGTACGCTTGTTCGGTGTTCCAACCCGCTTGCTTTAAAACGTCAACCAAGAGACCAAAGCCCCACTGAATCACAAAGATACCACCGAATATCACCAAGTTGTATGCCGACAATGCACGTCCCACTAAGGTTGCAGGAAAAGCCATACCCAGCGCAGGTTGTGAAATGGACACAAAAGAGCTGGTGACGCAAAACATGACCCAAGAAATTAAGCCTGCGTTTTGTCCATTGAGCGCAATCCAAACGGAGACGATCAAACTCAAGGGCACACCCCAAGTCATGATTCTGTTGGCGTCCCATCCTCTGGTCGCAAGCCATGGGTTAATAAAACCCCAAACCCAGAATGTGAACATCATGACGACATTGATGACAAACAAGCCCCATGCGCCTTCTTCAGCGCTGTAGCCGCTCACGCGAACCATCCACGGACCTGCCCACAAGGTTTGCATGGCCACCAATCCTGCATAACAAAAAAAACCCATGGGAATCAGCCGTCTGAAACAAGGATGACGCCACACCTCGCCATAGCCTGAGAAGAGTCCGCCAGGTTTTGTCGCAGTGTTTGTGTTGGTCCAAGCGGGTGCTTGCCATGTCACCAACAACATGGACAACACGACCAATAAAGCGATACCTATAAATATGGGACGCCATCCCCAAATAGGCATTAACCACTGCACAGGTAACGTGGAGGCGAGCATGCCTAAGGAGGCTGACATCAACATCCAAGAGTTCGCTCTGAGCTGTGTGCCCGCATCAAACCAACGGCGGTATCCGGTTAATGGCGCCATCAAACACGCACTCGTGCCGATACCCGTGATGACGCGCGCTAATAGCAACGCAGAAAAATCGGTTGCAATCGAAAACAAAATGCAGCCCAAAACGGACAGACTCAAAAATCCCAATAAAACTTTTTTGGGCCCATGTCGATCTAACCAATTACCCAGCGGCAATTGGGTCAGTGCGAATCCAAAAAAATAACCGCCTGCAAGCAAGCCCAAATCGCTCGATTGCAATTGAAACTCGGTCGTCAATGTGGGGGATAAGATTGCGGTAATAGCCCTGACCAATGCCGACAAAAAATAAGCAGAAGCAAATGCAATAAATACGATTACCGCACTTTTGCGCGATAACAATGTGGAAGAGGTCATGAATGAGAGTTTCGCAAAGGGTGTGAGTGAGGGTCTTGAGTGCAATCGATCAACACGTCATTATCACTTGAGCGAGAATAGTCCCATGAATTCATTAGATGGAATCCGTGTTCTCGATTTGTCCCGTGTCTTAGCAGGCCCTTGGTGCACGCAAACCTTGGCCGACTTAGGCGCAGACGTTATCAAGGTTGAACGTCCGGGCAACGGAGACGACACTCGCACATGGGGTCCGCCTTTCTTAAAAGACACCACAGGCAAAGACACCCGCGAAGCCGCTTATTTCATGGGTACCAATCGCAACAAACGCTCCATTACTTGCGACATCGCCAAACCCCAAGGCCAAGCATTAATTAAACAATTGTTGAGTCATTGCGATGTATTCATTGAGAATTTTAAAGTGGACGACATGGCTCGCTATGGTTTGGATTACAAAAGCTTGTCGTCACTTTATCCGCGCTTGGTTTATTGCAGTGTGACGGGGTTTGGTCAAACAGGTCCTTATCGTGATCGTGCGGGCTACGACTATGCCGTGCAAGGTATGGGCGGCTTGATGAGCGTCACAGGTGATCGTGATGATTTGGGTGGTGGACCACAAAAAGTAGGTGTTGCTGTGGCTGATTTATTCACTGGCATGTATGCCAGCGTTTCTATTTTGGCCGCATTGCGTCATGTGGAAAAAACAGGTGTCGGTCAATACGTGGATATGGCTCTTCTCGACACGCAAGTGGCCATGCTCGCCAACCTGGGTGCCAACTATTTAATTGAAGGACAATACACGGGTCACGTACCTGGACGCATGGGCAATGCGCACCAAAACATTGTGCCCTATCAAGTATTTGAAACCGCAAACAATGCACAAGGCGAGCGCGATTACATTATTTTGGCGGTAGGTAACGATCAACAATACGCCAAGATGTGCGCAGTTGCCAATCGCACTGATTTATCAAGCGATCCGCGTTTTGTACGCAATCAAGATCGCGTTCGTCACCGCGATGTGTTGGGGCCCATGCTCGATAGCGTTTTTAAAACGCGCACCAAAGCGCAATGGCTCAGTAATTTGGCAGCAGCCAAAGTTCCGTGTGGTCCTATCAATAACTTGGCTGAGGTTTTTTCCGATCCGCATGTGCAACACCGACAAATGGTGGACACTTGGTCTCACCCTTTGACACCCGCTGTTGAGTTGGTGGCCAGCCCCATCAAAATGAGCGCGACACCCATTAGAAAAGATTTACCGCCACCGATGCTGGGTCAACACACCTATGAGGTCTTAAAAGAGTTGCTCAAATATAAAGATGCGCAACTATTGGATTTGCGCGAACAAGGCATCATTTAATGTTGGATGCGCTTGCTCGCTTATCGCTTTTATTACTGTCTAAATTGATCGTGACATGCTTTGCATGCCGCGCCTACTGCACCCGCAGCAGTTTTGATGTCATCGACTTTTCCGGATTTGGCCGCGACGTTGAGTTTGACCACTTCGGCTTGCATTTTTTCTGAAGCCTCTTTGAATTTAGCGGCATCTTTCCAAATCTCTGGCTTGGCCTTGGTATCGCCCTTGTCTGTTCCCTCTACAAATGCTGCCCAAGGCAATTTAGTCAGGGTTTCAACAATGGCAGCGTTGTCGGCCAGTACCTTAGCGTCCATGGGTACGCGACCTGATGCCATGGCACCGATGCGGCCAAAGTGTTGGCCCATGACGAACAAAGCGTTTTTTCTGTATTTGATGGCGTCTTCAGGTTTTGCAAATTGTTGCGCACTGGCTTGTCCACAAAGTGCAGCCATCAAAAAAGCGAGGGCAAAAATCATCTGTTTTTTCATCGTGGCTTTTCTTTAAGTGAAAATAAAAATGTAGACTGCGCATTCTACACAGCAAATTTATTTTGTGTTGCCGCTTCAAAATGGACTTTATATGAACAATCACACTTCATCACGACCCGCTCGAATTTGGGATTTGCCCACTCGATTATTTCATGTGTTTTTAACTGTCCTGTTTGCCGCATTGGTTGTGAGCGGCAACTTGGGTGGCAACGCGCTTGACTGGCACGCTCGATTTGGGTTTGCCATGTTCGCCTCGATTTTATTTCGGGTCGTCTGGGGTTTTGTAGGCGGGTATTGGTCGCGGTTTTTAACATTCACCCCATCACCCAAAAATCTTTGGCGTTATTTGTTTACATCCCATCCAAACTCTGCCTCGCACGGAGCTGGCTACAACCCTATAGGCGCCTTATCTGTTTATGCATTTTTATTTTTTCTCGCCGCGCAAATTGCAACAGGATTGATTGCAGACGATGAAATTGCGTTTACAGGTCCGCTGTCACATTTAGTATCGAACAGCTTGTCACTATCGGCTACCTGGTATCACAAGGAAGTGGGCAAAAAAATATTGCTCTTACTTGTTGCCGTGCATATCGTTGCGGTTTTATTCCATCTCTATTGCAAAAAAAATAATTTAATCCGTCCGATGATCACAGGCGACAAAGTATTGCAGATGGATACAACTGTATCGAATGATGGATGGAGGCAACGCTTGCTTGCCTTAATCATTGCAGTGGCATGCGCAGGGTTGGTGCGCATGCTGATTTCAATTTAAAAAATTTTAATGTTTGACTTGTGACAACATGGTGCCTGCGTCGCTGACTTCAAATTTTCCTGGGCCTTCGACATTGAGTGTGGCAACCTTGCCATTTTTAACCAACATCGAATAACGGTTGCTTCGAACACCCATGCCGCGTGCTGTCAGGTCTAATGACAAGCCTGTGGCTTTGGTGAAATCTGCACTTCCGTCACCTAGCATGCGAACCTTACCGTCGGTCTTGAGGTCGCGCGCCCATGCGCCCATCACAAATGCATCGTTCACGCTGACACACCAAATTTCATCGACGCCTGCAGATTTGAGTTGATTGAATTGCTCAACATAGCCAGGTACGTGTTTGGCCGAACAAGTAGGCGTGAACGCACCAGGAAGCGCAAACAACGCAATGGTTTTACCAGCGCTGGCTTTGACGACATCAACAGCATTAGGGCCGATACTGCACCCGTTGCCCTCGACTTCGCTGTATTCCATCAATGTTGCTGCTGGTAATGAATCTCCGACTTTGATCATGGTGAACTCCAATAGGTTTGTTAAAAATTGTTTCTACAAATAAAACAACCCACGTATTGTGGGTTGTTTTGAAAGACTTTGCACAAGACGGGCTTGTACGTCTTAAATTATCTCCGCCTTTTCGACCAAACGGGTGACAACCCAGTTTTTAGTTTTAGAAATTGGCTTGCTTTCGGTGATTTCGATTACGTCACCTGTGTGAAACTCGCCATTTTCATCGTGGGCGTGGTATTTGCTGGACTGGGCAACAATCTTGCCATAGAGCGCGTGTTTAATGCGACGCTCAACTAAAACAGTGACTGTTTTGCTTCGCTTGTCGCTCACAACCTTACCAATCAAGGTGCGTTTGAGGGATTTTTTTTCTTCCGTCATGATCACTCCTTATTGACCCGCTTGCTTTTGGGCAAGTATGGTTTTTGCGCGCGCAATGCTGCGTCGTGTTTGACGCATTTGGGCGGTGTTGTTGAGTTGTTGTGTGGCTTTTTGCATGCGGAGTCCGAAATGTGCTTTTTGCAATTCTTTGACTTCGTTGGCTAAAGCGGCCACGTCTTTTTGGCGTAATTCAGCAGCTTTCATGTGTTAGTTCTCCTGAATTATTGGCCAATCATGCGAGCCACAAAAGTGGTGCGCAAGGGCAGTTTGGCAGCAGCAAGGCGGAATGCCTCACGCGCGAGTTCTTCGGGTACCCCTACGATTTCGTAGAGGATCTTGCCGGGCTGAATTTCAGCCACGTAGTATTCTGGATTACCCTTGCCGTTACCCATACGCACTTCAGCAGGCTTTTGCGAAATGGGTTTGTCGGGGAAGATGCGAATCCAAATGCGTCCGCCACGTTTGACGTGACGTGAAATTGCACGTCGTGCAGATTCGATTTGACGCGCAGTGAGTCGGCCACGATCTGTGGACTTGAGGCCGAAGTCACCGAATGCAACGGAGTTACCCCGTGTTGCAATGCCTGTGTTGCGGCCTTTTTGTTCTTTGCGATATTTACGGCGTGCCGGTTGCAGCATGCTTATTCTCCTTTTCCGTCCGCAGCCGTGCCAGTGGATGCGGGCGCGGTCACCTTGCGTACGCGCTTGACGGTGGTTTTGGGAGCATCAACAGCTTCAGCGGGTTTATCGCTACCATCTGTTGGTGCGGCATTGGTTAAGCCACGGCGTCCACCGCGTGCAAGTCGATCGCCTGCAGGGTGTGCATCGCGACGGGGCCCACGTGGGCGACGCTCTTCTTCATTGCGTGGCTCTTGGGCAACAGGCGCATCGTTGCGACCCAGTGTGTCGCCCTTATAAACCCAAACTTTGACGCCAATCACACCATAAGTGGTTTTGGCTTCAGAGGTTGCGTAATCGATATCGGCGCGCAATGTATGAAGAGGCACACGGCCTTCATGATACCACTCGGTACGCGCGATTTCAATTCCATTGAGACGTCCCGCAGACATGATCTTGATGCCTTGTGCGCCCAAACGCATGGCGTTTTGCATGGCGCGCTTCATGGCACGGCGGAACATGATGCGTTTTTCTAATTGTTGTGTGATGCTGTCAGCAATGAGTTGCGCATCGATTTCGGGCTTACGCACTTCTTCGATGTTGACAGCAACTGGCACGCCTAAACGCAAGGCTAATTCTTTTTTGAGAACTTCGATGTCCTCGCCTTTTTTGCCGATGACCACCCCAGGACGTGCCGAGTAAATGGTGATGCGTGCGTTTTTGGCAGGACGCTCAATGACGATGCGTGAAACAGCGGCGTTTTTGAGTTTGACTTTGAGGTACTCGCGCACCTTGATGTCTTCAGCCAACATGCCAGCGAAATCACGGTTGCTTGCATACCAACGACTGTCCCAATTGCGGCTCACTGAGAGGCGGAAACCGGTGGGGTTGATTTTTTGTCCCATATCTTCCTAGACCTTTCAGTTACCAACCGTCACATACACATGGCATGTGGGCTTGCTAATACGGTTACCACGGCCTTTGGCGCGTGCTGTAAAGCGCTTGAGCGTTGTGCCTTGCTCCACATAAATGGTTTTGACACGAAGTTCATCGATGTCAGCACCGTCGTTGTGTTCGGCATTGGCAATAGCGGACTCCAGCACTTTTTTGACAATGCCAGCTGCTTTTTTCTGTGTGAAGGTCAGGATGTTGAGGGCCTGGTCCACTTTTTTGCCGCGAATAAGGTCTGCCACCATTCGACCCTTGTAGACTGATAAACGAACGCCTCGCAGGACTGCACGTGTTTCCATTTGCTCTCCTTACTTCTTTTGGACTTTTTTGTCCGCAGGGTGACCTTTGAAGGTGCGTGTCAAGGCGAATTCGCCAAGCTTGTGCCCTACCATTTGGTCGGTGATGTAAACAGGAACATGCTGCTTACCGTTGTGAACGGCGATCGTCAGCCCAATAAATTCGGGCAGGATCATAGAGCGGCGTGACCAGGTCTTGATTGGTTTTTTGTCTTTGTTGGTAACCGCTTTGTCAGCTTTGGCTGCCAAATAGTGGTCGACAAAGGGTCCTTTTTTGAGTGAACGTGTCATGTGCTACCCCTTATTTCTTGCGACGCGAAACGATCATGACTTGCGTTCGCTTGTTGTTGCGGGTGCGGTAGCCCTTGGTGAGATTGCCCCAAGGATCTACAGGTGCACGACCTTCGCCCGTACGTCCTTCGCCACCGCCATGGGGGTGATCGATTGGGTTCATGGCAACACCACGCACGGTTGGACGAATGCCCATCCAGCGCTTAACGCCAGCCTTACCCAATTGACGCAGGCTGTGCTCTTCATTGGCAACTTCGCCAATGGTTGCACGGCACTCGATAAGAACCTTGCGGACTTCGCCCGAGCGCATACGCACTTGAGCATAAGCGCCTTCACGAGCCAACAAGGTGGCCGATGTGCCTGCGGAGCGCGCAATTTGTGCACCCTTACTAGGACGCAATTCGATGCAATGAATGGTTGAGCCCACAGGAATATTGCGAATGGGCAATGTGTTACCTGCGCGAATAGGGGCCTCTGAACCACTCAGCACGGTTGCACCAACTTCGAGTCCGCGCGGCGCAATGATGTAAGTGCGCTCACCGTCTGCATAACAAAGCAATGCAATGTGTGCCGTACGGTTAGGGTCATATTCGATGCGCTCAACTTTGGCTGGAATGCCATCTTTGATCCGACGAAAATCGACGATGCGGTAGTGATGCTTGTGACCACCACCCTTGTGACGCGTCGTGATATGACCGTTGTTGTTGCGACCTGCTTTTTGAAACTGTGGCACAAGCAGTGGTGCAAAGCCAGGGCCTTTGTACAGGTGATCGCGAGTGACCTTGACCACGCCGCGTTGGCCTGGACTGGTCGGTTTCATTTTAATGACAGCCATGATTAAGCAGCCTCCCCAGAGAGGTTGAGTTCTTGACCTGGCTTGAGCGTGACGTAGGCTTTGCGAATATTGTCGCGACGACCTACGGAACGGCCAAAACGCTTGGTCTTGCCCTTGGTGTTGACAACAGAGACGCCCTTGACTTCAACCTTGAACATGAGTTCAACAGCGGCTTTGATTTCGGGCTTGGTGGCGTTTTGTAAAACTTTGAAGGTGACTGCGTTGGATTTTTCGGCAACCATGGTGGCCTTTTCGGACACGATGGGCTCGACCAACACTTGCATCAGACGGCTTTGATCAAATTTGGTGGTGCTCATGCGAACATCTCCTTGATTTGATCGATTGCGGCTTTGGTAATGAGCACTTTTTTGTAGTGCACCAAAGAAACGGGGTCAGCATAACGAGGCTCAACCACCAACACATTGATCAGGTTGCGTGAAGCAAAGTACAAGTTGTCATCAACTTCGTCGGCAATGACCAACACGGAGTCGAGATTCATGGCTTTGAGTTTGGCGGCGAGCAATTTGGTTTTGGGCGCTTCGACTTTGATGGAGTCAACCACGGCCAAACGACCTTCGCGTGCCAATTGAGAAAAGATGGAGGCCATGCCGGCGCGATACATCTTTTTGTTGATTTTTTGTGTGAAGTTTTCTTCGGGGCTATTAGGGAAGATACGACCACCGCCACGCCACAAAGGAGAAGAAGTCATACCGGCGCGAGCGCGGCCTGTTCCTTTTTGTTTAAATGGTTTTTTGGTGGAGTGCTTGACTTGTTCGCGGTCTTTTTGAGCGCGTGTTCCTTGTCTTGAATTGGCTTGATAAGCCACCACAATTTGGTGAACCAAATCCTCGTTGTATTCACGACCGAAAACGGTTTCTGGCACATCCATTTTAGATGATGCTTTGCCTTGGTCATTAAGGAGTTCGATTTGCATCAGTTTGCTCCCTTGCCAGTGACTTTGATCGCTGGACGAACCGTAACAAAACCACCTGCAGAACCAGGGACTGCGCCTTTGATCATGAGGAGTTGACGCGCTTCGTCGATGCGGACCACGTCGAGGTTTTGTGTGGTAACAGTGATGTCGCCCAAGTGGCCCGACATACGCTTACCAGGAAATACGCGACCAGGATCTTGCGCCATGGAGATGGAGCCGGGCACGTTGTGCGAACGGCTGTTACCGTGTGATGCACGCTGTGACTTGAAGTTGTGGCGCTTGATGGTTCCAGCAAAACCTTTACCAATAGAAGTGCCTTGCACATCTACTTTTTGGCCCACGGCAAAAATGGCTGACAAAGGCACAGCTGTGCCTGTTGCATATTGTGCAGCAGTTTCTGCTGTGACTCTGAATTCTTGGGTTAATTCGCCAGCTTCGACACCTGCTTTGGCGTGGTGTCCTGCGGCGGGCTTGGTGACGCGCGATGCTTTGCGCTGACCAAATGTGACCTGTAAGGCCACGTAGCCGTCGTTTTCTTGGGTTTTGACTTGGGTCACGCGATTGTTTGAAACATCAACCACTGTGACAGGCACTGTATCGCCCTCATCAGTGAACAGACGCATCATGCCCACTTTGCGACCAAGCAATCCCAAACGGGTGCTTTGACTCATTGTTTTTCTCCAAAACTCTCGCCAAAACCACTTCAATTGGCAGCTTTGTTTGTGTGTGAAAGTAGGTTGATAAATCCCCGCACATCTTTGTGCAGAGCCTGTTATTGTAACCCCTAAATCAAGCTGGACGCAGGATTTAGGCGGCTTTTTTTAATTGAGGCGCCCCTTTTAATGAGCGCCAACCCAATTACTGCAGCTTAATTTCCACATCAACGCCAGCGGGTAGATCGAGCTTCATTAGCGCGTCCACCGTTTTGTCGGTGGGGTCCACGATGTCCATCAAGCGCTGGTGTGTGCGGATTTCGAGCTGGTCGCGACTGGTTTTGTTGACGTGAGGCGAGCGCAAAATGTCAAAACGCTTCATGCGTGTTGGCAAAGGAACGGGGCCTCTGACAATGGCGCCTGTGCGCTTGGCTGTGTCAACAATTTCTGCCGCGGATTGGTCAATAAGTTTGTAATCAAAGGCCTTCAAACGAATACGAATTTTTTGTTTGGCTGACATTGATTACTCCATGATCTTTGCAACAACGCCTGCGCCGACGGTTTTGCCGCCTTCGCGAATGGCAAAGCGCAATCCCTCTTCCATCGCAATGGGGTGGATGAGCTTGACCGTAATCGAAACGTTGTCGCCAGGCATCACCATCTCTTTGTCTT
>SHXN01000016.1 GCA_009693305.1 Limnohabitans sp.
AAGCGGGATAGGGCTGCGGGGGCCTGTCGCTTTCTTGAACAAGCTACCAACCTGCACGGCGTGCCCGAGAAGATCACCATCGACAAGAGTGGCGCCAACACAGTGGCCATTGATAGTGTCAAGGCTGATGCCTGTGTAGATATTGTGCTGCGTCAGTCCAAATACCTCAACAACATCGTCGAACAGGACCACCGGGCCATCAAGAGAATTACCCGACCGATGCTCGGATTTAAGTCATTTTGGAGTGCTCGAACCATCATTGCCGGGGTCGAGACCATGCACATGATTCGCAAGGGGCAGATCAAGTGCCCCAACGGATTAACCCTGTCTGCAGCCAACCAGTTCTATAGCCTTGCTGCTTAATCGTCAGTTGAGAAATGAAACGCTTTTCGCATCAACCCCACTAATGCGACAGAAACTTTTTTTATAAGGACATCATAGTGAATGCAGTTGAAAAAACGGTGCACTGGTCAACGCAAGGGTCGAGTCGCATTCCATTTGGCGTTTATACCGACGCCGATTTGCATGCGCGTGAACTCGATCAATTGTTTTATAAAAACCATTGGCGTTATGTCGGACTGTTGGCAGAAATTCCAAAACTGGGCGATTTTAAATTGTCTTGGGTGGGCGAGCGACAAGTCATCATGGTGCGTGATCACGTCAAGGCTGCCGACACGGGTGTTGATCACGGCATTCGTGTGGTCGAGAATCGATGTGCGCACCGAGGCGTTCGTTTTTGTCAGCAGTCGCATGGCAATCGACGCAGTTTTGTGTGTCCCTATCATCAATGGGCGTACAAACTCAATGGCGATTTGGGCGGGTTGCCTTTTAAAGATGGCGTGAAAGAGGGTGATCAAATCAATGGCGGCATGCCCGAAGATTTTGACCTTAAGGCGCATGGATTAACCAAACTCAAAGTGGCCGTTTTACACGGATTGGTGTTTGCATCTTTCGATCCATCGGTGGAGTCCATTGAAGATTATTTGGGTTCCAATGTGATGCCGTGGATCGATCGTATTTTTAAAAATAAAAAACTCACGCTATTAGGGTACAACCGACAACACATTCCAGGCAATTGGAAGTTGATGATGGAGAATATCAAAGACCCCTATCATCCGGGTTTGTTGCACACATGGTTTGTTACGTTTGGTTTGTGGCGCGCCGATCAAAAAAGTCGAATGGTGATGGACGACAAGGGGCGTCATGCGGTAATGATTTCAAGACGCAATCAAGGCGGTCAAAGTCAGGTGACACAAGGCGTGAGCAGTTTCAAAACTAATATGACTTTGCACGATGAGCGGTTGCTCGATGTGGTGCCCGAACCTTGGTGGACGATTGACGATCCGTCCGATTTGTCGCAAAGCATCACGCCAACCGTGACCATGATTACCTTGTTTCCTGGCTTGATCATTCAGCAACAAGTCAATTCTTTATCGACGCGTCACATCATTCCACGTGGTCACGATGGTTTTGATTTTGTGTGGACGCATTTTGGTTTTGAAGACGACACGCCCGAGATGACGACCCGTCGTTTGCGTCAATCCAATTTGTTTGGGCCTGCAGGATTTGTAAGTGCCGACGATGGAGAAGTCATTGAGATGAGTCAGGAAGGTTTTCAACAAAAAAACAGCGATGGCTTATCTCAAGGTGAAACGCTGGTTGAGTTGGGTGGTCGCGATTGCGAAATGACAGAGCACATGGTTACCGAGAGTTTGATCCGCAGCATGTATGCGTATTGGAAGAAAGTGATGCAGGTATAAGTTCAATGAATGCATTCACTACTTGGGACGATTTGGATTCGACCCAACGCATGCGCTGGCGAGATGAGTTACTTCAATTGCAATTGCGTTATGTTGACGCATTAGACAGCGCACGATTTGATGAATGGCCCGATTTTTTTATGCCCAACGCGAGATACACCGTGCAATCTCGTGAAAATTTTGATCGCGGATTGCCTCTGGCTTTGATGGATTTAGAGAGTCAAGGCATGATGCGCGATCGTGTTTACGGTGTCACGCAAACTATTTTTCACGCGCCTTACTATATGCGCCATCTTTGCAATAGTCCGCTGATTGTTGACATGAAGTCCAATGATCAAGTGGAGGGTGGTTTTGTGCTCAGCGCTCTAACACACTATGCGGTTTACAGAACCAAGCCCGGACAATCGAGTGAAATTTATAATGTGGGGTGTTATCACGATGACGTGGTGCAAACTGCAAATGGTTTGCGATTTATTAAAAAACTGTGTTTGTATGACACCGAGTTGATTTTAAATTCTTTGATTTATCCCATCTAGCGGATTTAAGCAGGTTTGCTGTGCGCCAAAGGTGGATTGCGCTTAAAGTATTGAACAATGCCTGACATTAATGCGTCAGATAATTTGTTTTGATAGCTCTCTGTGTTGAGCAACGCTTCTTCTTGTGGGTTGCTGATAAAAGCGGTTTCCACCAATATGCTGGGTATATCGGGCGCTTTTAAAACGGCAAAGCCCGCTTGCTCTACTTGTGGTTTGTGTAATTTTCCAAATTGTCGAATTTGTCCGAGCATCTCCACGCCCAACTTGAGGCTGTCGTTGATTTGTGCGGTTGTACTCATGTCAAACAAAGCTCGTTGCACATTCGTATCCTTGACTTTGATGTTGAGTCCGCCAATGGAGTCGGCACGATTTTCTTGTTGCGCCATCCAACGTGCAGCAGAACTTGAAGCGGCACCTTGACTCAATGCAAACACACTGGCGCCTCGTGCTTGCGGTGTAAAAAAAGCGTCGGCATGAATGCTGATAAATAAATCGGCTTTGACGCGTTGTGCTTTTTGCACGCGCACATGCAAAGGTACAAAAAAATCGGCGTCGCGTGTGAGATAAGTGCGCATAGGCAAATCACCGTGGCGAGTTTTGACAACGGTTGAATGAATGCGTTCTTGGAGTCGATGCGCAATTTGCAAGACCACATCTTTTTCGCGCGTGCCGTTGGGGCCGACTGCACCTGGGTCTTCGCCGCCGTGCCCAGGGTCGAGCGCAACAATCACAAAGCGATAGGTTTTAGACGACGTGATGGGCGTTGGTGCATGAATGGGTTCACTTGCCACAGGTGGTGGTTTGTTGATGGATTGACGCGATTGATTCGCAATCAATTCACCCAAGGGATCGCTGGGGGGTGCAGTTGATTTTTCTTTTAATCGTTCTTCGATCAGTTTTGCTAACGGATCAATTTCAATGGTGGGATACAAATCTAAAACCAATCGATGTTGGTATTTGGCTTGTCCCGATTGAACGGGCTGCAAGGTGAAGACCTGTGGCTTGACGGCTTGTCGCAAATCCAACACAAGCCTGACGGTTGTCGGATTGAATTGGCCCACTCGCACACCGCTAATAAATGGATCATCGGCTTTGACTTGACCGACTAACTCGCGCAAGGTGGGATTGAGTTCAATGCCTTCGATGTCAACGGCCAAGCGTGGTGGGTTGTAGATGAATGTTTGTGAAGTGGGCAATGCACTGTCGGACTCAATCGTGACGCGCGTGTATTCAGCCGCAGGCCATACTCGAACAGCCAAGATGGTGGCGCCGCGTGCGATGTGAGCCACACCCAACAGCAAAATTGTGCTGTTGATTTGTAACCAGCGCCGACGCGACAGTGGGTCGATATTGAAATTCATTTCAACAAAGATTTTCCTACAGATGAGTCGGCACGCAAAGTCACGCGTCGCTCATCGTTTTCTTTGACTTGTATGTCGATGGTTAAATCAACATGCGGTAATAGTCCTTGTGCGTGATCGGGCCATTCGCACAATTTAAGACCTGGCGAAGCAAAAATGTCTCGCAGTCCCGCGTCTTCCCACTCTCTCGGATCATTGAAGCGGTAAAAATCAAAGTGCCAAATCCCAATTATTTTTTGATTAAACGTGCATTGATAAGGCTCGATAATGGTGTAGGTTGGACTTTTAACGCGTCCTTCAACGCCTAGTGCGTGCAAAATAGAGCGCACCAGCGTGGTTTTGCCTGCGCCCAAATCGCCTTCAAGTGCGATGATGGCGTTGAAAATGGCGGGGCATTTTGCAAGATGTTGCGCAAAAGCTTGCGTAGCGGCTTCATCGGGCCATAAAAGATTTTTTACAATTGCAGATTTGTTCAAAGGATGTCAGTGACTATTGATCACGCCAAGTTGTTAAATCAGTTGCAAGAATGGGGACAAGAATTGGGATTCTCCCAAATCGCGATTGCCCCTGTTGACTTATCAACCGCAGAACCTGGATTATCTAACTGGTTGGCCCAAGGTTTTCACGGCAGTATGCAATACATTGCTAAGCACGGTTTAAACCGTGCAAGACCTGCTCAATTGGTGCCTGGTACCGTATCGGTGATTACTGCTCGCATGAATTATTTGCCAAAAGACACGTCCAACGATTGGGCAGAGCAAGAAAAACGTCGATTAAGCAATGGCGATCAAGCGGTCATATCGATTTATGCCAGGGGGCGTGACTATCACAAAGTGATGCGTCAGCGATTGGAAAAATTAGCGCATCTGTTGCAAGTTGAAGTGGGTGAGTTGGGTTATCGTGTGTTTACCGATTCAGCGCCCGTGCTCGAAGCCGAATTGGCGCAACGCAGTGGTCAAGGTTGGCGTGGCAAACATACATTGATCTTGAATCGAGACGCGGGCTCGATGTTTTTTTTGGGCGAAATTTATATCGATTTGTTGTTGCCTGCAACAGCGCCTGTTCAAGATCACTGTGGAAGCTGTCAATCGTGTATTGATGTGTGCCCCACACAAGCGATTCTTGCGCCCGGTTTGTTGGATGCAAGGCGTTGCATCTCTTATCTCACCATTGAACACAAGGCGTCTATTCCGATTGAATTCAGATCGTTAATGGGTAATCGCATTTATGGTTGCGACGATTGCCAATTGATTTGTCCTTGGAATAAATACGCACAGCGATCAGAACTCACGGACTTTGATACGCGTCATGGTTTGCAGTCGGCGCAACTTTTGAGTTTATGGAGTTGGTCGGCTAGCGAGTTTGAAGAGCGCATGCAGGGTAGTGCGATTCGCCGCATCGGTTTTGAGCAATGGTTGCGCAATCTGGCTGTTGCAATGGGCAATGCCCTCAGAGCGTGTGATGAAGCGACTGCAAAAAAATTATTGGATGCCTTAGATCAGCGAATGCATCAGCACGGTGAATTGGTGGACGAGCATATTGCGTGGGCGATAGAGCAATCGCATTTTTTGTCAGATAATCCACCTCTTGCGAGCGTCAAAACGCTTAGTCTTTGTTCTGACTCACTCATGAAACCTACTGCTAAACCTCAAAATCCAAATTTTTCTTCTGGACCCTGTGCCAAGCGACCGGGTTACCGTGTCGACGCATTGCAATTAGATACCTTGGGCCGTTCGCATCGTTCTACATTGGGCAAAGAGGTGTTGGCTCGTGCGTGCTCCGAAACAGCCCGTTTATTGCGCTTGCCCAAGGGCTATCGCGTTGGCATTGTTCCAGCCTCTGATACAGGTGCCGTTGAAATGGCGATGTGGTCGATGCTGGGTGAGCGTGGAGTCGATGTGCTCAGTTGGGAATCTTTTAGTGCAGGTTGGGTGACCGATATTGTGGGTCAACTCAAGTTGCCGCATGTCCAACACCACCAAGCGCCATACGGAAAAATTTCAGATCTGGTTCAAGTCAATTTTGACAATGACGTGGTGTTTGTTTGGAATGGAACCACATCGGGTGTCAAAGTGCCCAATGGCGATTGGATACCCAACAATCGGCAAGGCCTCACCATTTGTGATGCAACATCTGCGGTTTTTGCAATGGACATGCCTTGGGAAAAACTCGATGTGGTCACTTATTCATGGCAAAAAGTTTTGGGGGGAGAAGGTGCGCATGGCATGTTGATCTTGAGTCCACGTGCCGTTGAACGAATCGAAAATTACAACCCACCATGGCCCATGCCCAAAATATTTCGAATGAAATCGGGCAACACCATCAATGAAGGCATTTTTAGAGGCGAGACCATCAACACACCTTCGATGTTGTGTGTGGCAGATTATTTGGATGCCTTGCAATGGGCCGATGGCATCGGTGGACTTTCTGCGCTGGTTAAACGTTGCCAATCTAACTTCAATGTGATTGATCGCTTTGTCAGCACCAACGATTGGATTTCATTTTTAGCTGTTGATCCTGCAACGCGTTCGAGCACCAGTGTGTGTCTTCTTTTAAAGTTGGACGATGTGCAAGTTAAAAAAATGGTGCAACTGTTAGAAGATGAGTCGGTTGCCTATGACATTGCTTCTTACAAAGACGCGCCCTCTGGATTGCGTATTTGGTGTGGCGCCACTGTAGAAACTTCTGATTTGCAGGCACTTATGCCATGGTTAACTTGGGCTTATTTAAAAGTAAAAAACCTAAATTGAAATTGCAGCTTTAAGATGTCACATCTCATAAATACTTTTGTAAAGCATGTAAGCGGCTAAAAAATAAAGAAACGAAGCAAAAACTCTTTTTAGTTTTTTAACGGGCAAGCGATGCGCAAATTTGGCGCCCAAGGGTGCTGTAAAAATACTGCACGATGCAATCACCAACATGCCCGGTATCCAGATATAGCCCAAGGATCCTTGAGGTAAATTTTCTAAGTACCACCCGCTTACAATGTATCCAGCCACGTTAGCCACCGCAATTGGAAAACCTAATGCAGCGCTGGTTGCGACGGCGGCGTGAATACTGACGTTACACCACGCCATGAAAGGCACGCTCACAAATGCGCCGCCTGCACCAACCAAGCCCGACAAAAATCCAATGACACCGCCAACACTGAATAGACCCGCCATGCCAGGTAGTTCACGTGTAGGTTTGGGTTTTTTATCCAAAAACATTTGTGTAGCCGAGAAAGAAAGAAACAAACTAAACAAAATAGCCAAGGTGGAACCTTTGAGAATGGCAAAAATCCAAAGACTGGCCAAGCCACTTCCAAAAATAATACCAGGTGCAAAACCTTCGACCAAGTCCCAACGTATCGCACCTTTTTGATGATGCGCACGAATACTTGAAATCGATGTAAACATAATCGTCGACATCGATGTGACGATGGCCATTTTGAAAGCCAAATCGTGTCCGACACCTTGTTGATTCAACTGATAGGTGACAAAGGGCACCATGATTAAGCCCCCGCCAATGCCCAAGAGCCCCGCCATAAAACCAGTGACACAGCCCACAAGGCCTAAATAGATTGCAATTTCAATGGTCATGGTTTTTATTCAAAAGTGTTCATTATGCTTGCGCCTATGTTCAGGACACACCACTTGCGGTCATGCAAGAGACTGTAAAAATTAAATCGTTAGTAGTCGTTTATCGCTATGGTAAACATGAGTATCTAAGTGTTGCTCCATCGTTGACAATTCCCGTTGCTACTAACAGTTGATACATTTTTAAAAGGTGGGCTTATGTGGACTAACAAACTGACTCTCTTTGTCTTAGGCATATTGTTGTTACCCCTTGGGGTTCATTCGCAAGCATGGAGCCCCACTAAAAGTGTGGAACTCATCGTGCCTGCAGGAACGGGTGGCGGCGCAGATCAAATGGCACGCTTTTTACAAGGTGTGATTGCCAAACACAAATTGATGCCGCAGCCATTGGTGGTGATCAACAAAGGCGGTGGTGCAGGAGCAGAAGGTTTTTTAGATGTGAAGGGCGCGCGCCCCGATGGTCACAAAATCATCATCACCTTATCGAGTTTGTTCACCACACCATTGGCCACTGGCGTGCCTTTCAATTGGAAAGATTTAACACCTGTATCGATGTTGGCTTTAGATGAATTTGTGTTGTGGGTGAACGCTGAAGCACCTTATAAAAACGTTGCTGATATCATCAAGGCATTGAAGCAAGCGGAAGACGGCAAATTCAAAATGGGTGGCACAGGTTCCAAACAAGAAGATCAAATCATCACCGTTGCCATTGATAAATTCACAGGCAAAAAAATGACTTACATCCCTTTTAAAGGCGGTGGTGATGTGGCCGTTCAATTGGTGGGTAAGCACATTGATTTAACTGTTAATAATCCCAATGAAGCGGTATCACATTGGAAAGGCAATACCTTGCGTCCTTTGTGTGTGTTTGATTCAGCCGTGATGCCTTACCCCAAAAAAATCACAGCCACGCAATCGTGGAAAGATATTCCGACCTGTAAATCACAAGGTTTGGATGTGGAATATTTGATGTTGCGTGGAATTTTTATGGCGCCCAAAGCCACACAAGCACAAGTGGACTATTACATCGATGTATTTAAAAAGGTGAGAGCGCTACCTGAGTGGCAAGAGTTCATGGAAACTGGCGCATTCAAGGACACGTTCTTGGTGGGTCAAGCTTTTCAAGACTGGTTGCTCAAAGCAGAAGTCGAGCATTTTCGCTTGATGCGCGAGGCCAATTTTTTAGCTAAATAATTCAAGGCAATTCAAGATGAATGAACGCTTTATTCAACAACGATGGATAGAAATTTTAATTGCGCTTTGTTTCACTGCCGTTGGCGTTTTGGTGGTGGTTGATAGTTTAAGAATTGGTTATCGGTGGGCCAGTGATGGCCCTGAACCAGGTTACTTTATTTTTTACATCGGCTGGTTACTTGTATTAGGAGGTTTGTTTGTTGTAGCGCAAACATTGAAAAACTGGAAACAAGAAAACGGAGAAACATCGTTTGCTGCAGTGAGTGAATTCAAGTTGATGTTGTTGATGTTGATACCCACTTGCGTTTATGTGGTGGGTGTTATTTTTTTAGGCATCTATTTGGCGTCAGCAATTTTTGTTGCGGCATTCATGATGTGGCAGGGAAAATACTCGTTGCTTCAGTCTTCATTCATTGGCATTTCTTTATCGGTGATTTTATTTTTACTTTTTGAAATTTGGTTTTTAATTTCATTACCCAAAGGCCCCATTGAAGCCATGTTGGGGTATTAATCATGGAAGAAATCAATAATTTATTTCAAGGCTTTGCGGTTGCACTGACGTTACAAAACATTTTGTTTATGTTTGTTGGTATTTTGCTTGGCGTGCTCATTGGCGTGTTGCCGGGCCTTGGTGGCGCCAACGGCGTGGCTATTTTGTTGCCACTCACCTTTAGCATGTCACCCGTCTCAGCCATCATCATGTTGTCGTGCATTTATTGGGGTGCATTGTTTGGTGGAGCCATCACGTCTATCTTATTCAATATACCTGGCGAGCCTTGGTCGGTAGCTACCACGTTTGATGGTTACCCCATGGCGCAAAAAGGACACGCGGCGCACGCGCTGACAGCTGCATTCACATCATCTTTTGTGGGTGCTTTGTTTGCGATTATGGTGGTTACTTTTTTAGCGCCCTTGGTTGCTAAATTTGCATTGGAGTTTGGACCACCCGAATATTTTGCGGTTCAACTTTTAACGTTTTGCAGCTTCATCGGTATGGGTAGAGAGCCGCCCGTTAAAACCATGTTGGCCATGATGCTGGGGTTTGCATTGGCGGCAGTAGGACTCGATAGTGTGACGGGCACTTTGCGAATGACTTATGGCACTGAGAGCTTATTGCAAGGTTTTGATTTTTTAATTGCTGTGATTGGTTTGTTTGGTATTGGTGAAATTTTGATCACCATGGAAGAAGGTCTTGCATTCAAAGGTCAACGCGGACGCATTAGCTTACGCGATGTACTTGAAACATGGAAAGAGCTTCCCAAGTATTGGGCCACCTCATTGCGTGCATGTTTGATTGGTTGTTGGATGGGCATTACGCCAGGGGGTGCCACACCCGCATCCTTCATGAGTTATGGTATGGCCAAACGCATGAGTCATGAACCCGAAGAATTTGGCAAAGGAAAAATCGAAGGCGTGATTGCCCCCGAAACTGCGGCGCACGCTGCGGGCACCAGCGCATTGCTCCCTATGTTGACCTTGGGTATTCCAGGTTCTCCCACAGCCGCTGTGTTGTTGGGTGGTTTATTGATTTGGGGACTGCAACCCGGCCCCTTGCTGTTTGTTGAGCAAAAAGATTTTGTGTGGGGTTTGATTGCATCTATGTACTTGGGCAATGTGGTGGGATTCATTGTGGTTCTCACCACGGTGCCTTGGTGGGCTGCAATTTTGCGCATACCTTTTTCAATCATTGCGCCTGTGATTGTGGTGATTTGTGCTGTCGGCGCCTATACCGTTCATAACCGATTGCTTGATGTGGTGATGATGGTGGTGTTTGGGCTCATGGGTTATGCATTCAAAAAACTACAATACCCATTGGCGCCATTGGTTTTGGCCTTGGTGCTCGGCGATATGGCCGAGTCAAGTTTTAGACAGTCGATGTTGATGTCTAACGGCAGTTTGTCCATCTTTACAGATAACTTACTCTCGGGTTGTATTACCATCTTGGCTTTAACCCTATTGTTCTTACCCTTGCTCAACAGGCTCAGGCATGCGCTGATGGGTGGTTCTTCTGAAAGTAACAAACCATGACAACACCAACAACCGATTCAACCATCGATGGTTTTCATTTGGTCATTGAAGCACTCAAACTCAATGACATCCATACCATTTTTGGACTTCCTGGTATTCCTATTACCGATTTAACGCGCATGGCGCAAGCTGAAGGTATGCGCGTGATTTCATTTCGTCACGAACAACACGCAGGCAATGCGGCAGCTGCAGCGGGCTATCTCACACAAAAACCGGGCATTTGTCTCACCGTTTCTGCACCTGGTTTTTTAAATGGATTAACAGCTCTTGCTAATGCAACGGTCAATTGCTTTCCAATGATTCTCATCAGTGGATCAAGCGAGCGAGAAATTGTTGATCTTCAACAAGGTGATTACGAAGAGATGGATCAATTGGCCATTGCTAAGCCTTTGTGCAAGGCCGCCTATCGCGTGTTGCATGCGCAAGATATTGGTATCGGTATTGCTCGTGCTATTCGCTCTGCCGTATCGGGTCGACCTGGTGGTGTGTATTTAGATTTGCCAGCCAAACTGTTTGCCCAAACCATGAATGCGATAGCAGGGCGTCAATCCTTGATTAAAGTGGTAGACCCTGCGCCGCGTCAAATTCCTGCTGCTGATGCGGTGCATCGTGCGTTGGACTTACTCAAAACAGCAAAGCGCCCCTTGATTTTGTTGGGTAAAGGTGCTGCATACGCCCAAGCCGATGCAGACATTCGTGCCTTGGTTGAAAAATCGGGTATTCCGTATTTGCCCATGTCGATGGCCAAAGGTTTGTTGCCTGACACGCACGATCAATCGGCTTCTGCTACACGCTCTTATGTATTGGCTGAGGCCGATGTGGTGATGTTGGTTGGTGCACGACTCAATTGGTTACTCTCACACGGCAAAGGCAAAACATGGGGCGCGCCCAACGCTATAAAGTTTATTCAAATCGATATTGCTCCCACAGAAATTGACAGCAATGTGGCCATCGCGGCTCCTGTCATTGGCGATATCGGTTCTTGCGTGAGTGCATTGCTCAAAGGAATGGGCGCCAATTGGACAAAGCCACCTGCAGATTGGATTGGCGCCATCACCGAGCGCAAAGAAAAAAATCTGAGCAAGATGGCGCAAACATTGGCGCTCACACCCACACCGATGAATTTTCACAGTGCCTTGGCTGTGATTCGCGATGTGGTCAAGTCCAGACCCGACGCCATTGTTGTGAATGAAGGCGCCAACACGCTTGACTTTGCACGCAGCATCGTCGATATGTATGAGCCTCGCAAACGTTTGGACGTGGGTACATGGGGTATCATGGGTATCGGTATGGGCTTTGCAGTGGCGGCGGCGGTTACCACTGGCAAACCCGTGATTGCGATTGAAGGCGATAGCGCCTTTGGTTTTAGTGGCATGGAAGTGGAAACCATTTGTCGTTACAACCTGCCCGTGTGTGTGATTGTGTTTAATAACAATGGTGTTTATCAGGGTACCGATGTTAATCAATCGGGCGGTATCGATGTTGCGCCCACTGTGTTTGTTAAAAATGCGCGCTACGACAAAATCATCGAAGCGTTTGGTGGTGTGGGTGTCAATGCCACCACATCGGAGCAACTTAGTGTTGCGCTCAAGTCCGCCGTGGCTTCTGGCAAGCCCACATTAATCAATGCTGTCATTGATGAAACGGCGGGCACAGAAAGCGGTCGCATCACTATGCTCAATCCACAAGCCAAAAAAAATTAATTCAAGTTTAAAAATGGAGTTTACGCATGAGTAAAGCACTGGATGGAGTTCGTATTTTGGACTTCACACATGTTCAATCAGGTCCAACGTGCACGCAGTTGCTCGGATGGTTGGGGGCAGATGTGATTAAAGTTGAGCGAGCAGGAGAGGGTGACGCCACAAGGGTTCAACTCAGAGATATACCTGACGTGGATAGCTTGTACTTCACCATGCTCAATCACAACAAGCGCTCGATTACGCTTGATACCAAAAATCCAAAAGGCAAAGAAATTCTCAACACACTCATCAAAACATGCGATGTGTTGGTAGAAAATTTTGCGCCTGGTGCGCTCGATCGCATGGGCTTTACTTGGGAGCGCATTCAAGAACTCAATCCACGCATGATTGTGGCGTCTGTCAAAGGCTTTGGTCCAGGCCCCTACGAAGATTGCAAAGTTTATGAAAACGTTGCGCAGTGCGCGGGCGGTGCGGCCTCTACCACTGGATTTGACGACGGCCCTCCTTTAGTGACAGGCGCGCAAATTGGTGACAGCGGAACAGGCTTGCATTTGGCATTAGGCATCGTTGCTGCTTTGTATCAACGCAACACAACAGGTCGTGGTCAAAAAGTTTTGGCCGCCATGCAAGACTCTGTACTTAATTTGTGTCGCGTTAAATTGCGCGATCAACAACGATTGGATCGCACGCAAGTGCTCAAAGAATATCCACAATACCCTGACTCCAAATTTGGCGAAGCTGTGCCCCGCGCAGGTAATGCATCGGGTGGTGGACAACCGGGTTGGATTTTGAAATGCAAAGGATGGGAAACCGATCCCAACGCTTACATTTATTTCATCACGCAAGCGCCCGTATGGGGGGCGATTTGCAAGGTGATTGGTCAAGAAGATTGGATCACGCATCCCGACTATGCAACACTACCTGCACGTTTGCCACGACTCAAATCTATTTTTGATCGCATCGAACAGTGGACCATGACCAAAACCAAATTTGAAGCCATGGACATTCTCAACAAGTTTGACATTCCATGCGGACCTATTTTGTCGATGAAAGAAATTGCTGAAGAACCATCGCTGCGCGAAACAGGAACCGTGGTGGAAGTCGATCATCCCAAGAGAGGCAAATACCTCACCGTGGGCAACCCCATCAAAATGTCGGACAGCCCAACTGAAGTGGTGCGTTCACCTTTACTTGGA
The DNA here is from genome assembly GCA_009693305.1 of Limnohabitans sp. Lineage (GTDB taxonomy): Bacteria > Pseudomonadota > Gammaproteobacteria > Burkholderiales > Burkholderiaceae_C > Limnohabitans. The sequence goes on from SHXN01000016.1 coordinate 13,354, forward strand.
GAGCACACCAATGAAGTGTTGAAGCAACTCGGTTACAAAGAAGAGCAGATCAAGGAGCTTCGTGCAGAAAAAGTGATTTAAGAAATGAGTTAGTTAGTGGCTATTTTTTTGAACATGTAAAGGATTGAAAATGAATAACGACAAGACAACGGTTCAAAAAATTCTTGATGCATTCAAAGCATCTGGACGAGATTCTTTAACAGCCCCCGAGGGCAAACTCGTTTGCGACGCGTATGGCATTACCGTGCCACAAGAAAGCGTGGTGAACAGTTCTGCAGATGCTCAAAAAATAGCCACACAAATAGGCTTTCCAGTTGAGATGAAAATTGTCTGCACTGATATTCTTCACAAAACAGAAGCAGGTGGCGTGATTGTGGGTGTGAAGTCTGCGCAAGCAGCAGCAGACGCTTACAACAAAATCATCGCCAACGCCAAGGCTTACAAAAGCGACACCAACATCATTGGCGTGCAAGTGCAACAGATGATCAAAGGTGGGCAAGAAGTCATTATTGGCGCTGTCACCGATCCTAGTTTTGGAAAATTGGTCGCCTTTGGTTTAGGCGGTGTGCTGGTTGAAGTTTTAAAAGACATCACCTTCCGATTAGCACCAGCGACAAAAGAAGATGCTTTATCGATGCTCGATGGCATCAAGGCCGCCGATATGCTCAAAGGTGTGCGCGGCAGCGATCCTGTGAGTCGCGAGGCCTTGGCCCACTTGATTGTTCAGGTGAGCAACTTGGTCACCGATTTTCCAGAAATTGCCGAACTCGATTTAAACCCCGTATTCGCCAGCAAAGACTCAGCGATTGCCGCTGACATGCGCATCGTTGTTGACTTTGCCGCTAAGAAACCGCGTTACCGTCCACCCGAAGATCTAGTACTCGTCTCCATGAATCGCATCATGCAACCCAAATCAGTTGCAGTGATTGGTGCGTCCAATGAAGCAGGCAAGATTGGTAACTCGGTGATGAAAAATTTAATCAACGGTGGTTACAAAGGAAAGATTTATCCGATTTATCCCAGTGCCGATGAGATCATGGGACACAAAGCCTTCAAGAGCGTCAAAGACGTGCCCGCAAACATTGATACGGCCGTGTTTGCGATTCCCGCTAAATTTGTTGCAGGTGCGCTCATTGAATGCGGCGAGAAAAAAATCGCAGGTACCGTGTTAATTCCATCAGGCTTTGCAGAAACAGGCAATGTGGAGCTGCAAGAAGAGTTGGTAACCATCGGTCAAAAGTACAACATCCGAATGATGGGCCCTAACATCTATGGTTTTTATTACACACCAGCCAATTTGTGCGCCACGTTTTGTACAGCCTACGATGTCAAAGGTTCTGTTGCACTCTCTTCGCAATCGGGCGGCATTGGTATGGCCATCATTGGTTTTAGTCGTTCAACCAAAATGGGTGTGTCTGCGATTGTGGGCTTGGGTAACAAGTCTGATATCGATGAAGATGATTTGTTGATCTTCTTTGAACAAGACCCCAACACCAAAGTGATTGCACAACATTGCGAAGACCTCAAAGACGGTCGCGCATTTGCAGAAGTGGCCAGACGCGTATCCAAGAAAAAACCAGTCATTGTTTTAAAAGCGGGTCGTACATCAGCGGGCGCCAAAGCTGCGACTTCACACACGGGCGCATTGGCTGACAATGACAAAATTTATGAAGACGTGTTTCAACAAATTGGCGTGATTCGCGCGCGCAGTTTGCGTGACATGCTCGACTTTGCGCGTGGTGTTCCTATTTTGCCAACACCCAAGGGCGAAAACGTCGTCATCATCACCGGTGCAGGCGGCTCTGGTGTTTTATTGTCGGATGCATGCGTTGACAACAAACTCACATTGATGCCCATGCCTGACGATTTGGACAAAGCCTTCAGAAAATTCATTCCACCTTTTGGTGCGGCAGGCAATCCCGTTGATATCACAGGCGGCGAACCACCTCTTACATACAAAAACACCGTGCTTTTGGGTCTGAGCGATCCGCGCATTCATGCGTTGATTTTGGGCTATTGGCACACCATCGTCACACCCCCGATGGTGTTTGCAAAAATCATGGTCGAAGCCCGCGATGAAATGCGCGCCAAGGGCATTGACAAACCCATTGTTGATTCATTGGCGGGTGAGGTAGAAGTTGAAGAGGGCGCTCAATATTTGTATGAACATGGTATTCCTGCTTATGCGTATTCAACTGAAATTCCTGTGGCTGTTTTGGGTGCCAAATACCAATGGGCACGTGGATCAGGATTGATTTGATTCATGAGCAAAAAAATACAACGGATGGCCACACTAGGCGTTGATCGCAAGCGTCATCGCAAAGCGCCCAAAGGTCGGTGTGTCGATTCTGATGTATTAATTCATCTGCAACATTTGTTGGGAGAGACGCCTAAAAGCGCTGATCAATTGATTGAGTATTTGCATGAGATTCAAGATCACATGGGTTACTTACCCGTTGAATACCTCACTGCTCTTGCCCAAGAGATGGGTTTGCCGCAAACCCATGTGTATGAAGTCGCGACTTTCTATCACCACTTCGACGTTGTCAAAGAATCGGATACTGCGCCACCCGCACTCACTGTGCGCGTGTGCGATGGAATATCTTGCGAGATGGCGGGCTCATCTGATTTATTAAAAAAAATCTACAAACTGCTAGGCACGCACATTCGCGTCATTCCCGCGCCATGTGTCGGACGTTGTGATCATGCGCCAGTTGCGGTCGTGGGGCAAGTGCCGGTTCATCAAGCCACAGAAAAAACAATTCAAGCCACCGTCGACGCAGGTCGTTTTGTCGATGAACACACGCAATTTTTGTCATTTGACGATTATAAAAAAAGTGGTGGTTATGAGTTACTCAAATCATGCATCAACAGCCAACATACACGCAACGACATCATCACTTGTTTAGAGCAATCGGGCCTCAGAGGTTTGGGTGGTGCTGGTTTTCCATTGGGCAGAAAATGGCGCATCGTCAGTCTTGAGCCCGCGCCTCGTTTAATGGCCGTTAATATTGATGAAGGCGAGCCGGGCACATTCAAAGATCGTGTTTTATTAGAACGTGATCCGCATCGATTTTTAGAAGGCATGCTCATTGCTGCATGGGCCGTTGGCATTCCAAAAATTTATATTTACTTGCGTGATGAATACCACGGTTGTCGCGTTATGCTCGACAAACAAATCAAACTGCTTAGGCGCAACCCGCCAATGGCTGACATGCCAGAAATCATTTTACGACGAGGTGCGGGTGCATACATTTGCGGTGAAGAATCCTCCATGATTGAATCGATCGAAGGCAAACGCGGTATGCCCCGCTTAAGACCGCCTTTTGTTGCACAAGTGGGTTTGTTTGGCAGACCTACTTTAGAACATAATTTTGAATCTTTGTTTTGGGTGAGAGAGATCATCGAAAAAGGCGCCGATTGGTTTTCATCACACGGCAAAAACAATCGAAAAGGATTGCGCACATTTTCTGTATCGGGTCGCGTCAAACAACCAGGCATCAAACTCGCCCCCGCAGGCATCACGATTCAAGAATTAATTGATGAACATTGCGGGGGCATGTTAGAGGGGCATCGCTTTTATGCTTATTTGCCAGGCGGCGCGTCAGGCGGCATTTTGCCCGCTACGCTCAATAACATTCCTTTAGATTTCGATACGCTTCAAGCCTATGGTTGCTTCATTGGATCAGCCGCTGTGGTTGTTTTGTCTGATCAAGACAGCGTAACCAACGCTGCTCGCAACTTGATGAATTTCTTTAAAAACGAATCATGCGGTCAATGCACACCGTGTCGTGTAGGTACTGCCAAAGCGTATGCATTGATTACAAAACCTTCATGGGATTTGCCACTGTTGGGCGAACTATCGCAAGTGATGCGCGATGCGTCCATTTGCGGATTGGGTCAAGCCGCGCCCAATGCGGTCGATTGCGTTGTGAAATATTTTCCACAAGAATTAAAAAAGAGTGGCACATGAACACCTCAAGTCATCACTCAGTTGAAGAAAAAACAATCACTATTCAATTCAATGGTCAATCTGTTACATGCTCGCCAGATCAAACCTTGCTTGACGTTGCCAAATCACAAGGCGTCGATGTCCCTCATCTTTGTTATAAAGAGGGCATGGAAGCTGTTGGTAATTGCCGTACTTGCATGGTTGAAATTGATGGCGAAAGAACCTTGGCACCGTCGTGCTGTCGCCATCCTTCGCAAAACATGGTCGTGCACTCTAATAGCGATCGCGCTGTCGCTGCACAAAAAATGGTACTTGAGTTATTGCTCAGTGATATGCCACAAACAGCATATACACGCCACAATGAAGTCGATCAGTGGGCGCAAAAAATGTCGCTCTCCAAGCCTCGGTTTGACGCGCGGGCGCCCACACCGCAGGATCATTCGCATGCGGCCATCGCTGTTAATTTAGACGCTTGCATTCAATGCACGCGTTGTGTGCGAGCGTGTCGTGATGAGCAAGTCAACGACGTGATTGGTTTTGCATTTCGTGGGGATCAATCCAAAATTGTGTTTGACATGGATGACCCCATGGGCGCATCGACTTGCGTGGGTTGTGGTGAATGCGTGGAAGCGTGTCCAACTGGCGCGCTCATGCCAGCGCACAACGTGGGATTGACGGTTCCTGATCAACAAGTGCCCTCTGTGTGTCCTTATTGCGGTGTTGGTTGTCAACTCACTTACAACATCAAAGACAACAAAATAATATTTGTAGAAGGACGCGATGGTCCTGCTAACCACGGTCGTTTGTGCGTCAAAGGGCGATACGGTTTTGACTATGCGCATCATCCTCATCGACTCACTACACCACTGATTCGTAAAAATGGCATCGCCAAAGATCAAAACATGGTGATGGATCCTGCTCATGTCCTCGAATATTTTCGAGAAGCCACTTGGGATGAAGCCTTGGCGCTTGCGGGCGGCAAACTCAAACAGATTCGCGATCAACACGGCAAAAAATCGCTGGCAGGTTTTGGCTCAGCCAAAGGCAGCAACGAAGAAGCGTATTTGTTTCAAAAATTAGTGAGAACAGGATTTGGTAGCAACAACGTCGACCATTGCACCAGACTGTGTCATGCGTCATCGGTGGTTGCATTGTTAGAAGGGATTGGATCGGGTGCTGTTTCCAACCCCGTGATGGATGTGATGAAGGCCAGTGTGGTCATCGTCATTGGCGCCAACCCCACCGTTAACCATCCCGTTGCGGCCACATGGATTAAAAACGCCGTTAAAAACGGCACTCAGTTGATTGTATGCGATCCCAGAAAATCCGATATCACACGCATGGCTCAACATCATTTGCAATTCAAGCCCGATACGGATGTGGCTTTGCTCAATGCCATGATGCACGTGATTGTGAATGAAAATTTAATCAATCTTTCTTTCATTGAAAGCCGAACCATTGGCTTTGATGAATTGAAAAAAAATGTTCAAAAATTCAGCCCTGAAGATATGGCGCCTTTGTGCGGCATTGATGCGCAAACCATTCGACAAGTGGCGCGTCTGTACGCCACATCCAAAGGCTCGATGATTTTGTGGGGCATGGGCGTGTCGCAACACGTGCACGGCACAGACAATGCGCGTTGTCTGATTTCACTCGCGCTCATGACGGGACAAATTGGAAGACCTGGCACAGGACTGCATCCACTGCGCGGTCAAAACAATGTGCAAGGCGCATCCGACGCTGGTTTGATACCGATGATGTATCCCGATTACCAACGCGTCATCGACCCAATTGCAAGAGCCAAATTTGAAAAAGCATGGCAATTGCCAGCGGGCACCTTGGATGACAAACCAGGACTCACCGTTGTTGAAGTGATGTACGCCATTGATGCAGGTGTCATCAAAGGTATGTACATCATGGGTGAGAACCCTGCGATGTCTGACCCCGACGCTAATCATGCACGCGCATCGTTAGCTGCCCTCGAACATTTGGTGGTTCAAGATATTTTTCTAACTGAAACCGCCTATCTCGCAGATGTGATTCTTCCGGCCACCGCATTTCCCGAAAAAAATGGCACGTTCACCAATACCGATCGATTGGTGCAAATGGGTCGTCAAGCCTTGCAACCACCGGGCATCGCCAAGCCCGATTTGTGGATCATTCAACAAATGGCACAACAACTCGGACTCGATTGGAACTACACGCACGTGAGTCAAGTGTTTGATGAAATGCGATTGACGATGCCCAGCATTGCAGGCATCACATGGGATCGATTGGAGCGTGAGCATGCCGTCACCTATCCTTGTCAACAAGAAGGTGACCCCGGTCAATCGGTGGTGTTTGATCAGACCTTTCCCCGTGAAACGGGCAAAGGTTTGTTTGTGCCCGCCGATATCATTCCTGCCAATGAACAACCCAATGAAGATTACCCCATGGTGCTCATCACAGGCCGACAACTCGAGCATTGGCATACCGGCAGTATGACGCGACGCGCTAGCGTGTTGGATGCCATTGAACCCGATCCAGTGGCGATGTTCCATCCGAAAGACTTGATCGATCGCCAATTGCAAGCGGGTCAAGTGGTGACCATTCAATCCCGACGTGGATCAGTTACCTTGTATGCACGTGCCGATGAAAACACACCCATCGGTTCTGTGTTTGTGCCATTTTGTTATTTTGAAGCGGCGATTAACAAACTCACCAATGCTGCATTAGATCCATTTGCAAAAATTCCTGAATTTAAATATTGCGCAGTGCGAGTGACGGGTGGAGGCGAAGCACCACAAGTCGGTAGCTATGGTGGTGGTCAACTGATGGCCATGAAAGAGAACGTATAAATAAAAGGTGTCTGCAAGGGCTAATGGGCCGTCACCCTGAACGGTAGGTTCAGGTGGGCGAGGTCAATCGGGTGTTGGGATCATCTGACGCGAGACGGTCACGCTCACTCGATGATGTTCCAAGCCCTGGCTCAGAAAGCATTGGTTCAAGGAATATAAAGCCCAAAAGACTTGCAGACAAGGATATTGTAGAAGAGTCCACGAAGCGGGTCTGTTGTATTTGTGGATTGAAAAAATTAAAGCAATTGGCCATCGTCGGCCAATGCGGTATCCATGCGATGCAATAAATTGCTAAGGGTTGATTCGGTTACTTTGCTGCTGGATCCACCCGCAGGTTGCTGACCAATATCAAAGGCAAGATTGAGTGCGGCCAACACAGCGATTCGGTCTCTGGCTTTTATTTTTCCAGTACCTCTGATTTTGCACATAGCTTCGTCCACTTTGCGAACGGCTTCTTCTAAGCGCATTTCGCCACCCTCTGGGCAACTCAAGATGTAACTTTGTCCCATGATTTGAACTTCGACTTGTTTCATGGCGCATCCTTGGTGGTGGCATCGGCAGGAATGCGATCCAGCAATGCGTCAATGCGTGCACGTGCAGCACTCAAACGTGATTTGAGCGAATCTCTCTCTTGCGTCACTTGATTAAGTTGTATGTTGAGCAGATCGTTGGTGCGTTTGAGTTCGTCGTATCGCAATAGCAATCGTTCAACGCGCTCAACAATCGGGCCTATCAGGGGAGATTGGGACATTGGGTTATTTTAAGGGGAGACTTCAATTCAGGAATATAATATCTTCTGTTGGTGCTCGAGGTGTGGTTCACACGCCTCAGTTTAACGGGAAGCAGGAGCTTTTTCAGGTCTTTGCACTTCTGTGCTTGGTCCCTGACATCGGTCAGCCTGCGCTGCCCCCGCAACGGTCAAACGAACAAACGGTTCACCCCGTTTCCCTTTGTCCACAAAAGCCACTGGATACCTTGAATAAGTATCTGGGAAGGCGGATAAGGTTGTTTTCGTAAGCCCGGATACCGGCCAACAAGGCGATAACACGTATACGTGTCGTTTAATACCCAAGGACTGTCGGGGAACGGGGCTAGGGGTTATTTTTTGGTCAATCATAATGAAATCTATATCTCCGAAAAGGCTCATTGCTTTTGCATCGGCCATCTCAGTTTCGTTTTTTTCTTTGGGTCAAATTTCTAACTCGCCTCTTTTAGAGGAAACTGTTGTAACAGCTAATCGAGTTGAGCAAGCAGTCCAAGACGCTATTCCTGCAACCACTTTGATTACACAAGAGCAAATACAAAGATCAAGAGCCTTGGATTTGCCCTCGTTACTTTCACAATTTACTGGAATTGAAATAGCTCAAAACGGTGGAATGGGAACTTTGTCAAATGTATTTTTGCGTGGATCTGAGTCCCGACATGTTCTCGTTTTAATTGATGGTATCCCTCTAAATAATTTAAATTTCAACACCGTACCTCTTGAAGCGTTACCCTTGTTTTCAATTGATCGGATTGAAATTGTGCGTGGTAACGTATCAAGTTTGTATGGAAGTTCTGCAATGGGTGGTGTGATTAATATCTTCACTAAAAACACTAAAAAAGATTGGCAACAAGTGCAAACCCAACTGGGCTCTTTTGGGTATCGCAGTTTGCAAGGTGGAGCAGGTAAAAGTTGGGATTCTGGTCTTGCTATAGCTGCTTCAGCAGAAAATGCGCAAAATAAAGGCTTCAATACCATTAATCAGGCTCAGCGACCTGGTACCAATCCAGATAAAGATGGATTCAATCTAAAAGCAACCAATGTCAGTTTATCTCAAACACTAGAGCGGGGGGGGGTGTCGTTATCACTTAATGAACTACGTATGAACACTCAATTTGACAGCGAGTTTGGACCATCTTCCCAAGCTGATGAGTCTAAATCAATTCTGAAAAATTCAGCAATTAGCGGTTTTTTAAATCCATCCAAAGAATTAACCGCAAGCTTGAGTCTTGCTCAATCGAGCGATGATCTAAATGGATTTTTAAGTGCGTTTCCTTTTGTTGTTAAGTCTACTAAAAATGTATCTACGCTTGGTTTGGTTTGGAAGCCTAACGAAATCAATACCATTACAAGTGGTTACGAAAGTACCAATCAAAAAATAAGTAGCTTAAGTACTAAGTATGGCAAAACTGAGCGCGACATTCATTCTGCTCGATTGGGCTATCATTTAAACTTGAATAAACACCAAATTCAACTCAACACTAGGCAAGATCAATATTCTGATTTTGGCAATAACAACACAGGGTACGGTGGCTACAGCTATTTGATCACGGATCAATTGCGTTTTCTTGGCTCTGTATCAACCGGTTTCATGGCCCCCACGTTCAACGATTTGTACTACCCTTTTGGTGGAAATACAAAACTGATTCCAGAAACTTCAC
>SHXN01000017.1 GCA_009693305.1 Limnohabitans sp.
GTTGATGTATGGGCCGATGTGGGCAACGGCGTCGTCAAAAGTTTTGTATTTGGCGTCACCGTTACATTTGTTGCCTTGTTTCAAGGTTATGAGACGCAGGCCACGCCCGAAGGTGTTTCACGCGCCACCACACGAACCGTGGTGGTTGCATCTCTCGCAGTATTGGCCATGGACTTTGTGCTCACTGCGGCCATGTTCAGTTTATAAAGGATTCAATGATGCAAAAATCAAAAAATGATATTTGGGTCGGACTCTTTGTCGCAATCGGTTTGGTTGCTATTTTATTTTTAGCACTTCAATCAGCCAATTTACTCAGCCTCAATTGGCGCACGGCTTATCGTGTCAGCGCCATGTTTGACAACATTGGCGGACTCAAAAAACAAGCCGCCGTCAAAAGTGCAGGCGTGGTGGTTGGACGCGTTGAAGACATTCGCTTTGACGACAAAACCTATCAAGCACAAGTCATCATCACCTTAGACGATCGCTATGTGTTTCCCAAAGACAGTTCTCTCAAAATTCTCACCAGTGGTTTATTAGGCGAACAATACATTGGTATTGACGCAGGCGCCGACGACAAAATGCTAGCCAAGGGCGATCGCATCCAAGCAACTCAATCGGCTGTGGTTTTAGAAAACCTCTTAGGTCAATTTTTGTATAACAAGGCGACCGATGTGCCGGCCGTAAAGTAACTATCATGCGTTTGATTTCTTTGATCGCTGTTGGATTGGTGGTGTTGTGCTCTGGTTGCGCAAGTATCACGGGCGCGAATCCTGATGATCCTTTAGAGACCATCAACAGAAAAGTCGATGCATTCAATCAAGCGATTGACAAAGCCGCGCTCAAACCCATTGCCCAAGGTTACAAAGCCTCCACACCCAAGACGGTTCAAACAGGCGTCAGTAATTTTTTTGGCAACCTCAAAGATGTTGGGTCTGCCATCAATAATGCATTGCAATTAAAACCCAAACAAACCGTCGACAGTTGCTTGCGTGTGCTCATCAACTCCACCGTGGGTGTTTTAGGCTTGATTGACGTGGCGTCCAATATCAGCATACAAAAACACTCCGAAGACTTTGGCCAAACTTTAGGTTATTGGGGCCTGCCTGCGGGCCCCTATATCATCATTCCATTTTTAGGTTCGTCAACCGTGAGAGACGGCCTGTCTTATTTTTCGATTGATACAATGGCCGATCCCGTGCATTATGTCGACCCCATAAACGCTAGAAACTCTGTCACTGCAATTCGTTTATTGGCTCGTCGGGCAAGTTATTTATCAGCTGAAGAACAAATGGGTGAAATCGCTTTAGATCCCTACAGCTTTTTGCGTGATTTTTATTTACAAAAACGGAAAAATGATGTGTGGGACGGCAATCCACCCGATTGATTATTTTTTAAACTGACATCATTTATTTCTCATGGCTAATCACTCATTAATCAAAAAATTCTTTTTTATTATTTGCTTGGGTTGTTCTGTTTTATTCAATTTCGCATGGTGCGCCGATGAAACGCCTGACGGCTTCATTCGTCGCCTGTCTACTGAGTTGTTGGATACCGTTCGCGCGGATGCTTCTTTGCGCACTGGCGATATCAACAAAATCAGTGTGTTGGTTGATTCGCGCGTCATGCCGCATCTCAATTTTCAGCGTATCACGTCTGCTGCTGTAGGCCCCGCTTGGCGGCAAGCCAGTGCAGAACAACAAAAAAGATTGCAAGAAGAGTTCAAGCTATTGCTGATTCGCAGTTATGCGGGCGCATTGGCGCAAGTCAAAGATCAAACTACACAACTCAAACCGATGCGCATGAACGAACAAGACACTGAAGTCGTGGTGCGTACCGAAATTGTGGGCAAAGGTGAGCCCATTCAAATTGATTACCGCCTCGAAAAAACACCTTTTCAAGGAACGGGCTGGAAAATTTACAACCTCAATATTTTGGGCGTATGGTTGGTTGAAACCTATCGCGGACAGTTTGCGCAAGAAATCAATGCCAAAGGCATCGATGGGCTCATCAATACGCTTACTGAGCGCAACAAAAGCAACGCCCGCAAATGAAAACACTTCAGTTGCCTGCGCAATTAACGGGTTTACAGGCTCAGGCTCAATGGGACTCGTTCAAGTCGCGCATCACAGCGCATGATGCGATTGAGATTAACGCATCAGCCCTTAAAGATTTCGATTCATCGGCCTTGGCCTTTCTTTTGGCGTGTTTGCGTCAAGCGCAACAGGTGGGCTCAACTTGCCAAATTACGGGACTTCCCCCCTTGGCGCATTCGTTGGCCAAGGTCTATGGCGTCGATCAGTTGTTGGCCCAGCCTTTATTCATCAGGGTTCATGCTCCCAGGCCTTAGAATGGCAGGCTGTCATGCCCGCACTTTCATTTCAATCCGTATCGAAAACATTTCAAACACCACGAGGCTCTTTGCAAGCGCTCGATGGCGTGAGCTTTGATATCGAAAAAGGCGAATTTTTTGGTCTTTTAGGCCCCAATGGCGCGGGGAAAACAACCTTAATCAGTATTTTGGCGGGTTTAGCCAAAGCCACCTCGGGACGCATTGTGGTCAATGGCTTGGACGTTGAGCAAGACGCCGCAAAAATACGCATGCAATTAGGCGTGGTTCCGCAAGAGTTGGTTTTTGATCCTTTTTTTAATGTTCGAGAAGCCTTGCGATTTCAATCGGGCTATTTTGGAATTTCTAAAAACGACGATTGGATTGATGAATTGCTCAACTCTTTGGGCCTCACCGATAAAGCCAGCAGCAATATGCGACAACTCTCGGGCGGCATGAAAAGACGCGTCTTGGTTGCACAGGCGTTGGTTCACAAGCCGCCTGTTATTGTTTTGGATGAACCCACGGCAGGTGTTGATGTGGAGTTGCGCCAAACCTTGTGGCAATTCATCGCCAAACTCAATCGAGAGGGCCATACAGTTTTGCTCACCACGCATTATTTAGAAGAAGCCGAGGCTTTGTGTGGACGAATTGCCATGCTCAAACAAGGTCAGGTGGTGGCACTCGATTACACCAGCAGTTTGCTCAAAAACGCATCGAGTAATGTGTTGCGATTCAAACTCGACGCGCAACTCCCACCGGAATTGGCGGCGCAAGCGCGCATCACGGGACGCATTGTTCAATTTCCAGCCAACGATGCACAACAAATCGAAAACTATTTATCAGCGGTGCGCTTGGCGGGTTTAAAAGCGCAAGACATTGAAATTAGAAAAGCCGATTTAGAAGACGTTTTTCTGGACGTGATGGGGTCATCGTCATGAAAGGTTGGCAAGCGCTTTTTTACAAAGAAATACTAAGATTTTGGAAAGTTGCTTTTCAAACGGTTGCTGCACCTGTGCTCACTGCATTGATGTACTTATTAATTTTTGGACATGTACTCGAAGACCGTGTTCAAGTGTATGACGGTGTTTCTTACACATCATTTTTAATTCCAGGCTTGGTGATGATGAGTGTTTTGCAAAATGCATTTGCCAATAGTTCGTCCTCACTCATTCAAAGCAAGATGATGGGCAATTTGGTTTTTATCTTGCTCACGCCTTTGAGTCCTTGGAATTGGTTTTGCGCCTATGTGTTGTCGTCAATGGTGCGTGGCGTGGCCGTTGGCTTGGGTGTTTTATGTGTCACGATGTGGTTCACGCCCTTGCAAGTGGTTGCGCCTTGGTGGATTTTAATTTTTGGATTTTTAGGCGCAGGTATGTTGGGCGCGATGGGTGTGATTGCAGGCTTATGGGCCGAAAAATTCGATCAAATGGCGGCCTTTCAAAATTTTGTCATCATGCCCATGACTTTTTTAAGCGGTGTTTTTTACTCCATTCATTCGCTTCCTCATTTTTGGCAAACCGCGAGTCACTTCAATCCATTCTTTTATATGATCGATGGATTTAGATATGGCTTTTTTGGTCAAAGCGATGTGTCGCCTTGGTTGAGTTTGTTGTTGGTCGGATCCGCTTGGTTTGTGGTGAGTGCAATTGCATTGCACTTATTAAAAATCGGATTCAAGATAAGGGGTTGATCGCATGACTTCTGATGATTTGCAATCACTGATCAAGCAAGGATTGTCTTGCGAACGCATCACCCTTGAAGGCGATGGAAGGCATTGGTACGCAACCATTGTTTCAAAAGAATTTGAAGGTCGGCGATTGATTCAAAGGCATCAATTGGTGTATGCCACCTTGGGTCAAAAAATGCATACCGATGAAGTGCACGCACTTTCAATGAAAACATACACGCCCGCCGAATGGGCTGCGCAGTCTTAAACATCGATCAACATCACTCACAATCACAATGGATAAATTACGCATACAAGGCGGCCAATCGCTCAACGGTGAAGTAATCATCTCGGGCGCAAAAAATGCTGCGCTTCCACAATTGTGTGCCGCCCTCCTCACGGATCAACCCGTTGTGCTCAACAATGTGCCGCGCTTGCAAGATGTGGCCACCATGATCAAGCTCATTAAAAACATGGGCGTTGAAGTGACTCGTGACGAACAGGGGCGCATCGAACTTAATGCGGCACCCCTGCATCTTCAAGAAGCACCCTACGAATTGGTCAAAACCATGCGCGCTTCTGTTTTGGCTTTGGGTCCTTTGCTGGCGCGGTTTGGTCACGCCAAAGTTTCTTTGCCTGGTGGATGCGCGATTGGTTCAAGACCCGTCGATCAACACATCAAAGGTTTGCAAGCCATGGGTGCCGTCATTGATGTGGAGCACGGATATATGTTGGCCAAGTTACCACCAAGTCGCACACGACTCAAAGGCGCGCGCATCGCCACCGACATGGTTACCGTCACAGGCACCGAAAATTTTTTAATGGCGGCCGCATTGGCGCAAGGCGAAACCATTTTAGAGAACGCGGCGCAAGAACCAGAAATTCCAGACTTCGCCGAGTTGTTAATTGCTATGGGCGCAAAAATTCAAGGCCATGGCACCAGTCGCATTCATATTGAAGGCGTTGAAAAACTTCATGGCGCAACGCATCAAGTGGTCGCAGATCGCATCGAAGCGGGCACATTTTTGTGCGCTGTTGCTGCAACAGGCGGTGATGTGGTGCTACGTCACGCGCGCTTTGATCATCTCGAAGCCGTAATTGATAAGCTGGTTAACGCGGGTGTTGAGGTCGAGGCCATCGCTGGCGGTATTCGCGTGCGTTCTCAGTCACCTGCCAGTCAATATCTCAAAGCACAAAATTTTAGAACCACCGCATACCCCGGTTTTCCAACTGACATGCAAGCGCAGTTCATGACGCTCAATGCCATCGCAAAAGGCAGCAGTCGTGTAACAGAAACCATTTTTGAAAATCGATTCATGCACGTCAACGAACTCGTTCGCTTAGGCGCGCATATCCAAATTGAGGGCAAGGTGGCGGTCATAATGGGCGTACCGCATTTATCGGGCGCAACCGTGATGGCTACCGATTTGCGTGCGTCGGCCAGTTTGGTGATTGCAGGGCTGGTTGCACAAGGCGAAACCATTGTCGATAGGATTTATCATCTCGATCGTGGTTACGATCGAATGGAAACCAAACTGTGTGGTTTGGGCGCTCACATTGAAAGAATCCAATGACCATCACAATTGCACTCTCTAAAGGCCGCATCTTTGATGACACCTTGCCTTTGTTAGCAGCGGCGGGTATTGAAGTTCTCGAAGATCCCGAAAAAACGCGCAAATTAATTTTGCAAACCAATCAACCCGACGTTCGCGTGGTGTTGGTGCGCGCCACAGATGTACCTACCTATGTTCAGTACGGCGGCGCAGATTTAGGCGTCACGGGCTTGGATGTATTGATTGAGCACGGCGGTGCAGGTTTGTTTCAACCACTGGATCTTCAAATCGCCAAGTGCCGCATGAGTGTGGCCGTGCGCCAAGGGTTTGATTACAACCAAGCCGTCAAACAAGGCTCACGATTAAAAGTAGCAACCAAATTCACAGCCATTGCGCGTGATTTCTTTGCCACCAAGGGCGTGCATGTGGACCTCATCAAACTGTATGGCAGTATGGAGTTGGCGCCTTTAACGGGCATTGCCGATGGCATTGTTGATTTGGTGTCTACGAGTAACACACTCAAAGCCAACCATTTGATTGAAGTTGAACGCATCATGGACATCAGTGCGCGATTGGTCGTCAATCAAGCCGCACTCAAACTCAAACAAGAACCCTTGCGTCGCATCATTGATGCGTTTGCAAAGGCGACGCAGACTCGTCAAAGCAAATAATATTTTTATGGCCAAGCCCCTTCGACTCTCCACACAAGACTCTCAATTTGAAGACGCCTTTCAATCGCGCTTGCATTGGTCGAGTCAAGCCGATGAAGCGATCGAGCAACGTGTAACTGATATCTTGGCCGATGTTCAAAAAAATGGCAACGCCGCTGTTATTCAATACACCAATCGTTTCGATGGATTGAATGCCAAACACATGGATGAGCTCACTCTCACCGTTGAAGAGTTAAAGTCCGCTTTTGAGTCCTTGCCTGTCGACCAAAAAAATGCATTGCAAGACGCTGCGAAACGCATTCGCACCTATCACGAAGCACAAAAAAAAGCCAACGGCGAAAGCTGGTCTTACAAGGACGAAAACGGCACACTGCTGGGCCAAAAAGTCACACCCTTGGATCGCGTTGGCATTTATGTGCCCGGTGGTAAAGCCGCTTATCCATCCAGTGTTTTAATGAATGCAATTCCTGCGTATGTTGCGGGCGTTGCCAAAATCATCATGGTGGTTCCAACCCCTGCAAAGCCAGGTCAAACAAAAGGCGAAAAAAATCCATTGGTGCTCGCCGCCGCTTATGTGGCGGGCGTGTCGTGCATTTTTACGATTGGTGGTGCGCAAGCCATTGGTGCATTGGCCTATGGCACAAATACTATTCCTGCGGTCGACAAAATCACGGGCCCTGGCAACGCTTATGTTGCTTCGGCCAAGCGTCGCGTATTTGGCAAAGTGGGCATCGACATGATTGCGGGACCCAGCGAAATATTGGTTCTTGCAGATGGAACCACACCTGCCGATTGGGTAGCCATGGATTTATTCAGTCAAGCCGAACACGATGAACTGGCTCAAAGTATTTTGTTATGTCCAGATGCGTCTTACATCAATCAAGTCCAACAATCCATTGATCGTTTATTGCCATCCATGCCCCGACGCGACATCATCGAAGCCTCGCTCAATGGACGTGGCGCACTGATTCAAACGCGCAGCATGCAAGAGGCATGCGACATCAGCAATCGCATCGCGCCCGAACATCTCGAAATTTCGAGCCAAAACCCTCATCAATGGGAGCCTTTGCTCAAACACGCAGGCGCTATCTTTTTGGGTGCTTTCACAAGCGAAAGTTTGGGAGACTATTGCGCGGGTCCTAATCATGTGTTACCCACTTCGGGCACAGCAAGGTTCAGTTCACCTTTAGGTGTTTATGATTTTCAAAAACGCTCAAGCATTATTGAGGTGAGCGAAGCGGGCGCTCAAATATTAGGTCGTGTTGCCTCGGTATTGGCTCACGGTGAAGGCTTGCAAGCGCATGCGCGTGCGGCAGAAATGCGGATCAAATCCTCATGACATCACCCTCATTAAAATTTATTCGCAAAGATGTGCAATCTATGCACGCGTACGTTGTTCAGCCCTCTGCAGGAATGATCAAACTCGATGCGATGGAAAATCCATATCCTTTGCCCGCATCATTACAACAAAAGCTTGGATATCGATTAAGTGCAGTTGCCATTAATCGATATCCAGGTCAAAGAGTTGAAGATCTCAAAACTGCATTGAGTCAATACATTCAAATGCCCGCGCATCATGCGTTGATGCTGGGCAATGGTTCAGATGAATTGATTTCATTGTTAGCCATGGCGTGCAATATTCCCGAGGCCAAAATTTTGGCGCCCGAGCCCGGCTTTGTGATGTATGCCATGAGTGCGCAATTTCAGGGCGTGTCCTATGTGGGCGTGCCACTCACGCCCTCTTTCGAACTCGATGAAGTGGCCATGACACAAGCCATCGCTCAGCATCACCCTTCCATTGTTTATTTGGCGTATCCCAACAACCCAACAGCTAATTTATGGCATGCCGAGGTGATGCGTAGTCTCATTGCGCAAGTCAGTGCCTATGGTGGATTTGTTGTCATCGATGAGGCGTATCAACCTTTTTCGAGTCGCACATGGATGGATGAAATTAAAAATCATCCACAGGCCAATCAGCAAGTGTTGTTGATGCGCACATTGTCTAAGTTTGGATTGGCGGGCGTACGCTTAGGTTGCATGTGCGGTCACGCCGATATCATCCATCAAATCGACAAACTCAGACCGCCCTACAACATCAGCGTTCTTAATTCAGAATGCGTAATATTCGCTCTTGAAAATCAAGCCGCATTTGCCGAGCAAGCAAAGTCCATTTGTGATGAGCGACAGAAACTCATCGCGGCGATTCAAAAAATGCCGCATGCCAAAGCCTATCCAAGCCAAGCCAATATGATTTTGGTTCGGTTCTCAAAAGACAATCAACAAGCCCAATTTGTGTTCGATCAACTTCAATCACACCGCATCTTGGTGAAAAACGTTTCTAAAATGCACCCATTGCTTCTCGGTTGTTTGCGCCTCACCGTTGGCACACCCTCAGAAAACGCCCAGCTCACCCAAGCCTTGCAACACATTCTTGGCGCATCGTCTTAAAAAAACCAAAGTCCATCATCATGAATCCACGCACTGCTGACGTCAATCGCGAAACCCGTGAAACCCAAATCAGGGTTCAAATCAATCTCGACGGAACGGGTCAATCCCAACTCCAAACAGGCATCGGTTTTTTTGATCACATGCTCGATCAAATTGCGCGCCATGGACTCATCGATTTGAATATTCAAGCCACAGGCGATTTACACATCGATGGACACCACACCGTCGAAGACGTCGGCATCACATTGGGACAAGCCGTTGCGCAAGCGGTGGGTGACAAAAAAGGGATTCGCCGTTATGGACACGCCTATGTGCCCTTGGACGAGGCCTTGAGCCGCGTGGTGATTGATTTTTCTGGCAGACCCGGTTTGGAGATGCATGTGCCTTTTAAAAGTGGCTTAATCGGGCAATTCGATACCCAACTCACTTACGAATTTTTTCAAGGCTTTGCCAATCACGCATTTGTTACCTTGCACATCGACAATTTAAAAGGCGAAAACGCACATCATCAAGCTGAAACCGTATTCAAGGCCTTTGGGCGCGCATTGCGATCGGCTCTCGAAATCGATCCGCGCTCAGTGGGTCAAATTCCATCCACCAAAGGATCTCTTTGAAATCTGTTGCGGTAATTGATTACGGCATGGGCAATTTACGCTCGGTGGCGCAAGCCGTTATGCACGCCGCAAAAGGCAGCGATGTTCAGGTTCAAATTACATCCAAGCCCGAGGATGTGCGCGGTGCAGATCGCATTGTGTTGCCAGGGCAAGGGGCCATGCGTGACTGCATGCAAGAACTACGCAACTCTGGACTGTACGAGGCTGTTTTAGAAGCCGCACGATCTAAGCCCATGTTTGGCGTTTGTGTGGGTATGCAAATGCTTCTCGATCACAGCGCCGAGGGCAACGGCCCAGAAGGCACCCCCGCCTTGGGTCTCGTCCCAGGTCAAGTGATCAAATTCAACTTAAACGGGCAACTTCAAGCCGACGGCAGTCGCTTCAAAGTGCCCCAAATGGGCTGGAACCAGGTCAGGCAAACTCAGGCCCACCCCATCTGGAATGGGGTGCCCGACAACAGTTTTTTCTATTTTGTGCATAGTTTTTACGCTTTACCGTCTAATGCGCGCCACACTGCAGGGGAAACCGAGTATGGCGTGCTCTTTACATCTGCGATAACAAGCGATAATATTTTCGCAACGCAATTTCATCCTGAAAAAAGTGCTCAATTTGGTATCGTTCTTTACAAAAATTTTCTTGTCTGGAATCCTTGAGCGACATTCATCGCTGACATATTTCTATACCTTACCTTTGCAACATGCTCCTCATACCTGCGATTGATTTAAAAGATGGCCATTGCGTGCGCCTTGTTCAAGGCGACATGAAGCAAGCCACCACTTTCAGCGAAAACCCAACCGATATGGCCATGCAATGGGTCGATCAGGGCGCTCGACGCTTGCATTTGGTCGATCTCAATGGCGCTTTTGCGGGAAAACCCCAAAATTTTTCTTCGATCAAAAAAATCATTGCAACGGTAGGCGACGATATTCCCATTCAATTGGGCGGTGGCATTCGTGATCTCGACACCATCGAAAAATACATCGATAACGGCATTCGATACATCATCATCGGAACGGCTGCCGTCAAAAATCCAGGCTTTCTCAAAGACGCATGCAGCGCTTTCGGTGGTCATATCATTGTGGGTCTTGACGCCAAAGACGGCAAAGTCGCCACCGACGGATGGAGCAAACTCACGGGCCATGAAGTGGTCGATCTCGGCAAAAAATTCGAAGACTACGGCGTTGAGTCCATCATTTATACCGACATTGGGCGAGATGGCATGCTCAGCGGCATCAACATCGAAGCCACCGTCAAATTGGCGCAAGCGCTTCAAATTCCTGTGATTGCATCGGGCGGCTTATCTGGCATCGAAGACATCAAAAAACTATGCGCCGTCGAAGACGAAGGGATTCAAGGCGTTATTTGCGGACGCGCTATTTATTCGGGCGATCTCGATTTTGAAAAGGCACAAGAACTCGCCGACGAGATTGGCAACTAGCATGCTGGCCAAACGCATCATTCCCTGCCTAGATGTCACAGGTGGGAGAGTTGTCAAAGGGGTTAATTTTTTGCAACTCCGCGATGCGGGTGATCCGGTTGAAATTGCCGCTCGTTACAACGAGCAAGGCGCGGACGAACTGACTTTTTTAGATATCACCGCCACCTCGGACAATCGCGATCTTATCTTGCACATCATTGAAGCTGTTGCTTCTCAAGTTTTCATTCCGCTTACGGTGGGTGGTGGTGTGCGCACGGTTCAAGACGTGCGGCGATTACTCAATGCGGGCGCAGATAAAACCAGCTTCAACTCCGCCGCCATTGCCAATCCTCAAGTTATTCAAGAGGCCTCATCCAAATATGGCGCACAGTGCATCGTGGTGGCCATCGACGCCAAGCGCAGAACGCCCCTGGATGAACAACGTCTCGATGACCAAGGGCAGACCATGGGTGCAGGATGGGACGTATACAGTCATGGGGGCCGCAAAAATGTGGGGCTTGACGCGGTAGTTTGGGCCAAAAAAATGGCTGATCTTGGTGCTGGGGAAATTTTGCTCACCAGCATGGACAGAGATGGCACCAAAGCAGGTTTTGATTTAGAACTCACACGCGCAGTCAGTGATGTGGTTTCCGTTCCTGTGATTGCATCGGGTGGCGTGGGTACACTCGATCATTTAGCCGACGGTATACAAGTTGGCGGCGCAGATGCTGTGTTGGGTGCCAGTATTTTTCATTATGGTGAATTCACCATTGCGCAAGCCAAGCAACACATGCGTTCGCGCTCTATTCCTGTTCGCAATTAAAAATGAATCCCATGAAAACAACTGCAGATTGGTTAAACGTCATTCGGTGGGACGACAAAGGATTGGTGCCTGTCATTGCGCAAGAACAATCAACCAAAGATGTGTTGATGTTTGCTTGGATGAATCGAGAAGCTCTCGAAAAAACAGCGCAACTGGGTCGAGCCGTTTACTTCAGTCGCTCGCGCAAGAAATTGTGGTTCAAAGGCGAAGAGTCAGGCCATCTTCAGCGGGTGCATGAGATTCGACTCGATTGCGACAACGATGTGATTCTTTTAACGGTGACGCAAACAGGGCACGACCCCAGTATTGCGTGCCACACAGGGCGACACAGTTGTTTTTATCAACAATGGCAAAACTCGCCCGAAGGTGGAAAATGGCTGGTCACACAAGCTGTTTTACAAGACCCCAAAACCATTTACAAATAATCGATTATGAGTACCACAGACGCCCTCAACCGACTCGCCCTTGTCATTGAACAACGCAAGCCTATCAACTGGGGCAACCCCGAAACCAGTTATGTGGCGCGTTTGTTGCAAAAAGGCCCCGATGCTTTTTTAAAAAAAATTGGCGAAGAAGCCACAGAAACTGTAATGGCCGCCAAAGATTTGCAATCAGGCGGGGATCCGCAAAAATTAATCGGTGAAGTCGCTGATTTGTGGTTTCACACCATGATTGCGTTGGCGTACTATGGGGCGGGCCCTCAACAAGTGATCGATGAGTTGGTTCGTCGTCAAGGATTGAGCGGCTTAGACGAAAAGGCTTTGCGCGAAGCTCAACATCGCGAATCACAAGGTGAGTGAAGATGAGTCGAGATTCCAATTGCATTTTTTGCAAAATCATTGCGGGTCAAATTCCGTCTCGCAAAGTCTATGAAGACGAAGAAATTTACGCGTTTCATGACATCAATCCATGGGCACCCATTCATTTTTTGGTCATTCCCAAAGTCCATATTCTCAGCTTGGCGCATATTGAGCCCGAACATCAGGCAATGATGGGCCGACTCATGCAGTGCATCCCCCAATTGGCTCAACAAGAGGGATGCAACCCTTACCCTGAGGGGGGCTTTCGTGTTGTAACCAACACTGGAAAAGAGGGTGGCCAAGAGGTGCATCACCTCCATTTTCATGTCACGGGTGGCCCTCGTCCTTGGTTGCGTGGTTGAAAGAGATACCATCACCCCTATATTCAAACATTGGAGGGGATAGAATTTCCCCATTCTTTAGGAGTCTTTCATGGGTTCATTTTCAATATGGCACTGGCTGATTGTGCTGGTGATTGTTATTTTGGTCTTCGGAACCAAAAAACTCAAAAACATTGGTTCAGATTTGGGCGGAGCCGTCAAAGGCTTTAAAGACGGCATGAAGGATGGTTCTACCCCACCCGACGCGTCAGGCACAACGCCATCCTCTGCGCCACCCACACAAGTCAGCGCAACAACATCAGACAAAACCACCATCGATGTTGAAGCCAAACAAAAGCATTGAACATACTGAATGATTGATCTTGGTATCTCCAAAATTGCGCTCATTGGCGTGGTGGCCTTGATCGTCATTGGCCCCGAAAAATTGCCACGAGTGGCGCGCACCATAGGCCAACTCATTGGCAAAGCGCAACGCTATGTGGCCGATGTCAAAGCTGAAGTCAATAAATCCATGGATTTAGACGAACTTAAAAAAATGAAAGAGACGGTTGAAAATGCCGCTCGAGATATAGAACAATCGGCGCAAAACACGGCATCTGATTTTGAAAAAAGCTGGTCAGAAACCACGGCCAGTCTCGAAAATTCAGAGCCCGCCCAAAAATGGGAGCCACCCCCTCCTGAATACCGACACCCTAGCAAAAAATGGCGACTCAAAAGATCAGCCACTCCACAGTGGTACAAATCCAGACAAGGTGTGCGCACCAAGGCTTTATCTGGAGCGGCACGCGTGGCGCGCTTTAGACCGCCACCCAGAGGCATGCCGGAGCAACTCTGATCCCTATGTCTGACACCCCACAAACCCCGCCCGACGAACTCGCAGGCACCGAGCAACCCTTTGTTCAGCATCTTATTGAATTGAGAGACCGCATTGTCAAAGCAAGTATTGCTGTTGCAGTCACCTGTTTGATTTTGGGCCTGTATCCAGGGCCTGCTGAGTTGTACGACATTTTGGCCGCGCCGTTGGTGGCGCATTTGCCAGCAGGCACCAAATTAATCGCTACTTCAGTTATTTCTCCATTCATGGTGCCACTCAAAATTTTATTGATGGCCGCTTTTTTATTTGCATTGCCATTTGTTTTGTATCAAGTATGGGCGTTTGTCGCACCAGGTCTTTATAGTCACGAAAAAAAATTAGTCTTCCCATTGGTGATATCAAGCACTATTTTGTTTATGGTGGGCGTGTGTTTTTGTTATTTCTTTGTGTTTGGTCAGGTGTTTAAATTCATTCAAAGTTTCGCACCTGCAAGCATCACAGCTGCGCCTGATATCGAAGCCTATTTAAGTTTTGTCCTCACCATGTTTTTGGCATTTGGATTGGCCTTTGAAGTGCCAATTGCGGTGATCGTTTTAGCGCGAATGAATATTGTGAGCATTCAAAAGCTCAAAGACTTTCGTTCTTATTTTGTTGTGTTGGCATTTATCATTGCGGCTATCGTGACACCACCCGATGTCGTTTCTCAGTTGGCCTTGGCCATTCCGATGTGTTTTCTCTACGAAATCGGTATATGGGCTGCGCAAATTTTTATTAAACACACACAGGCACCTGTTGAGGGTGCAGATGAACAAAAGAGTTAAATCATGAAGCGCTATTGGCTTTTGTTTTCTCAATCGGTCACGGTTGTATTGGCCCTGTGGTTTGTGCTGGTCACACTCAAGCCCGAATGGGTTCAGCGCAGCAGTGCATGGAGAGGCGTGAGCATCATAGAGGCGGCACCTTCTGGCGGTGCATTTGTGGTCGGTAGTTTCAGTGCCGCCGCCAAAAAAGCCTCACCTGCGGTGGTCAGTATCAACATCAGCAGAAAGTCTCCACATAACGGATCGCGAAATGATCCTTGGTTTCGTTTTTTCAATGGTGAAGAAGACCCCAATCAAGCGGGCTTGGGCAGTGGCGTGATTGTGAGCGCTGATGGCATCGTGCTTACTAACAACCATGTGGTCGCTGGCGCGGATGAAATCGAAGTCACGCTCAATGACGGTCGACGCACCATGGCCAAGGTCATCGGAACAGATCCCGATACCGATTTAGCTGTTCTCAAAATCTCATTGGATAAATTGCCTGTGATTGTTTGGGGTAACTCCGATGCATTGCAAGTGGGCGATCAAGTGTTAGCCATCGGCAATCCCTTCGGCGTGGGTCAAACGGTCACCAGTGGCATTGTTTCTGCATTGGGGCGCAACCAACTCGGCATCAACACATTTGAAAACTTCATACAAACCGATGCGGCTATTAATCCTGGCAATTCGGGTGGCGCACTGGTCGACACACAAGGTAATTTTTTAGGCATCAATACAGCAATATTTTCTAAATCGGGCGGTAGCATGGGCATTGGCTTTGTCATTCCTGTCAGCACTGCAAAGCAAGTGATGGAAGGCATCGTGCGCGACGGTCAAGTTACACGCGGTTGGATTGGCGTGGAGCCCACAGAGCTCACGCCAGAATTGGCACAAACATTTGGTGTGAAACAAACGCAAGGCGTGGTGGTAGCCGGTGTTTTACAAAATGCACCTGCACACAAAGCAGGCGTTCGACCAGGCGATGTTTTGCTAAAAGTTGACAACAAAGACGTCTCAACGGTGGGTGAATTGTTGTCGCGCGTTGCAGAACTCCAGCCAGGTCAAGTGACTTCATTTAAGTTGCAACGCAAAGACGATACGCTTGATATCAACATCACACCCGCGCAACGCCCCAAAGTGCGGCCAAGCAAACGCTGATATGGTGGACCGCACAACGCTGATTCAAACCTGTGATGCATTGTTGCAGCCGCAACGATTCAAAGATTACGGGCCCAATGGTTTACAAGTGGAGGGTAAGCTAGTTGTGCATCACATGGTCAGCGGCGTTACAGCCAGCTTGGCTTTGATACAAGCCGCGGTTGATGCAAAAGCCGACACCATTTTTGTTCACCATGGTTTGTTTTGGCGTGGTCAAGACGGCACGCTCACCAGTTGGCTCAAACAAAGAGTATCCTTGCTTCTCCAGCATAACATTAATTTATTGGCCTATCACTTGCCACTTGATGCTCACCCGCAATTGGGTAACAATGCACAATTAGGACTCCAAATAGGTTTACAACACGATCAAACATTTGGCGAGCAAGAATTGGGATTCATTGGAAATTTTTCAGGCTCAAGCTTGCAACAACTATCTAATCAAATTGAAAGCGCTATTGATCGATCTCCTTTGTGCGTTGCCGGAGATGGGCGTGCTATTCGCCGCGTGGCATGGTGCACGGGCGGTGCGCAAAGTTATTTTGAATCGGCCATTGCCGCTGGTACGGATGTATTTATAACGGGCGAAATTTCTGAACCACAAGCGCATTTGGCAAGAGAAACAGGCGTTGCATTTTTGGCTTGCGGTCATCATGCTACTGAGCGTTATGGTGCGCCCGCCGTTGCCGCACATGTGGCTCAATCGCTGGGCATCACGCATCAGTTTATTGACATTGATAATCCTGCCTGAACCATGGCAACTCATCCAATGCTTCCATGGGCCATCACCATCGGTGACCCCGCAGGTATTGGGCCAGAAATTATTATTCAATCGTTTGCACAACAAAAAATCGGAGCAAACTGTTTTGTCGTTGGCGATGTCAGCACCATGCATCGTGCATTGCAATGGATCGATCAAGCCCAGTTAACGGGTTTAAAAATAGAAACGATTTCGCATCCACAACAAGCCATGGATCATCCACCTGCTGTGATTCCTGTACTGCAAGCGACAACAGTCAAAGGCTTGGCAACGCCAGGACAAATCAGCGCGCAAACAGGACAAGTGGCTTACGACAGTTTGATATGGGCCACGCAAGCGGCATTGTCAAAACAAATCACGGGAATAGTGACCGCCCCACTGCACAAACAAGCGTTGTCTATGGCGGGCGTTCAATTGCCAGGCCACACCGAAATATTGCAACAACAAACGGCTCAATTTTTAGGTTTAGACATTGCACAAGTGCCCGTCCGAATGATGCTTGCTAATGAATCATTGCGAACCGTGTTGGTGAGTATTCATGTCTCCATGCGAGATGCGCTCGATGCAGTCACCTTGCAACAAGTTTTGCAAACGATTGAGATCACGCACTACGATTTACAAAAAATATTAAATCAAAAACCCCGCATTGCAGTTGCGGGCCTCAACCCTCATGCGGGCGAAGGCGGAGTAATGGGGCGTGAAGAAATAGATATCATTGCGCCAGCGATTGAGCAGGCCAAACAAAAAAATATCGATGTCCACGGTCCGATTTCTCCCGATACGGTTTTTATGCGCGCCAGGCACACAGCACAAAAAAAAGGTGAATTTGATGTGGTGATTGCCATGTACCACGACCAAGGGCTCATACCCGTCAAATATTTGGGACTGGATGAGGGTGTCAATATCACCTTGGGCTTGCCATTTGTTAGAACCAGCCCCGATCACGGCACCGCCTTGGATTTGGCTGGAGGGGCGAGGGCTCAAGCCCAAAGTATGGTGGCTGCAATCCAAATGGCCAAGCGACTCGTCCACTGATAACCTTACAAATATAGCCCCTATCTTTCGTCAGACTTACGAGCCAGCATGTTTTGACCCGCGTGGCGTAAAAATCTATACCTTTGCTCCTATACAATAGAGGGTTGACCCTATATCAGAGACGATCATCAAGGATATCACAATGAGTGACACCCCAGCAGACAACAGCAAACGCACATGGATCATTGCATCCGGCTGTGCAGGCGCAATCGGTGGCGTAACCGCCGCCATTCCCTTTGTCAGCACCTTTCAGCCCTCAGAGCGTGCCAAAGCCGCTGGAGCCGCTGTCGAAGTTGACATCTCCGCGCTCAAACCCGGCGAAAAACTAACCGTTGAGTGGCGTGGTAAACCCGTATGGATTGTTAGACGCACGCCTGAGCAGCTCGAGTCCCTCAAAAAGACCGAAGCTTTGCTGGCCGACCCACAGTCTAAACGTAATCCATCAGAACTCACGCCCGAATACGCTCGTAATCAAGCACGCTCTATCTGGCCAGAAATTTTTGTAGGCGTTGGCATTTGCTCGCATTTGGGTTGCTCACCTTCAGACAAATTTCAAACAGGCGCTCAAGCCTCATTGCCAGATGACTGGAATGGTGGATTTTTATGCCCTTGCCACGGATCGACGTTTGATATGGCAGGACGCGTTTACAAAAACAAACCTGCGCCCGACAACCTCGAGGTTCCTCCCCACATGTACTTGTCCGACACAAAGCTGTTGATCGGCGAAGATAAAAAGGCCTGATAGGAAACACCATGGCTGAATTCAAAGAAACATCCCCCAACGCACCCATTGCAGAAAAACTTCTCAACTGGGTGGACAATCGCTTTCCCTTGTCCAAAATGTACAAAGAGCATCTCTCTGAGTACTACGCACCCAAAAATTTTAACTTTTGGTATTTCTTCGGCGCATTAGCTTTGTTGGTGTTGGTTATTCAAATCGTCACTGGCATTTTCCTCACCATGCATTACAAGCCCGATGCGGCCTTGGCATTTGCATCGGTTGAATACATCATGCGTGATGTTCCCTGGGGTTGGCTCATTCGTTATATGCATTCCACGGGTGCTTCTGCATTCTTTGTTGTGGTTTATTTGCATATGTTCCGAGGTCTCATTTATGGCTCCTATCGCAAGCCTCGCGAACTCGTTTGGATTTTTGGTTGCGCCATCTTCCTATGTTTAATGGCAGAAGCATTCATGGGCTATTTGTTGCCATGGGGGCAAATGTCTTATTGGGGCGCACAAGTGATCGTCAATTTATTTGCAGCAATACCCTTTGTGGGCCCAGACTTGGCCTTGCTAATTCGCGGCGATTATGTTGTGAGCGATGCAACCCTCAATCGATTCTTTAGTTTTCACGTGATTGCAGTACCCTTGGTCCTCTTAGGCTTGGTTGTTGCACACATCATTGCATTGCATGAAGTTGGATCTAACAATCCCGATGGCGTCGAAATCAAAGCCAACAAAAACGCACAAGGCCACCCCGTTGATGGCATTCCGTTTCACCCTTATTACACGGTTCATGACATCCTAGGCGTGAGCGGTTTCTTGTTGATATTTACGGCCATTATTTTCTTTGCGCCCGAATTTGGCGGATACTTTTTGGAATACAACAACTTTATTCCAGCCGACCCACTCAAAACACCTACACATATCGCCCCCGTTTGGTATTTCACACCTTATTACTCCATGCTCAGAGCCATCACCAGTGAAATGATGTACGTGCTCATCATGTGTGTTTTGGCTGGTGCTTATTTAGCATTCACTCGAACCGCTATGCCAATTGTTTTAAAAGGCGTAGTGGTTGGCGGTGCAGTGGTCCTCGCTGTGTTGATGCAGGCCATTGACGCAAAGTTTTGGGGTGTGGTCGTCATGGGTGGCGCAGTCGCGATTCTTTTCTTTTTGCCTTGGCTCGATTACTGCGAAGTTAAATCGATTCGTTATCGTCCCGATTGGCACAAATATTTGTACGGCATTTTCGCCATCAACTTTGTGATACTGGCCTACTTTGGGGTTCAACCACCTTCACTCATCGGCGAACGTGTTTCACAATTGGGTACGCTCTTTTATTTCGGATTCTTCTTGTTAATGCCTTGGTGGAGTCGCGTGGGTCAAACCAAGCCAGTTCCCGATCGCGTTACTTTTTCCGCGTACTGAGCCGACGGAGAAAACAACATCATGGAAAAAATATTACTCAGTTTGCTTTTAACAGTTGGCGTGGTTATTGGAGCGCAAGCATCGGGCGGTGAAGAATTCCATTGGGACAAAGCGCCCAATCGAACCAATGACTTGGCCGCATTACAAAATGGCGCCAAGCTATTTGTCAACTATTGCCTTAATTGTCACTCTGCGGCTTACATGCGCTACAACCGCTTAACCGATATTGGACTCACAGAGCAACAAATCAAAGACAACCTGCTCTTCACCACTGAAAAAGTGGGCGATACCATGAAGGCGGCCATCGACCCCAAACAAGCCAAAGAGTGGTTTGGTGCCAATCCACCCGACCTCACCGTTATTGCGCGTTCGCGATCGGGTCACGGCGGCACAGGTGCTGATTACCTCTACACTTATTTGCGAACCTATTATGCTGATGACACCAAGGCAACGGGTTGGAACAATTTGGCATTTCCTAACGTTGGCATGCCACATGTTCTTTGGGAACTACAAGGCGTTCGCACCCCCGTTTTTGAAACCGTAGCAGAGCACGGTCACGAAACACATGTTTTTAAAGGGTGGCAACAAGTCACACCAGGCAAAATGTCTTCTGCACAATACGATCAAGCAGTCGGAGATTTGGTCGGTTATTTGCAGTGGATGGGCGAGCCTTCCCAAAACACACGCGTTCGTGTGGGTGTTTGGGTCGTATTGTTTTTGCTTGGATTCATGGTTTTAGCTTGGCGACTCAACGCGTCCTATTGGAAGCACGTTCGCTAGTACACACATTGCATTGCGATTATTTTCCTAACGCGTATTCGAAGTGACAGGCAGGGCTTGTCACTCTTTTTGATTTTCAGGAGCCTACTCTATGATGGTTTTGTACTCTGGCACAACCTGCCCTTTTTCGCATCGTTGCCGTTTTGTGTTGTTTGAAAAAGGCATGGATTTTGAAATTCGCGATGTTGATCTCTACAGCAAGCCCGAAGACATCAACGTGATGAATCCTTATGGTCAAGTTCCAATTTTGGTTGAGCGTGATTTAATTCTTTACGAATCCAACATCATCAACGAATACATCGACGAGCGTTTTCCTCATCCTCAATTGATGCCTGGAGACCCTGTTGACCGTGCACGCGTTCGCTTGTTTTTGCTCAACTTCGAAAAAGAGTTGTTCACCAATGTTTCTATCTTAGAAAACCGTAACAACAAACCCAATGACAAAGCGCTTGAAAAATCACGTTCACACATTCGTGATCGCTTGACCCAATTAGCGCCCATCTTTCTTAAAAACAAATTCATGTTGGGTGAAAACTTTTCAATGCTCGATGTTGCCATTGCCTCCTTGTTGTGGCGTCTCGACCACTATGGCATCGAGTTGTCTAAAAATGCAGCCCCATTGCTCAAATACGCCGAGCGCATTTTTTCAAGACCCGCGTACATTGAAGCATTAACGCCCCCCGAAAAGGTTATGAGAAAATAAATTCAATCATGATCAGCCCCGTTCACTCCACATCAACGCGCCCCTATTTGATTCGCGCTCTCTACGAGTGGTGTACCGACAATGGATTCGCACCTTATGTGGCTGTTTTGGTGGACGAAACGGTTAAGGTGCCTCGCGAATATGTCAACAACGGCGAGATCGTTCTCAACATCAGCTTTGATGCCACCAGCAATCTCAATCTCAGCAATGACTTCATCGAATTCAAAGCCCGATTTGCTGGCGTCGCGCGCGACATCATGGTGCCCATGGGTCGTGTGATTGCTATCTACGCACGTGAAAACGGTCAAGGCATGTCATTTTCTGTGGTTGATGGTTCTCAACCTCAAGTTGCTTCCAGTACAACGCCCAACTCCACCGAAATTCCGCCAGGTCAAACCAGGCCCCATTATGGATTGTCGTTGGCCCGTTCTGAGCCACAACAGCAGAGCCATGAAGACAAAGATCCCCCGCCCAGAAGCCCAAGCTCCAAGCGACCCAAGCTCAAGCGTGTTAAATAATTTTTTACCAATCGCTTACCAGCTTACATACCTTGGTTAGAATATCGTTTTAGCCGATTTAGCTCAGTTGGTAGAGCAACCGCCTTGTAAGCGGTAGGTCGTCAGTTCGAATCCGACAATCGGCACCATTTCAAAAGCCAGAACCTTCCAAAGAGTTCTGGCTTTTTTCTTTTTTGCCACGATTTCCTCTCTGAAAACCACTATTACTCGTCTTTTGTAGTCCAACTAATTCTAATTGAAGCTAGAAGTAGTTGGGGGTATTTTTGGGGGTATCTTTGACATAGTTGGGGGTATTTTGGTTTTCGAGTGCGGGGGGGTACCCCGATCGAGGGTTTGAAGTTTTTGCGGGTACCGCCAACCTCCATAAAAGTTAGTTTGAAAAAGTCTAGATTGCCCTATTGCGGAGTTTTAAAGAAAGTGGCAATATTTAGTTTGTGGAGGCGGTGTACTCATTACAAATGCTTGCAAGCCTAGTAGATGTAAACAAGTTTTGTTAGTTAGCGGTTCCGCCTTAAAGCTTACTGACCGCTAACAATCCTTTCAGCGTGACCGAGGGGGCGCGTCTCAATCTACTACCCCCCTCAACCTTAAAGTTTTATTGGGTCAGTAGTTGTCTGTAATGGGGTAGGGTATGAAAAACAATGTTGCTTACTTTGGGTTTGTGTATTCACTCAATGAGGAGCCTTATCTCAGGATGCCTCAAACTTATTTAAGACAACCCATTGAGATAAAACTGCAAACCGTTAATCACTTGATTAGTGAGCTTGAAAAAGAAAAAGAGAGGCTTTTAAAAAGCCTTTCAAGTCAGAACCAATCAACGCAATAGCGTTGAGTTTCCCAATCAATTAATTTCACAATGCAAAACATCAATGTCCCCCTTAAAAGGTACATCTGGGGCACATATAAGTTAATAATTTCAACGCAATAAAAAATACAAGTCAGTACCAGCCCAAAGACAAGGATCAATACATGTACAAATGTACCGCTCTAAAGAGCTAGGTACTAATTTGTACATGTACTAGATTGAGTTGCTCACGGTACCAGCTGGTACCGAAAAGTACATAAGTACAAATCGGTACCAATGGGACTAGTT
>SHXN01000018.1 GCA_009693305.1 Limnohabitans sp.
ACATTTGCGCATCGGCATGCGTGCCAGTGAGTTGTTGCGATCACAAACACTGGGGCAATTGCAAAGTAGAAAATTAAGAAGTTTTACCGAGGTTGCGTTTCAATGAGTGATGCGTATTTGGTTTGTGAATCGCTGAATAAATCTTTCGGGCCCACACAAGTTGTCAGCGACGTGTCGTTTCAAATTGCGCCGGGTGAATGCTTGGGCGTGATTGGGCCCAATGGCGCGGGCAAAACAACTACCATTCGCATGTGTTTGGGTTTGACACAACCTGATTCAGGCAGCATCGGCGCTTTCGGTTGGAAGATGCCTATTGATGAATTAAAAATTAAATCTCAATTGGGCGTGGTGAGTCAATTTGACACGCTTGATCCTGACTTTACGTGCGCTGAAAATTTAATGGTCTATGGTCGTTATTTTGGTCAATCAAAAAAAGATATTGCCAAACGCATTTCCCAGCTATTGGAATTTGCTGCTTTAACCAACAAAGCCAATGCCAAGCCAGGCGAGTTATCGGGCGGCATGAAGCGCAGACTCAGTTTGGCGCGTGCATTGATTAATGATCCCAAACTTTTGTTGCTCGATGAGCCCACGACAGGGCTTGACCCACAAGCGCGTCACTTGATGTGGGAGCGTTTGCAACATTTATTGCAACAAGGAAAATCTATTTTGCTCACCACGCATTTCATGGATGAAGCTGAACGCTTGTGCCATCGCCTGTTGGTTTTGGATCATGGCAAAACCATTGCACAAGGAACGCCGCGCGATTTACTTGAAGAATATTTGGAGCCCAATGTGGTGGAAGTGTTTGGCGCTAATGCCATCGCTCTGGCAAATAGTGATCTTAAAAATTTGGCGCAACGCGTGGAGACCAGTGGTGAGACGGTGTTTTTTTATACACATCAAGCGCAACCTTTGTTGCAAGCGCTGAGTGAATATCAACAGATTCGAATCTTACATCGGCCAGCCAATTTAGAAGATTTATTTTTAAAACTTACGGGTCGACAAATTCGGGAGGAAGCGTGATGCATTTGCGTTTTTGGCCTGTTTTTTTGCGTAATTTTTTGGTATGGCAAAAACTCGCGATACCGAGTTTGATCGGCAATATTGCCGAGCCCTTGATGTGGTTGATTGCATTTGGATACGGTTTGGGCACGTTGGTGGGCGAAGTTCAACTAGGGGAAGAAAAAGTGAGGTATTTGGTTTTTTTAGCCAGTGGATCAATTTGTATGAGTGCCATGAATGCAGCAACGTTTGAAGCGCTTTATTCTGCTTTTTCGCGCATGCATGTACAAAAGACTTGGGACGGCATCATGAATGCGCCCGTTAAATTAGGCGATGTGTTGCTGGCAGAAATGCTTTGGGCTGGTTTTAAATCTCTGTTTACAGTGACTGCTATTTTGTGTGTGGTGTTGTCTTTGGGAATCAGCCATTCACCCAAACTGATTTGGGCTTGGCCTATATTGTTAGGTGTGGGTCTCACTTTCAGTTGCATGGCCTTGATTTTTAATGCCTTGGCCAAAGGCTATGATTTTTTCACCTATTACTTCACTTTGGTTTTAACGCCCATGACTTTTTTGAGTGGCGTGTTTTTTCCTAGGGATCAATTGCCGCCTTGGATACATGCTATTTCGCAATGGTTGCCACTGACGCAAGCCGTCGAACTCATTCGGCCTTTATTTTTGGATCGTTGGCCCGAGCATGCATTTATGCACGTCGTTGTCTTAATGATTTATGGCGTGTCGTCTTGGATGATTGCTATGCATCTCACACGCAAACGGTTTGGTCGATAATATTTTAATTGGAAAGGAAAGATGTTGATTCAAACAATTGGCGTCGTAGGCGCTAACACCATGGGACATAGTATTGCACAAACTTGTGCCGCCGCAGGTATTCAAGTGGTGATGGTTGATATTCAAGAAACTGTGGTGCAAAAAGGTTTGGCAACGATTGCTTCGAGCTTGGATCGATTGGTGAAAAAAGAAAAACTCGCCGACGCCGACAAAGCCACGATCTTTTCGCGCGTGCGTGGGAGTACACGCTATGAAGATTTACATTCCACCGATTTAGTGATTGATGCCACCACAGAAAACTTGGGCCTCAAAATAAAAATTCTTCAACAGTTAGATGGCATGCTGCCCGCCTCTACTTTGATTGAGTCCAATACTTCTTCTATTTCAATCACGTAATTGGCGGCTGTAACGCAACGCCCCGATCGATTAATTGGCATGCATTTTTCAATCCGGTGCCTGTAATGGCCTTGGTTGAAATCATTCGTGGATTGCAAACCAGCGACGAGACACATGCGCAAGTTCACTCACTCGCGACACGACTCGGAAAAACACCGATCACCGTTAAAAACGCACCAGGGTTTGCTGTTAATCGTATTTTAGTTCCCATGATCAATGAGGTATTTTTGTATTAGGCGAAGGCTTGGCAACGCCTGAGGACATTGTTGCAGGTATGCGATTGGGTTGCAATCATCCAATTGGCCGTTTGGCTTTGGCCGACATGATTGGACTCGATGTTTGTTTAGCTGTGATGGATGTTTATTTGGCGCAGTTTGGCGACTCTAAATACAGGCCAAGTCCATTGCTCAAAGAAATGGTGGCCGAAGGACACTGGGGTAGAAAAACCAAACAAGGCGTTTATAACTACGCGTAAATAAAATTTAAAACTGTCGATCGGGCAGTTGAATTTTGAGGCCGTCCATGTTTGCTGTGATTTGAAGTTGGCAAGCCAAGCGACTGTTGTCTTTGCGCTCGGCCGCAACAAATTCAAGCATTTGCCCTTCATCATCATCGGGCGGCTTGATAGAAGTTATTTGCCCATCATCAATATAGCAATGGCAAGTTGCACAGACACAATTGCCACCGCATTCGGCCACCAAACCATCAACGCTTGCATTTTGAATCGCGCTTAAGAGTGTTTGACCCTCTTGCGCGGGTACTTCATGCAATGCGCCATTGGCTTGAGTAACCCACAACAACATGATTAATCGGCGTAGTCGCCTGCAGCTTTGATGACGGGGCTCCACTTGATGATTTCAGCGGCTACAAATTTTTTGTGCTCTGCACCTTCAATGCGGTTGTCGGTGATTACCACTGCGCCCAAGCCTTTTTGTTTTTCGATGAACTCAGGGTCTTTAAGAGCGGCTTTCAGTGCATTGCTGATTTTGGTTTGTACATCAGCGGGAAGCCCTTTGGGGCCATAGAGACCATGCCATATGGTGACTTGAAAGTTTTTGAGTCCTGACTCGTCCAATGTAGGCAAATCTTTGAGTGCCGGCGTTGTTAATCGCTTGGATGTGGTGACTGCATAAGCTTTGACTTTTTGGGCTTCGATTTGAGTCGATGTATTGGTGGTTTGATCGCACAACAAATCGATTTGTCCGCCCATGAGATCCGTGAGTGCAGGTGCGGTACCTTTGTATGGAACCGTGGTCATGTCAACTTGAACTGCATTTTGAACGAGCAGGCCGCACAAATGTGAAGCTGAACCGACACCTGCATTGCCCAAATTGATTTTGCCTTTGTTGGCATTGATCCAAACCATGAGTTCTTTGAAGTTATTGGCTGGCATTTGGGGCTTAGCAATGAGTGTCATGGGCACATCATTGATCATGCCGAGGTATTCAAAATCGGTTTCAACTTTGAATGGAATATTGCGCACCAAAGTAGGCATAGTGGCCATACCAATGTGATGCAGTAACAAAGTGTGACCGTCGGGGTTGGCTTTGGCCACTTTGTTGGCACCAATGGAGCCACCCGCACCCGCTGCATTGTCAACAACCACAATGACACCACCCAATGGCTTGCGCATAGCCTCTGCCAAATCGCGCGCAACACGATCAGTGGGCCCACCTGCAACAAAGGGAACAACCAATGTAATAGGCTTGTCTTTGATGGGGAAATCTGAGGCTTGCGTGCTTGCAATTGAAGCGATAGCCAAAAAAATGGCGGTGAATGACTTGATCATGGGTTTCTCCTATGTACGGAATTGAGAATTAAATTATATTAGAAGACTATTGCCTCTCAATAAATCATAAAAATCGTAGCGAAAACTACTTATTTTATTTATAAGTTCTGGCGTCTTCGATGACTTTGCCGTCATTGGGCAAGCTACCCACTTTGACGATTTGAACTTGGGCGCGAAGTTTGGTGACATCACGGACCACCTCTCTGATTTTTTGAATCAAAGACACGTCTGCGTTATTTGCTTCCACCAACAAAGTCATTTCATCATTGGCCATTTCACCGCTGACTACAAGCCTTGCTTTTTGAATATCTGAAAATCTTTTGACCACTAACGCAACTTGGCCTGGATGAACAAACATGCCACGCACCTTGGTGGTTTGATCAGCGCGACCCATCCAACCTTTGATGCGTGCATTGGTTCTTCCAGTGGGGCATTGACCCGTGAGCACAGCAGACAAGTCTCCAGTTCCAAATCGAATCAACGGGTAATCGGAGTTGAGTGTGGTGATGACCAACTCGCCCACTTCACCAGGCGCCACGGGGTCACCCGTGCCAGGTTGAACAATTTCAACAATCACGCCTTCATCTAATACAAGACCTTCACGCGATGAAGTTTCATATGCTATCAATCCCACGTCGGCTGTTGCAAAACATTGATAGGCATCAATGCCACGTTCAGTTAACCAGTCGCGCAGAGATGGAGTGAAAGCTTCACCACCGACCATCGCTTTTTTTACGCTAGCAATTGATACAACCATCTCCAAAGATTTTTCAATAATGATTTTTAAAAAACTGGGCGTACCAATGTAACCAGCAGGTTGCAACTCGGCCATGGCCAACACTTGTTGCTCTGTTTGTCCTGTACCACCCGGAAAAACAGTGCAACCGACAGCATGGGCACCACTTTCCATCATGAATGCGCCAGGTGTAAAGTGATAATTAAAACAGTTATGAATCAATTCGCCAGCACGAAACCCTGCCGCATAAATAGCCCGAGCCAATCGCCAATAATCTGCGCGCGCGCCATCGGGTTCATAAATAGTACCTGGGCTTGCAAACACATGCGGCATGGCTTTGCCGAATTTAATAGCAGAAAAACCACCGAACACATCGGTTGCACGTTGGGCTTTTTGACGCTCCAACAATTCGTATTTGCGAGTAACGGGCAGTTTGGATAATGCCTGTCTGTTGTTAATGGTGCCGGCGTCAACACCTTCTAACAATTGTTTGAATGCATTTGCGCTTTTTTGTGCATGTGCAATTTGCAGTGGTAGCGCCGCCATGTGCTCGGCTTCGCGTTGATCGGGCGAGCGAGTTTCCAGTTGATCGTAATAATGACTCATGAAAAATCCAGTCAATCTGTTACAAAGAAGTTCTTAAATCATCAAGCCAACCAACGCTTGCGGCGCTTGTAACTCTTCACTTCTTTAAAGCTCTTGCGCTCGCCACCACCTATGCCCAAATAAAATTCTTTGACATCTTCGTTGTTGGCGAGTTCTTTGGCTTGCCCATCCATCACAATGCGTCCCGACTCCATGATGTAACCGTAGTCAGAATATTTGAGCGCCATGTTGGTATTTTGCTCAGCAAGTAAGAATGTCACTTTTTCTTTATCGTTCAGGTCTTTGATGATGTTAAAAACTTCTTCAACAATTTGTGGGGCCAATCCCATCGAAGGTTCATCTAACAAGACCATGCTGGGGTTAGCCATGAGTGCACGGCCAATGGCGCACATTTGCTGCTCACCACCTGAAGTGTAGGCCGCTTGTGATGTACGTCTCATTTTTAGACGCGGAAAATAGTTGTAAACCTTCTCCAAGTTTTCAGAAATCTCAGCCTTATCTTTTCGTGTGTAGGCACCCGTTAATAAATTTTCTTCTATCGTAAGGTGTGCAAAGCAATGTCTACCTTCCATCACCTGCACCACACCACGTTGCACCAAATCAGAAGGTGATAAATTTTCAATTCGCTCACCTCGCAACTCAATGCTGCCTTTGGTGACTTCACCACGTTCGCCTTTAAGCAAGTTGGATACTGCACGCAATGTCGTAGTTTTACCAGCGCCATTGCCACCCAAGATAGCCACAATACTGCCATGGGGCACTTGTAATGAAACGCCTTTTAGCACCAAGATCACATGGTTGTAAATCACTTCAATGCCGTTGACATTGAGAACAATGCTTCTGTCTGCCATGTCTTTCCTTTAAATCAATCGCTAGATCTGATAAACAAACCTAGCGATTAAGGGCTTTTATGAAACCCATTTCTTTTTTAAATTTAGGGTGACCCTTTATAGGTCACCCGTCATCACGACTGCTTTAGTTTAAGACTGACAATCTTGGCCAGAGCGACGCGTCCATTTCTTTTCAGCCGCATATTTATCAGCAGCAGCTCTGACCATTGGCTTCAAAATAGAATCATCTTGTTGTAACCAATCTGATGTGAAGTTCCACTTTTTACCATCCCATTGATGAATGCGCGCCCAGGAGGCACCTTGATGATCTGCACACGAAGTTGATATGGGCCTCATCACACCTTTGAATCCAAGAGCGTCTAATTTTGCTTGCGTCAGATTTAGATTTTCATATCCCCAACGTGCTTGCTCCGCAGACATCCACTTACCCTTACCGAATCGCTCTTGAGCAGTGCGTACGCCCTCAACTGCAAGCATTGCAGCGATGAGTCCACGCATATATAAAACCTCGCCAACCTCAGATCGTGGGCCAGTACCTTGACCTTTATCGTGAATTTTTGCCAAGATTTCTTTTACAACATCTGATTGGGGCTCAGCTCCATGCTGTAAAGCTAACGCGTTATAACCTTTTGCGCCGTCACCCACATCTTTTACATCTGGCTCTGCACCAGCCCACCAGACACCATACATTTTTTCTCTTGGATATCCAGTAGCGACTGCTTCTTTTACAGCAGTAGAGTTCATGACACCCCAGCCCCAAAGGAGCACATAGTCGGGTCTATTTTGACGAATTTGTAACCAAGCTGATTTTTGCTCAACCCCAGGGTTTGCAACGGGTATTAATTGCAAGTTAAATCCATTCATCGCAGCACGCTCTTGTAATAATGGAATTGGTTCTTTGCCATAAGGGCTATCGTGATAGAGCAAAGTAATTTTTTTGCCCTTCAGTTTGTCAAAGCCACCCTCCTTGGAGGCAATATGTTGAATCAACATGTCAGCCGCCCCCCAATAGGTACCTAATAAAGGGAAATTCCACTTAAATACGAGACCATCTGAAGACTCGCTGCGACCATATCCGCTCGTAATTAATGGAATTTTGTCGCCTGGGGCTTTTTCGGTCAATGCAAATGTAATTCCGGTTGATAAAGGTTGAAAAACAGTAGCCCCACCATTTTTACCCTTTAGGCGTTCATAACATTCAACGCCACGATCAGTTGCATAACCAGTTTCACACTCTTCAAAAGAAACCTTAACACCATTAATGCCACCGCGTGCATTTAATAACTTGTAGTAGTCGACATAACCATTGGCAAAAGGCACTCCATTAGGCGCAAAGGCGCCCGTGCGATAAACCAATACAGGGAAAAATTGCTCTTTAGCTTGAGCCAACGCCTGATTTACCATACTTGCTGCGGCAAGGACCAGAGCTAGACTGGTCGTAAGCGTTAATTTACGTATTTTCATTGTCATCGAAGTCTCCTTTAAAAAAAACAACAGGGGGGAAATTAATGGGGGAAAGGCCACATGCGCAATTTTTGCTTGCCAATACTCCAGAGCCTAGCAATACCGTGGGGTTCAACAATTAAAAACCAAACAATCAATATACCGAAAACTATAAATTCCGCATGTGAAATAAAAGCAGTCGACACTTGAAAGCCAAACAAAGCACCAAAAACAGGAATAAACTGATTAAGGAAAATGGGCAAAATAACAATGAAGGCAGCGCCAAAAAAACTGCCCATTATTGAACCCATACCACCAATGATTACCATGAATAGCAAAGAAAAAGAACGATCAATAGAAAAAGCTGCTGGCTCCCAGGCACCGAGGTGAATAAATCCCCATAATGCGCCGGCAACCCCCACAATGAATGAACTAATTGCAAAGGCACTGAGTTTGGCATACATAGGGCGAATGCCAATAACGGCAGCCGCAACGTCCATATCTCGTATCGCCATCCACTCACGTCCAATAGCGCTACGAACTAAGTTTTTAGCCATTAAAGCAAACAGAACCAAAAGAGACAAACAAAAAATGTATTTTTGTAAAGGTGTTTCAATCGGTTGGCCAAAGACTTGTAAGTTTGAAACTGATACGGAACCTGATGGCGTGTTATTGGTAAACCACTTGATTCGCAAAAATGCCCAATCACAAAAAAATTGAGCAGCTAATGTCGCAACTGCCAAGTATAGGCCCTTAACACGCAAACTAGGAATGCCAAAAAATATACCAACCACGGTAGCAAAAAAGCCGCCTGACAATAATGAAATCATCAACGGTATGTCATCGATTCGAATAAAAGTGTTGTAAGCAGCATAAGCTCCGACACCCATAAATCCACCAGAACCCAAAGAAATTTGGCCACAATAGCCCACTAAGATATTCACTCCTAAAGCAGCCAAAGACAATATTAAAAATGGAATCAGTATTGCCTTAAACATGTACTCATCAACTATAAAAGGGATTCCTACAAAAGCAAAGAGAACAAATAGGTAAATTGCCCAACGATCTTGATCAATCGGAAAAATCTGTTGATCGGCCCGATAACTTGTTTTAAATTGTCCGTTTTCTTTATAAAACATAAGAGCTCATTGAATTGAAAAGAGATTTAAACATTTTTAGACTCGGTCAATAATTTTTTCGCCAAAAAGCCCTTGTGGTCGAAACAGCAACACGACCAAAGCCAATACATAAGCAAACCAAATTTCAATTCCACCACCAACAAAGGGGCCTAGAAATACTTCAGACAATTTTTCACCAACACCAATAATCAGACCACCCAAAATAGCACCAGGCACAGAGGTTAAGCCTCCCAAAATAACAACAGGTAATGCACGCAACGCAACTGCCGACAGAGAAAATTGCACACCCAATTTGCTACCCCAAATCATGCCTGCTACAAGTGCAACTACTCCAGCAACACACCAAACGATCACCCAAATTCGGTTTAAAGGAATACCTATTGATTGTGCTGCTTGATGATCGTCAGCAACTGCTCTTAGCGCACGTCCAGTTGATGTTTTTTGAAAAAAGAGTGTTAAGACGCCTACTAATGCAGCCGAAATAACCGCTGCAATTAGGTCCTCCTGACTAACTAGCAACCCACCATCAAACATTGACTCAAACAACATTAAAGGCTCTTTGGGCATACCGATATCAATCTTATAAATATCGGATCCAAAAATAGTTTGACCAACACCATCAAGAAAATACGTTATACCTAAAGTAGCCATTAAAAGAGTAGCTCCTTCTTGATTGACTAAGTGTCTTAAAACCATGCGTTCAACAAACCAAGCGACAGCAAACATAACAGCACCAGCAATCAAAAAAGCAAGAATGTTTGCTATAACTTTACTTTCCAAACCCGTCCACTCAGGAATCCATTCTGTGAACCGCGCCATCGCTAAGGCGGCAAACAAAACCATCGCACCCTGTGCAAAATTAAAAACACCAGACGCTTTAAAGATCAATACAAACCCTAATGCAACCAGCGAATAGAGCATGCCAGCCATGAGGCCGCCAATGAGTGTTTCTAAAAAGAATGCCATGATGCTGTCCTGTTAATGCGATGTGCCGAGGTAAGCGCTGATGACTTCCTCTTTGTTACGAACCTCTTCAGGTGTGCCGTCACCAATTTTTTTGCCGTAATCGAGCACCACCACGCGATCTGAAATATCCATCACCACACTCATATCGTGTTCAATGAGTACAACCGTGGTACCAAACTCATCGTTCACATCCAACACAAAACGACACATGTCTTGTTTTTCTTCCACGTTCATGCCGGCCATTGGCTCGTCAAGCAACAACACTTTCGGTTCGAGCGCCAAAGCACGGCCAAGATCCACACGCTTTTGCAAACCATAGGGCAGTTGACCCACTGGTGTTTTGCGATAGGCTTGAATTTCTAAAAAGTCAATGATGTGCTCAACAAATTCGCGGTGAAGGGTCTCCTCACGATTAGCCGGACCCATACGTAAAGCTTGCAAAAAGATATTGCTTTTCATGCGTAAGTTTCTGCCTGTCATGATGTTGTCAAGCACGCTCATGCCTTTAAAAAGAGCTAAATTTTGAAACGTTCGGGCAATGCCCATAGTAGCCACTTCGTGACTATCCATGTGGTCAAAGGTTTTTCCTTTAAAAGCAATAGTGCCTTGCTGCGGTATGTATACGCCATTAATGCAATTGAGCATCGAGCTTTTGCCGGCACCATTTGGGCCAATAATGGCGCGTATTTCATGCTCATGCACATTGAAAGAAATATCAGTGAGCGCTTTGACACCGCCAAAACTCAAACTGATGTTGTTCACGTCCAAAATCACATCGCCTATTTTTTTGGTCATGCGGCTTTCTCCACAGGTGCAAACGTTTGTGCATCGCTGATTTTGAGTGTGGCGCTCACACTGCCACTTCTGCCGTCTTCAAACTTAACGGCGGTTTCTACAAATTGCTCTGTTTTGCTACCATACAAAGCATCAACTAAAGCGTTGTATTTATCTTCAATGTATCCACGCCTGACTTTATTTGTGCGCGTGAGTTCGCCGTCATCTGCATCGAGTTCTTTATGCAAAACCAAATAACGACTTACTTGCGAGCCCGCTAACAATTGGTCTTGCGCTAAATCTGCATTAAC
Organism: Limnohabitans sp.; assembly: GCA_009693305.1. Taxonomy (GTDB): domain Bacteria; phylum Pseudomonadota; class Gammaproteobacteria; order Burkholderiales; family Burkholderiaceae_C; genus Limnohabitans. Next base: position 10,805 of record SHXN01000018.1, read on the forward strand.
TTTTTCTATGCACTCTTGAATCAGTTCATACACTTCAGGTTTTTGCGCAAGGTCTGTATAACCTGCATAGGGCAAGTTGCGTCGTTCAGCCCAATTACCAACCGCATCAAAATCAATGTTGATCATGACGCATACTTTTTCTCTTTGATCGCCATAGGCAACCACTTCCTTGATGTAGGGGAAAAATTTAAGTTTATTTTCAACATACTTGGGTGCAAACATCGCGCCATCGTTGGCACCACCTTTGATACGCCCCACATCTTTGACACGATCAATGATTTTGAGATGTCCCTGACTATCAATAAAACCTGCATCACTGGTGTGATACCAACCATCCGCTGTTAAAACTTCTGCCGTTGCTTGTGGATTTTTGTAATATTCTTTGAGCAACCCTTTTGACTTAACCAATATTTCACCCACATCTGAGACTTTGATTTCAACTCCTCTGCAAGGTACGCCCACCGTATCGGCTTTGGCTTGGTTGTCGGGTTGCAAGCAAACAAACACTGCAGTTTCTGTGGATCCATACAGTTGCTTGAGATTGACGCCAATCGATCTGTAAAATAAAAACAAGTCGGGACCAATGGCCTCGCCCGCGGTGTAGCCGACACGCACACGCGACATGCCTAAGTTGTTGCGCAAAGGGCCGTACACGCAGAAGTTGCCAATTGCGTATAACACTGAGTCAACTAAACTCGTCGATTGACCATCCATTTTGGCGGGGCCGCAACGTTTGGCCACACCCATAAAAAAATGAAACATGCTTTTTTTGATTGAACTTGCATCTTCTATGCGAATCAGCACGCTAGTGAGCAATCCCTCAAACACCCGCGGTGGCGCAAAATAATAAGTCGGCCCTACTTCTTTTAAATCGATGGTCACCGTCACCGCAGACTCTGGGCAATTGACCACATAACCACAACACAACCATTGTGCATAACTAAAAATATTTTGACCAATCCACGCGGGTGGCAAATAAGCCAACACTTCTTCTTGTTCTGTTAAACGATCAAACTCAGCACCTGCTTGCGCTCGATCGAGCAAACTGCGGTGGGTATGAACGACACCCTTGGGATTGCCAGTGGTGCCCGATGTGAAAAACATAGCGGCCACATCGCCGGGGTTCGCTTGGTTGATTTCATTTTGAAAAAATGCGGGATTCTTCTGAGCAAAAGATTTTCCTTTTGCAATTAAATCATCCAATGCCGACAAACCAGGCTCGTCGTATTTGCGAAGACCGCGCGAATCATCAAAATAAATGTCTTTAATACGTGGACACTGGGTTTTAATTTCGATTAGCTTATCAACCTGCTCTTGGTCTTCAGCCACACAAAAAGAAACCTCTGCATTGTTGATTGGAAAAACATATTCGGATGACGCGGCGTCTTGATAAAGAGGAATAGGAATCGCGCCCAAGGATTGCGCAGCCAACATTACCGCATACAAACGTGGACGGTTAGAACCCACCACCACCATGTGGTCGCCTCTTTTTAGTCCCGCCAAATGCATACCGCAAGCCATGTTTTGCGTGAGTTGCATCATGTCAGACCAACTCCAGGCCTGCCAAATGCCGTATTCTTTTTCACGCATGGCTGGCGCATTGGGGCGCTTTTGACTGTGTTCTATTAATAAATGAGGAAACGTGGTTTCCATAGACAAACCCTTTGTTGCAACATTCAACGCTTGTGCTGTCGCATGGAAGACAACACTTTGATCAATACGGATGGTAAGTTCTAAATTGACGCAATTTTGTCTTTTCAACGACAATCTAGGGAAGATCCTTATATTACCTGACCCCATCCTGACAAAACTGACCCATTCCAAGCACCCTACTCTACATCAACGCAGGCGAACCCCAACCGAACAAGAGTTAAAGGACATTCCGTGGCTTCATTTATTAACAACCACAGAAAAAGAAACGGCCGTTACCAATCTATATGTGAGCAATGCACAGGTGGGTGACTATGTTTGCCGAATCGGAAAGCCTCCCACTTATTGGTTTGGGGTGATTGAGGGTTTGCTCAAGATGAGCACAACCAACGCGCAAGGTGATAGCGTAACATTCACCGGCTTGTCGCCAGGAGGCTGGTTTGGCGAAGGAACACTTATTAAATTAGAGCCTTATCGATACAACGTGCAAGCCTTGCGCAACAGTTTGGTGGCCGGTATCCCCACCGCTACTTTTCAATGGTTATTCAATCACTCAATTGGATTCAATCGGTTTGTGATGAATCAACTCAATGAACGTTTGGGTCAATTTATTGCAGCGCGAGAAATTGATCGCATCAACAACCCTGATATTCGTGTGGCGCGCAGTTTGGCGGCCTTGTTCAATCCTGCGTTATTTCCAAGTGTGGGTCAGTTGTTACAAATTACTCAACAAGAATTGGCCTATCTGGTGGGTTTATCGCGTCAACGCGTGAATGTCGCGCCCAATGCATTAGAAAAATTAGGTAACATCAAAGTTTCATATGGCACGATTCAGGTTTTGAATTTATCCGCGTTACGATCAAGCGGATTGAACAACACATGAACAAGGCAACAATTCGACTCAACAAACGCATGGCAGAATTGGGCATGTGTTCGCGCCGTGAGGCTGACGATTGGATCAGTCGCGGCTGGGTCAAAGTCAACGGAGAACCCGCCGTGTTGGGTGCGCCCTTATTGCCCACAGACCTTATTGAAGTCTCAGAACGAGCGCGTGGTTTACAAAAAAAATCAATCACGGTATTGATTCATAAACCCGTGGGCTATGTAAGTGCGCAAGCCGAAGACGGTCACACACCCGCGGTGCAATTGTTTCAAGCGCCCAACAGATGGCGAGAAGACAAATCGCCGCATCGATTTTCAAACGATCAATTACGAGGACTCGCGCCTGCAGGACGCCTAGACATTGATTCGGTGGGGTTGCTTGTGATGACGCAAGACGGCCGCATTGCGCGTCAATTGATTGGTGAAGATTCACGCATCGAAAAAGAATACCTGGTACGTGTGCAATTGGGCGAGACGATTCAAAACGTGCAAGCAGCGTTCGATACACGCCAATTGAATTTATTGCGCCACGGTTTTTCACTCGACGATCGTGCATTGAGGCCCGCGCAAGTGGAATGGCAAAATCCCGAGTAACTGCGTTTTGTGTTGACAGAAGGACGCAAGCGGCAAATTCGACGCATGTGCGAACTCGTTGGCCTTCATGTCACAGGGCTGAAACGCGTTCGAATGGGCCGGGTCAAATTAGGGCACCTGCCCCAAGGTCAATGGCAGTATTTGGGCGACGAGGAAAGGTTTTAAAAAGAAAGTGGTATTCAAATGTTTAAAAAAAATTATTCATATTTAGTTTTATTTTCTCGATTGCCGTTCATGCGCAAACGCCAACGGTCAATGCCATTTGCAGCACCGATCAATCTTGGTGCGAGATGGCGGCGAGTGAATTTCAAAAAGCAACAGGCATGCGTGTGTTATAAACACACAAACCCATAGGCGAGGCTCTGGCACAACTGCGCGCCGAAGCAAGTAACCCTAAAACCGATATTTGGTGGGGCGGCACGGGTGACCCTTTTTTACAAGCGGCAGAAATCAGATTGCTTGAAGCCTACAGACCCACTTACATCAATGACTTGCACAGTTGGAGCGTGCGTCAATATGCGATGACGCAAAACATGGTGGGTGGTTTTTATACCAGTGCGATTGGTTTTGGTTACAACACCGAAGTGTTAAAAAAAAATTTACCCGCACCCCAATGTTGGTCGAACATGATCAAACTGATATAAAAGGCGAAGTAGAGATTTCACATCCGGCATCAAGTGGCACGGCCTACACCATCTTGGCGGGCTTAGTGCAATTGGTGGGTGAAGAAAAAGCTTTCGACTATCTCAAAGCTTTGCACAAAAATATCACGCAATACACACGCAGTGGTCAAGCGCAAGCGCCCAATGTGGCCAAAGGTGAAGTGGCCATTGGCATCAGTTTTATTTTTGGATTTGATGGATGGCGACACAACAAATACCCAGTGGTATCACTAGTGCCATGCGAAGGCACGAGTTATGAAATTGGCGGCATCGCACTTATCAAAGGCGCGCGCAACACGACCAACGCCAAACGCTATTACGATTGGCTCATGAGCCCAATTGGGCAAGCCATCGCTGGCAAGGCCAATAGTTTGCAAGTGCTCGCCAACAAAACATTCAAGCCAGACCCGTGCATTCCAGCCATTGCCAATGTGCGCCTGATCAAATACGACTTTGAAAAATACGGCAAGGCCGCGGAGCGCCTTCGCCTCATCGAGCGATGGCAAAAAGAGGTGGAGTCCCTGCCCCGCTAATCAGCGCCTTGAAATCCTTTCTCGTGCCCCTATATATTGGGGCATTGTTCTTTCTTCTACGATTTAAACCATGAACACCAAAAAAACCCATGCCTTTCAGGCCGAAGTGTCACAACTCCTACATCTCGTCACGCATTCGCTGTATTCCAACTCCGAAATCTTTTTGCGCGAACTCGTCTCTAACGCTTCCGACGGTTGCGACAAACTGCGTTACGAAGCACTCAACAACAATGGCCTTTACGAAGACTCGCCTAATTTAGAAATTAAAGTGGGCTTTGACAAAGATAAAAAAACCATCACCATCTCTGACAATGGCATTGGCATGAGCGAGCAAGAAACAATTGAGCATTTGGGCACGATCGCAAAAAGCGGTACACGTGACTTTTTGAGCCGCTTGAGTGGTGAACAAAAAACAGACGCCAAAGAACAAGGGTCGCTCATTGGTCAATTTGGTGTCGGCTTTTATTCGGGCTATATCGTTGCCGATCAAATCACCGTAGAAACCCGCAGAGCTGGCCTCAAACCCGATCAAGCGGTGCGTTGGGTCAGTGGCGGCACAGGCGAGTTTGAAGTCGAAAGCATCACCCAAGAAAAACGCGGCACGCATATTATTTTGCATTTGCGCGATGAAGCCGAAGAATTTTTGAGCGCTTGGAAAATCAAATCGGTGATTAATAAATATTCTGATCACATCTCTTTACCTATTTTAATGCAAAAAGAAGAATGGGTTGAGGGAGAAAACAATCAGCCTGGCAAAATGGTCGTAACCAACGAATGGGAAACGGTTAACAAAGCCAACGCCTTGTGGTCGCGCAACAAAAAAGAAGTCGCCGACGAGCAATACAAAGAGTTTTACAAAAATATCAGCCATGATTTTGAAGATCCGCTGGCTTGGAGTCACAACCGTGTAGAGGGCAGTACGGAATACACGCAACTGCTCTACATTCCATCCAAAGCGCCGTTTGATTTATTCAATCGTGACAAAAAAGCGGGCATCAAACTCTATGTCAAGCGCGTGTTTATCATGGACGACGCCGAATCGCTCATGCCTATTTATTTGCGATTTGTCAAAGGCGTGGTGGACTCTACCGATTTGCCGCTTAATGTAAGCAGAGAGTTGTTACAAGAAAGCAAAGACGTCAAAGCCATTCGCGAAGGCAATACGCGTCGCGTTCTATCCATGCTAGAAGACCTGGCCAAACACGATACGCCCGCCGCAGACGCAAGCGAAGAAGACAAAGCGAAAGCAGGCCAATACACAAAGTTTTATGCAGAATTTGGCGCGGTACTCAAAGAAGGTTTAGGAGAAGATTTTTCTAACAAAGAAAAGATATCCAAACTGCTTCGCTTTGTGAGCACAACCACAGATGCTTGTTCTGTTTCTTTTGCCGATTACAAAGCGCGCATCAAAGAAGGTCAAAAAGCTATATACTATTTAATAGCTGAATCATTAGCCTCCGCCAAAAACAGCCCACAACTTGAACTCTTTCGCAAAAAAGGAATTGAGGTTTTATTGATGTCTGATCGTGTCGATGAATGGGCATTGGGATTTTTAACTGAGTTTGACGGCTCGCCATTGCAATCGGTTGCCAAAGGTGCGGTTGACTTAGGCGAGTTGCAAGATGAAGCAGAAAAGAAGGCGGCCGAAAATGCTGCTGAATCTTTTAAACCCACGTTAGCCAAACTCAAAGAAGCGCTCAAAGACAAAGCAGAAGAAGTGCGCGTAACCACACGACTGGTTGATTCGCCTGCGTGTTTGGTTGTCAAAGATAACGGAATCTCTTTGCAGTTGTCTCGCATGCTCAAACAAGCAGGACAAGCCGCGCCCGAATCTAAACCTGTTTTAGAAGTGAACCCCGAACATGCATTAGTTAAAAAATTAAACACCGACGCAGGTCAATTACACTTTTATGATTTGGCGCACATCTTGTTTGACCAAGCGTTGTTAGCCGAAGGTGGCATGCCGGAGGACCCTGCGGCTTACGTTAAACGCGTGAATGCATTGTTGATTTAAAAATTTAAATCAATTTAATTTTTTTAAACGCTTTCTTTTTTAAAGGATGCGATTTTTTTTGTTTAAAAAAGGGTTTGTACGGATTGAGCGTTTATTTCTATCGTTTAATATTCGAATACAAACCAAGTACAAAATTAGTTTATTCGTTTTATTTTTTTATTAATTAGAGCCTTTGTCTGTACAAGGCAAAAGGATTTTTTTAATGGCAACATCAAGCAAAGCTGACTTTAAAGAAGACTCTCCCCTTAGCTATACTCACATTGAAAACACTTGGACCGCCGACACTGGATACGGCACATACGGTTTTACTTTAATTTAACTTCAACCCCTATTAGAAAACTCCCCCACCAACGCCTCACCCATCTGTTTATTCTCCGACCCCACAGCAATCCCTGCACAATAAACAGTTGCCAGCTCATACCCCGCTGGCAACTCTCCCACCCACTGCACGCCTGGCGTAAATTTAATTTCTGTTTCTTGCGTGCAACCCACGCCACCCATGTCTTTGCTATCGGCCAATGCGCGCATCGCTATGTTGCCATTGGGAAACGTATACAATTTGTTTTTTATTAAATTGGCCACACCCAACTCGGTCATCCCTTTCATAAAATGAATACCAGCGGTTGCAAGTTTAGGGTCTGGAAAAAAAACACCCGATGCATTAAGCAATGTTTGTTTTAAACCTTCTGCAGTGCTCACATCAGGCAACGCTGCACCATCCTTCACCGCAACGCCTGTATTCACAACGCCAATGTCTTTGTCGGTGTTGACTTCTACATGTCCAGTTAGCATCAACTCGTTGATGAGTGCGCGACTCAAGATCAACAAGTCGCAAGGTGCGCCGTCCAACAACTTTTGTTTCATCGCACCAACCGCGCCAAAGGTGGCGTGCATACGCACATCGTGTTTGGCTTCAAATGCGGGTTGAATCGATGCAATCCACGATTGCGCCGCACCACCACTCAAAATATACAAATCAGTTGTCACGCGTGGCTTTCTGTTAATCCAGTTTGATGTTATTGGTTTTAATTACATGCGCCCACTTGTCCACATCATCTTGCAAATATTTGTCAAACACGGAGGGCGTCATCACCATCGGTGTAGCACCTTGTTTGCTCCACTGTTGTTTCACATCGCTTTGTGATGCTATTTTGCTAATGGCCGCATTGAGTGCATCCACAATATTTTTGGGCGTGCCTTTGGGTGCCATGATGCCCAACCAAATGGTTGTTTCGTATCCGCTCACACCCGCTTCACTGAGTGTGGGCACATCGGGCAATACGTCGGATCGTTGTTTGCCACTTGTGGCCAATGCACGCACTTTGCCCGCTTTGATTTGTTCGGTCATGGTGGTAACGGCGTCAAACATCATGTCCACTTGTCCACCCAACACAGCGGTGCGTGCGCCACTGCTTTCCTTGTAAGGAATATGCACCATATCAATTTTGGCCATGCTTTTAAATAATTCACCCGCCATGTGATAGGGCGTGCCGGGGCCAGACGATGCGTAGTTGAGTTTGCCGGGTTGCGCTTGTGCGCGTTTGATGAGTTCACCCAAGTTTTGCAAATTGGTGCCTGGGTTGGACACCAACACTAAGTCTGAGTAATTGATGGGTGCAACGCCTACAAATTCTTTAAGCAACCCATAAGGTTTGTTGGGTATCAAAGTTTCATTCACTGTTTGGGTGTTGGACATCATCAACAAGGTGTAACCATCGGCTGGTGATTTGGCGGCGAAGTCTGTGCCAATCACCGAGCCCGCACCCGGTTTGTTATCTACAACAAATGATTGACCCATGCTGTCTTGCAAGCGTTGCGCAATAAAACGTGCGTAATTATCGGCGGGGCCGCCTGTTGCAAAGGGCACCACAATTTTGACGGGGCGCACCGGATAGTTTTGCGCGGATGCCGTGTTGCTCATCAACACGCTAGCGAGCACTGCAACAACAAAAGATGGAATGCATGACATGTAATTCTCCTTATTCAACTTTACCAATTCGTTTGACTACATCAGCCATTCGTTTGGCGTCTGCATGTACATATTTTTCAAAGTCTGCGCTGTCTTGATACTGTATGGGGCTTCCAGCGTTTTGAATAATCTCTTTGACCTTGGCGTCTTGTGCGGCGTTGCGTGCGGCCACACGCAAACGTTGTGCAATTGGTTCTGGCGTTGCGCTGGGTATAAAAAGTCCCGACCATTGCGCGTATTCCGCATTCAATCCTTGATCTTTTAAGCTCAGCACGTCGGGCATGGAATCTAATTTGGCAACACCCCAATGTCCGAGCACGCGAATTTTTCCAGCTTTGACGTGTTGCAACACAGTGGCAGGGCCTGTGGACACTGCGTCAATTTGTCCACCCAATAATGCAACCACTGCAGGGCCTGCGCCTGTGAATGGAATGTGTGTGAGTTTGAGTGTGGCTGTTTGTGACAATATTTCCATGGGCACATGCATGGTGCCGTAGTTGCCTGATGATCCGTAATTGATGGCGCCGGGTCTTTTACGTGCATCTTCCACAAAATCTTTGGCTGTTTTCCAAGGAGAATCTACGTGCACGGCAAGCACGGTGGGGTCTGCGGTGTATCTGGCAATTGGTTTTAAATCGTTGATGGCAAACATCGGTTGTCTGCCCACCAACACATCAGCCTCGGGTATCACGGTGAGTGAAGACAAGGCCATCACCACGGTGTATCCATCGGGTTTGGATTTGGCCACATAGCCCATGCCAATACCACCACCTGCACCGGGTTTGTTTTCAATCACAACTGGTTGTCCTAATTCTTTGGACATTGCATCTGCAACGGGTCGCGCCACAATGTCAGCGAGCCCACCAGGCGGAAACGGCACCACCATGGTGATGGCTTTGGTGGGATAGGTTTGTGCAACAGCGATACTGATGAGTAGCGCATTGCATGTTAGCACGCGCATCGTCGATGTAAAAATAGACTTCACTGCGTCTCCTTTTTTTATTGAATACAGTTACTCTATCACCACTCGTATATCTGAGGCATTTATGGGTTCATTAAACGCTAAGCGGGGGTTCTTGCATCGCTTCAATTTGTTCTCGTAAGGTGTCGGCTTGTCCTTGCCAATACATGGGTGTGCCAAACCACGGAAAGTGAATCGCAAATGCGGGATCGTCTTGTCGCCGCGCTAGCCATGAGCTGTAGTGAATAATGCGTAGAGTGCGCAATGGCTCAATCAGCAAGAGTTCTTGTCGATTAAAACTGCGCATCAATTCGTACCCTTCCAACAAATCACCAAGTTGTCGCGCGCGATCGGCGCGATCGCCGTTTTGTAGCATCCACAAATCTTGAATCGCAGGGCCTTGTCTTGCATCGTCTAAGTCAACAAAATGCGGGCCTGGGTTGGGCATGTCTAAAGGTGTCCACAAAATATTTCCCGGATGACAGTCGCCGTGCAATCGCAAGCTGGCATAACTAGCCGATAAAAAAGATTGCGCAATTGTTAAGGCTTCATTGCAAAGTGAAAGCCATTGCGCAAATACTTCAAGCGGTATGGCGTTGTGTTGCACCAACCAATCGCGCGATTCAAATCCAAAGGTTTGCACATTCAATGCAGGCCTGCTTTTAAATGCCGATTGTTCGCCTACATGGTGAATGCGCGCTAAAAATCGACCAATCCAAGACAACACTTGCGGATCGTCAAGTTCGGGCGCGCGGCCGCCTTTGCGCGGGCAGATGCTGAAATAAAAATCGATGTTTTCAACGCGCAAGGTATGCAATGTTTTTTGATGAAACCATAGCGGGCTCACAACGGGTACATCGTCTTGTGTGAGTTGTGCGCTGAATGCGTGTTCTTCTTTAATTTGCTCTTGGCTCCATCGCCCTGGCCTGTAAAACTTGGCCACGGCCGATGAGTTATCTTCCAGTATCACTTGATAGACGCGGTTTTCGTAAGAACTCAGGGAAGTCATTCGACCATCGACTGCCAAACCCAAATTAGCAATGGCGTCGAGCACCACATCGGGCGTTAAAAATTGATAGGGATGGAACACGGCTTATACGCCCCAAACAATGGGTTGTTTTTCTTTGATGCAACGCCTTATCATGTCCATGAAAGGAACAGAGCGTTGTCGCAAACTCACAGGAATGGTTTGCTCTTCGTTGTCATCTTGGGTCAATGGTTGCTGCGATGCTTGGGTTGCCTGCTCCAACGCTTGTAATGCTTGTGCCATTTCTTCGACTTCTAATATACCTTTGGCGCTCGGTGACTTGCCGATGATTTGCATAATTCGGTCGCCGTCGGCCTCTAACATGATGAGGTTACCCGTGGCTTTGGATTTGAATTTGTACAACATGTCTTTCTTTCGTGGTACAGATCGTATTGTCCGTCATCTGCATACGCGGTTGCGGGTAAATACCCATGAAACAGATCTGCCAAGGCTTGACCAAATTACTTGAAGCTTCAATAATTCGACTATGAACATTATTTGCATTGGCGGAGGCCCCGCCGGACTTTACTTTGCGCTTTTGATGAAAAGGCAAAACAGCGCGCATCGCATCACTGTGATCGAGCGCAATCGCCCCTACGACACTTTTGGTTGGGGGGTGGTGCTCAGCGATCAAACGCTAAACAACTTGCGCGTGGCCGACGAGAAAACGGGTCAACAAATTGGCGACGCGTTTAACCACTGGGATGACATCGATGTTTTTTTTAAAGGCTCGCATGTGAGAACCACAGGCCACGGCTTTTGTGGCATTGGCAGAAAACATTTACTCAATATTTTGCAGACGCGTTGCGAAGAATTAGGCGTTGATTTGGTATTTGAAAATGATGTGACAGATGATCAAACAATTGCTCAGCAGTACCAAGCCGATTTGATCATTGCCAGTGACGGACTCAACAGCAAAATCAGAACACGTTATCAACACACTTACAAGCCCAATATCGATGTGCGAGATTGTCGATTTGTTTGGTTGGGTACACACAAAACATTTGATGCATTCACATTTGCGTTTGAGCAAACCGAGCATGGTTGGGTTCAAGCACACGCCTACAAGTACGATAACAACACATCTACCTTTATTGTGGAGGCTCCGCAATCGGTTTGGTTGGCACACGGCTTAGATAAGATGTCGCAAGAAGATGCGATTGCATTTTGTGAAAAATTATTTGCCAAGTATTTAGACGGGTATGCATTGATGAGCAACGCTAGCCATCTACGCGGTTCGGCAATTTGGATACAATTTCCGCGCGTGATTTGCGAAACCTGGGTGCATT
>SHXN01000019.1 GCA_009693305.1 Limnohabitans sp.
ATGGTGTTGACTTTACACGCTTCGAGACACCTTGTCGCGATAAACCGAGCAACGCTTGACGAGTTTTTGTTGAGGATAGTTTATGAAGCCACCATTCGAGGGCTTTACCGCCTTGCGATGGATGGTTGGCGTCTTGGGGTTTACGCCAACCATAGCCCATGTGCGCCGATCGATCTTGTCGCATCACGACACGGATTTGCAGTTGTCCAGAATCGATATAGGGACGCGCAAGGGGTTCGGGTAAAAAGCCAACGCCTAGACCTCTGAGTTGTGCATCTAGTTTGATTTGCATGCTCGGCACGGTGAGAACGTCTTGGCCTGGTAGTAAACCAATCGTCATGCCGGGGCCTGTGGGTATCGTGTCAGCTACAGCAACAGCACGGTATTGACGCAAGACACTGTCTTGAAGGGGTTGTTTGAGTTTGGCCAAAGGGTGGTGAGGCGCAACAGCAAAAACAAATCGAACATTACCAAGTGGTTCATGAAGAATATCGGGCGCGCTGCCAAAATTAATCGGTATACCAATGGCCAAATCGGCTTGCCCCGATTGCAATGCATACAAAGACCCTTGGATGGCCTCGTCACGAAATCGCAAGCGCGTAGGCGGATTTTTGGATAAAAATTCAGCGCACAATTCCATCAAAATATTTCGATCAATAACCGCGTCAACTGCAATCGTCAGTTCACTCTCCCAACCCGTTGCGATGCGTTGAATTCGATTGGCAATTGCGTCCATGTCAAGCAGCAAGCGTTGACCCTCTTTGAGTAACTCCTCACCCGCTCGGGTTAAATATGCTTGTCGCGCGCTGCGATCAAACAATAAGACGTCAAGTGCGTCTTCCATTTGTCGCACGCGATAGGTGAGGGCACTGGGCACCATCGACATCTGTCGGGCGGCGGCGGCAAAACTCCCCTCTTGATGAATGATTTCTATCATTCTCAGCGCGTTGGGGGTGAGGACATCTTTGGGTGTTTTCATGGTTTTCATTCAAATTTTTTGAATTATGTCATCAAATCGACTGGATGGAAAGGGTCGATGTTGCTTATACAGTTACACCATTACGATAAAAAGAATCTTTTTGAAATGTTGACCCTACGCCAATCCTCTGAACGCGGTTGGGCCGATTACGGTTGGCTCAAGTCATTCCATAGTTTTTCATTTGCAGGCTACGTTGATGAAAAACACATGGGATGGGGAAATTTGCGCGTTATTAATGAAGATCGCATTGAGCCAGGTACTGGATTTGGTACGCATGGTCATCGCGATATGGAAATTATCAGTTACGTGTTGTCGGGTGAACTCGCGCACAAAGACAACATGGGCAATGTCAAAGGTATTCCTCCTTGGGACGTTCAACGCATGAGCGCAGGAACAGGCGTCATGCACAGTGAATTCAATCACGCGCCCCAACAACAAACACATTTTTTACAAATTTGGATTCAACCCAATGAGTTGGGTATTGCGCCCAGTTATGAACAAAAAACATTTTCTTCCGACCTCAAAAGAGGAAAACTCAAGTGCGTTGCCGATCGACTGGCGCGTGACGGCTCAGTCAAGATTCATGCAGACGCGAGTTTGTATGCCGGATTGTTTGACGGCGCAGAAAAATTTCAGATGACGCTGGAACCACAACGCAAAGCCTATGTGCACTTAATCAAAGGTTCTTTGTGTGTCAATGGATTGAATATTTCAACAGGAGACGCTGTGTTGATGTCTGGCGAAAGCCGAATCAGTTTAGAGCAAGGTCAGAACGCCGAAGTATTGGTGTTTGATCTTTGCGCATAATTTTTTTAAAACCAGGTACCCCTCAGGAGAAAAAGCATGACAAAAACCGTTGTTGTTTACCATTCAGGTTACGGCCACACCCAACGCCTCGCGCAATTTCTTGCGCAAGGTGCCAAGGCCACCATCATTGAAATCAATGCTGACGGTAATATCAGCGAAGAAAATTGGACTACGCTCGACTCAGTAGATGCGATTATTTTTGGCGCACCCACTTACATGGGCATGGCCTCATGGCAATTCAAAAAATTTTCAGATGAAACATCCAAGCGTTGGTACACCAGTGCATGGAAAAATAAAGTTGCGGGTGGGTTCACGATTTCTTCTAATTTAAGTGGCGACAAACTCTCCACGATTCAATACTTCATCACCCTGGCCATGCAAAATGGCATGATATGGGTGGGTCAATCAGAAATGTGCGACGGCAACATCAATCGTTTGGGATCCAATTCAGGTTTGATGTCGCAAGTGGGCCCTACAAGTGCTGCCTCAGAAATTCCACAAGGCGATTTGGATACGGCTGTGAAATATGGCGAGCGTGTGGCGAGTGTTGCGGCTCAAATTAAAAAATAAATAACACGGTTTGTTTAGGCAACGAATTAGGCCTTCATCGGTTTTAATTCGCTGTCGAGTGCTTCGCGCTCATCAAAAACGAAACAGGTGCCTTCATAATGATGGCCGCCAACTACTTCAAAATATTTAAAAATGCCGCCGTCAATTTGAAATACATGTTGATGGCCGTGCTCTCTCATAAAGATAGCGCCTTTTTCGCTTCGAATGCCGCCTGTGCAATAGCTGATGACGGTTTTATTTTGAAGCTCGCTCATGTGCTCTAAAACTGCACTTGGAAATTCGCTGAATTTGCTGATGTTGTAGTCAATTGCGTTTTTAAATTTACCGTGACCCACTTCAAATCCATTGCGCGTATCGAGCGTGACAACGGGTCTGCCCTCGTCGTCATGCCCTTGATCGAGCCACTTTTTAACCGTGGCGGGCGATATCGCTGGCGCGCGTCCTCGTTGCGGTTGAATCGTGGGATGGTTCATGCGAATGATTTCTTTTTTTACTTTACCCAGCAATTTAGCAAATGGCTGATGCGCCGACCAACTTTCTTTGGGCTGTAGGTCTGAAAATCTTGCGTCGCCTGTTAACGATTGAACAAATGAACGGATATGGGGTTCAAGTCCTGCTAAAAAATATTGATGCCTTCTTCTGCAATCAAAATCGTGCCTTTGAGTTGCTGTTGTTGCGCGTGATACAGACAATCGAGGCGAAGTTGTTCGGCGTTGTCGATGCGAACAAAGTTGTAAACTGAAATGTTGAGGATGGAGTTGGCCATCTAAAAAGGTGTGGGCAAAAATATAGGAAGTTGACGAGCCTTGACCCCGGCACTGACTCCACAGTTAGAGCTGCTTGGTTCCCCACCTGACTCGGTTGGCCGCTTCACCATGCGGGAAGGCCCGTCACTTTCAATTGTACGCTCTCAACAAAGTAGAATGGCGGACTATGTCTTATTTGGTCCTCGCTCGTCAATATCGCCCTAAAACATTTACTGAGATGGTGGGGCAGTCGCATGTGGTGCAAGCTTTGAGCAATGCACTGGTGTCCAAGCGTTTGCACCATGCTTATTTGTTCACAGGCACACGCGGCGTTGGCAAAACAACGGTCTCGCGTATTTTAGCCAAATCACTCAACTGCGAAACGGGTATCACCGATCAACCCTGCGGTGTGTGTGACGCTTGTGTTACGATCGACGCAGGACGCTTTGTAGATTACACCGAGTTGGACGCCGCGTCCAATCGAAGCGTGGATGAAATTCAAGCCTTGCTTGAGCAAGCGGTTTATAAGCCCGTGCAGGGTCGCTTCAAGGTATTCATGATTGACGAGGTGCACATGCTCACCGGTCATGCATTCAATGCCATGCTCAAAACACTCGAAGAGCCACCCGAATATCTCAAATTTGTTTTGGCCACGACCGATCCGCAAAAAGTACCTGTCACGGTTTTGTCGCGTTGTTTGCAATTCAATTTAAGACCGATGGCGCCTGAGACCATCATGGAACATTTAACCCATGTGTTGGGTCAAGAAAATATTCAATCCGAAACTCAAGCCTTGCGTTTGATTGCACGTGCGGCGCGAGGCTCAATGAGAGATGCGTTGTCCTTGTGCGATCAAGCGATTGCTTATTGCAACGGCGCTTTAAAAGAGCAGACGATTCAAGAAATGCTCGGCAGTGTGGATCGATCGCATGTTTTTGATTTGATCGATGCCATGTCCGCAGCTGACGCGCGCACCGTCGTTCAAATTTGTGAAAACTTGCGACACATGGGCTTGTCAGCGGCGTCTACTCTTGAAGAATTGTCGTTTGTATTGCAACGCATGGCTGTCTTGCAAGCCGTACCGTCAGTCAATGATCAAGACAATTCCGATCCAGATACGCAACGTTTGCAAGCGTTGGCGAAATCCATGGCCAAAGACGAAACGCATTTGTTGTACAGCATGTGTTTAAACGGTCGAAATGAATTGGCATGGGCGCCTGACGAGTATTCGGCTTTGGTGATGGTGTTGTTGCGTTTCTTTGCATTCAAATCCTCCGAGTCATCGGCCACGAGTCCCGCAATCGAAAAAAAAACTCTGAAAACGCCTGAGGTTGTAGAGCGGCCTGTAGCGCGGCCTATAACCGCACCCTTTGAAAAGCAAATTAACGTGTCTGTTGTAGCACCCGTTGCTCCAACAGTTGCGCCCACGATTCAAAAATTACCCGTGCTTGAAATGACGCCGCCATCGATGTTTATTGCATCCGAATTGGGTGAGTTTTGGCACGATTTGGTGGTCACCATGTCTAGCGATAAATCCATTCAAGCGATGACGCGTGAATTGGCCATGCAAATGCAACTGCAAAGTAAAAATGAAAATTTGTGGTCGTTCATCATTTCACGCGAATCACTCAATACCGACAATCATCGCCAACGCTTAGAAGAAGCCTTGACCTTGCAAGGACATGCGATTCGTCTTCAAATTGATGCGGGTGTCGTCACAGATTCACCCGTATTGCGTATTCAAGACGCACAAGCTAAAAAACAAAAACAAGCGGAAGATATTATTTTGGGAGACCCATCTGTTCAACATTTGATGCAAACTTATGATGCGAAAATCGTACCAGGGAGTATCAAACCACTATGAAAGTTAATCATGTTTAACAAAGGACAACTCGCAGGCTTAATGAAACAAGCACAAGCCATGCAAGACAATTTACGCAAGGTGCAAGAAGAACTCGCCACCATTGAGGTCACGGGTGAATCAGGCTCTGGCATGGTTCAAATCACAATGACTTGTAAACATCAAGTCAAGCGTGTGCAAATCGATGCCAGTCTCATGACCGACGATAAAGAAATGTTAGAAGATTTAATGGTTGCCGCTTTTAATGATGCGGCTCGCAAAGCCGAAGTTACCGGCGAAGAAAAAATGGGCAAACTCAGCGGTGGAATGCCAGGTTTGCCAGGCGGCATGAAACTTCCCTTCTGATGCAAGACAACACGGCGCTCAACGCACTGATACAGGCCTTGCGCCGCTTGCCAGGCGTGGGGCAGCGATCGGCATCGCGAATGGCGTTTTATTTGCTACAACACGATCCACAAGGGGCGATGATTATTGCGCAGGCTTTGCAAAACGCGGTCTCATCTGTGCGGCATTGTGTGTTGTGCAATACCTTTACCGAATCCAAAATTTGTATGACTTGCGCCGATCCATTGCGTGATCAAACGCGTTTGTGTGTGGTCGAAACACCTTCTGATCAAACGGCCGTTGAAAGAACCGCGTCCTACAAAGGTTTGTACTTTGTTTTGATGGGCACACTCAGTCCTTTGCAAGGTCGTGGGCCTAACGATATTGGCGTTCATCCATTGTTGGAGCGTGCGAGCAATGGTCAAGTGCAAGAAGTGATATTGGCGACCAACTTCACTGCAGAAGGAGAGGCCACAGCGCACTTTTTAAGCGAGGCGCTCAAGCGTCGAGGCCTGTCGGTTTCAAGGCTGGCTAGGGGTGTACCCGTGGGTAGTGAGCTTGAATATGTCGATCTGGGGACAATCGCACACGCATTGTTTGATCGCAGAAGTACATAATTTGATCACGCCATCGAAACCAAAACCTCAGAAATGAATCACAAATTCTTCAATTGGGTGTTAACCCGAATGGGGATGTTTCCGATGTGCGTTGGGGCGCATTGTCCTATCATTTCAAACACTCAATCTCAACTTCTGAGTACAATATGTCTTCATTTTTAAATCGCAGGTCTTTTAATCAATCCTTGGCCTTGGGCGCTGTCAGTGCTTTAGCCCCTCACGCTTTTGCGCAGAGCAAACTCGAAAAAATAAAAGTCTCCATCTCTGTTGGCGGTAAAGCGTCTTTTTATTATTTGCCTCTTACTATTGCTGAGCAGTTGGGTCATTTCACGGCCGAAGGTCTTGATGTTGAAATTTCTGATTTCGCAGGAGGCGCAAAAGCTTTGCAAGCGGTTGTGGGTGGATCTGCCGATGTGTGCTCGGGTGCTTTTGAACACACCATTAATCTTCAAAGCAAAAATCAATTTTTCAGATCATTTGTTTTGCAATGCCGTGCACCCCAAATTGCCATCGGTGTTTCAACCAAAAATATGCCCAATTACAAAACATTGGCTGATCTCAAAGGCAAACGCATTGGTGTGTCTGCTCCCGGTTCTTCTACCAACATGGCGGCCAGCATGGTGCTGGCGCGTTCGGGCATCAAACCTTCTGAGGTGAGCTTTATTGGCGTCGGAACGGCAGTAGGTGCAATCACAGCACTGCGCAGTGGACAAATTGACGCCATCAGTAATATCGATCCGGTGATGACGATGTTAGAGCAAAAAGGCGATGTGCGAATTATTTATGACACCCGCACACTCAAAGGCACACAAGATGTTTTTGGCGGCAATATGCCTGCGGCATGTTTGTACGCACCCAATGATTACATCGTCAAAAATCCCAACACCTGTCAAGCATTGGCCAATGCCATTGTGCATTCGCTCAAGTGGTTACAAACAGCAGGACCTTCTGACATTATTAAAACTGTACCCGAAAGTTATTTGTTGGGTGATCGTGCATTGTATCTCGCATCATTTAACAAAATTCGTGAAGCTTTATCGCTCGATGGTTTGATTCCGAATGACGGGCCTGCAACGGCGCTCAAGGCACTCACTAGTTTTGACCCTGAAATCAAGACCGACAAAATCGATTTGAGCAAAACATTCACCAATGATTTTGCACGTCGCGCCAAAGAGCGATTCAAGGCCTGATGACTTCTGCTCTTGCGTTTGATCAAGTCAGTTGTGTATTCAAGGGCAACGACGGATCGGCTTCATATACAGCCGTGGCTCACACTTCTTTAACGGTTGAAGAGGGTGAGTTTGTTGCGGTGGTGGGGCCCACAGGTTGTGGCAAATCCACTTTGCTCAATGTCGCCGCAGGATTGCTTCAACCCTCTTCAGGAACGATTCATGTTTTTGGTCAACCATTGGTGGGCATCAATCAACGCGCGGGTTATATGTTTCAAACCGAAGCATTGCTTCCTTGGCGAAGTGCGGTTCAAAATGTGATGTTGGGTTTGCAATACCGCGATATCGAAGATCAAGAAGCAAGATCCTTGGCTCTTCATTGGTTGGAGCGTGTGGGTCTTAAAGGATTTGAAGATCGTTATCCTCATCAACTCTCTGGGGGAATGCGCAAACGTGTTGCATTGGCACAAACATTGGTTTTAGATCCCGATATTATTTTGATGGACGAGCCTTTTTCTGCGCTCGACATTCAAACCCGTCAATTGATGGAAAACGAAGTGCTCGATTTGTGGGCTGATAAACGCAAAGCCGTTATGTTTATCACGCATGATTTGGATGAGGCGATTGCCATGAGTGATCGTGTGGTTGTTTTATCGGCAGGGCCTGCAACGCATCCGATTGGAAATTTTCGAGTTGATTTGCCCAGACCGCGTGACGTGGCTGAAATCAGAACCAATCCGCAATTCATTCAAATCCATCAACAAATTTGGTCCGTCTTGCGCGACGAGGTGCTCAAAGGTTATTCACAACAATTACAAGCAAAGGCATTGGCATGAGTGCCATGGCTTACACATGGCGTTTAAGAGTATGGCAATTGGTGTTGCTGGTGTTGGTGCTGGGTGGTTGGTATATCTCTTCGTGGGATAACCAGATTGCATTTTTTTTAGGTAATCCGATTGTGGTTGCGGGTCGTATATGGTCTTGGTTCATGCCCTTTGATATTCCTGCTAATTTTTTATTTGAAGAGGGATTGAAAGGACATGCCGATATCTATCAACACCTGGGCGTTACGCTTTTAGAAACTGTGTTGGCATTTGTCATCGGCACGGTTGCTGGCATGGCGTCTGGACTTTGGTTGGGTTTGTCGCCACAAGTCAGCGCGGTTTTAGATCCCTATATCAAAGCGGCCAACTCGATGCCGCGTGTGATATTAGCGCCTATATTTGCGCTTTGGTTTGGTTTGGGTATTTGGAGCAAAGTGGCATTGGCCTTCACCTTGGTATTTTTTATTGTGTTCTTTAATGTGTATCAAGGTGTGCGCGAGGTCAGTCCCGTGTTAATTGCCAATGCGCGCATGCTGGGTGCCAATGCCAAGCAATTGTTAAGAACGGTTTATCTTCCGAGTGCGACGAGTTGGGTTTTTTCTAGTTTGCATTCATCGGTCGGCTTGGCCTTTGTGGGCGCAGTGGTGGGCGAATATTTGGGGTCGGCCAGAGGCGTGGGCTATTTGATATTGCAAGCCGAAGGAACTTTTGACGTCAACACCGTGTTTGCAGGTATCGTGGTGTTAACGGTGTTTGCTTTATTGCTCGATGGTTTAGTGGGTGCAATTGAAAAAAGATTGATGACTTGGCAACCTCGCACCAGCGAGACAGAAAAACTTTGATTTTTTATTGCTTGGATTTCTTTTTATTCGATTTGCTGGTCTTGGTTGATTTGCCACTCGATTTAGATTTTCCTGATAAATACATCACAATTTCTTGACCTGGTTTGAGATGAGTATTCATGCTCATGTTGTTCCATTGAGCCAATTGATTCAAACTTTGTTTGTGCTTCTTGGCCATGCTGGCCAGAGTGTCATTTTTACCAGCTTTAACCACCATACGACGCGTTGCGCCCTCGGGTGAGAGGTTGAGTTGCCCCGTGTCTGCTAAGCGTGGCGAGACGTCTTCAATGACACGATCACTGCGAGGAATCAAAAGCGCAGATCCTGCACGAATCATCATTCGTGGTGGAATTTGATTGGCTGATCCAAACTCGGCTTCGGTCATGCCAAATTTTTTGGCTACATCAGACACTTTCATCGCCGATGGTGCTATCCATGCAGTCCATGAAGCGAGACGGCCGCCATAAGTTTCAAAATTGCGTTGAAATATTTCGGCGTTATCCCACGGTAATAATATTTGTGGAATGCCAGCTGATAAGAGTACGGGACGATTGGCGGATGGATTGAGTGCTTTGAAATCTTCGATTGAAATTTCGGCTAATTTGGCCGCCATGGCGACGTCCACGTCTTTGGTTAAGGGGACGCTTTGAAAATAAGGATGATTGGGTATGTGGGGTAGTTTGATGTTGTGTCGCAATGGTTCAGCAACAATATTTTTGACCGCTTGCAATTTAGGAACATAAAAACGTGTTTCCATCGGCATATTCAATTCAACGTAAGTTAATGGACTGCCATTGCGTTGATTGCGCGACAAAGCTTTGCCAACATTGCCTTCGCCCCAGTTGTACGCGGCTAATACCAAATGCCAATCGTTGAACATGCCATACAAGCGTTGCAAGTAATCTAAAGCGGCTCGAGTAGACGCCATCACGTCGCGTCGGTCATCACGAAATGCATTTTGTTTGAGATCAAAATCTTTGCCAGTGCGTGGCATGAATTGCCACATACCACTGGCTTTTGCAGACGACATGGCCTGTGGATTGAATGCGCTTTCAATAAAGGGTAGCAATGCCAACTCGGTGGGCATGTTGCGTTGCTCGAGCTCATCCACTATGTAAAACAAATATTTTCTTGAGCGCTCGCTCATGCGCTGGATGTAGTCGGGTCTTGATGAATACCAAGTGACACGATCTTGTACCAAATCAGTTTGTAAATCTGGCACGGCAAAGCCCTTGCGAATGCGTTCCCATAAGTCATTGGGTAGGGCTACTTGTGTGATGGGTGCGGTGCCGATTTGAATCGGTAGCAAATCCGATAAACGCTCATTGGCTTTGTCGGGTATTGGGGTGTTCGGCGTGACGCTTGCAGAAGGTACACCTATCGCAGTGGGCGATGCGTTGGAATTTTCTGCAACAGGTGGCAGTGTTGTGCAACCTGTGAGTGCGATGAAAACAAAAACAATCCCAAAAAAATATTTCATCGAAAATCGTTTTTCCATTGACGAAGCGTAGCCATGACTTTAACACGATCTTGGGCTGAAGGATCAAAAGTTTTTGCGGATGATTGAACTTCAGGAATGCCAGTGCGCATGAATGGATTGATTTGAATTTTAGTATAAATACGCGAGGGCAGTGTGGGTTGATTGTTGGCGCGCAATTTTTCGCAATGTGCGATGTAGTCGATCAATTGTGAATTATGAGGTTCGACCGCTTTTGCAAATTTAAGATTTGATAAGGTGTATTCATGCGCACAACACACTTGCGTCGCGCCAGGTAATTGAGAAAAGCGAGTCAGTGAATGCAACATTTGTGCGGGCGTTCCTTCAAACAATCGACCGCAGCCACCCGAAAAAAGCGTATCGCCACAAAATAAAACGGGTTGACCCGATGAGCTCGGAATATAAAACGCGATATGTCCTGCCGTATGACCCGGTACATTCATCACGGTGACTTTCCCATCTAATAAACTGAATTCATCACCATCGTTGAGGGGTATGTAGGGTTCAGGAATTTCTTCAAGAGCGGGGCCGTACACTTTGGCGCCCGTGGCATTTCTTAAAATATCGACGCCACCGATATGATCGGCGTGGTGATGCGTGATTAAAATCGGCGATAAAGTAAGTCCCTGATTGGTGAGCGCTTGCAAGACGGGCTCTGCGTCACCAGGGTCAACGACCACTGCCAAACCGTGCTTGTGCCAAAGCCAAATGTAATTGTCTGAAAATGCGGGCAAAGGTAAAAGATTCATAATGTCTCAAATGATAGAAACCATCGATGGTCTAGACGATTGGATGACAACACCCATTGGGCAGTATTTACTGCAGTGGGAATTTCAACAAATGGATCATGCCGTGAGTGACGTCTTTGGCTTTCACGCCTTGCAATTGGGAATGCCCATTGTCGATAGTTTACGCAATAGCAGAATCCTTCATCGTTTTTATGCCAATACCCATGAGCAATCGACGTCAATGGTTTTGCCTGAGTCTTTTCGCAAAGACACGCCGCCTGCAGTGTTGATTCATGATTCGCGTGCATTGCCATTTCCAGATCAATGCTTGGATTTGATTGTTATGCCTCACACATTGGATTTAAGTTCAGATCCTCACGCCAGTTTGCGTGAAGTTGAGCGTGTGTTGGTACCAGAGGGGAAATTAATTATTTGCGGTTTCAATCCAACCAGTTTTTGGGGATTCAGACACAGGCGTTCGCGTCTTTATCAACGACTCGGTATGCAAGATCAATTTCTTCCATCACATACAGAGCCGATTGGCTATTGGCGACTTCGCGATTGGTTGCGATTACTCAGTTTTGAAATTGAAGGTGGGCGTTTTGGTTGTTATAGGCCCTCTGTGACATCGCAAGTTTGGTTGAACCGACTTGATTGGATGGATCGCGCGGGTGACCGTTGGTGGCCCATTTTTGGAGGTGTTTATTTTTTACAAGCCGTTAAGCGAGTGCGAGGCATGCGTTTGATGGGGCCTGTTTGGAAAAGATCTTTGGCAACCAGTTCAACCCAAAGTGCGCCCACCGCCAATTCAGGCAAATCAAATATGACCCCATCCGTGTCGTCACAAAAAAATAATATGAAAGAATGTGTATGAAGCAAATCGTTGTTTATACTGATGGGGCCTGCAAAGGCAATCCAGGTCCGGGTGGTTGGGGTGTTTTGCTACAAATGGGCTCGGTCGAGAAGGAATTGTGTGGTGGAGAGTTGCAAACGACCAACAATCGAATGGAATTAATAGCCGTGATTCAAGCTTTGCAATCGCTTAAAAAAGACTGTCACGTCACACTTTTTTTGGATAGCGAGTATGTTCGCAAAGGAATTACCGAATGGATTCACAACTGGAAGGCGCGTGGATGGAGAACAGCAGCCAAAAAAGAAGTCAAAAATGAAGACTTATGGCGTCAGTTAGACGCTTTGGTATCACAAAGCGGACATCAAATCGATTGGCGCTGGGTCAAGGGGCATGCAGGTGATCCAGGAAACGAGCGCGCTGATGAATTAGCCAATCGAGGTGTAGACATGGCCTTGGGTCTTTTATAAGTATTGATGCCAATGCGTAATGCCCATAAGACTGTTAAATTAGACGGTTGATCTTTTATAAAACAAACAAATGGCTTATAAGAAAATTTATTCCGCTTTAGCGGTCGTGGGTCTGGTTGCATTTAGTGTTGCAGCTTGGTGGTTTCAAAACAAATCGACAACAGCAACCGAGGATATTGCCGGGCAAGGACCTAAGCCTACAGCTGCAGGAGCTTATGGCGCAGCGCCTGCTGGATTAACAGGTGGTGGACCTAGAGCCGTTGGCGTTGAAGTGGCTCAAGTGGCTAAAGCAGATATTCGTGACGATGCGCAAACTGTCGGCAATTTGCGCTCTCGTCAAAACGTCATGCTCAGACCTGAAGTTGCGGGGCGTGTTTCTTCTATTGGCTTTGTTGACGGCAATCAAGTGCGTGCGGGTCAAATGTTGGTGCAATTGGATGACACCTTACAACGCGCTGAAGTGCAACAAGGTTTGGCACAAGTGTCGATTGCACAAGCCAACTTCAAACGCAATCAAGACTTAGTTGCACAAAATTTTGTAGCACAACGTGTGTTGGATGAAAGTGAAGCCAACTTGCAAGTGGCGCAAGCTCAGTTGGCATTGTCGTGTGCGCGTTTGCAACGTATGCGCATCACTGCTCCTTTTTCTGGAACGGTGGGTATTCGCAACATCAATATCGGCGACTACGTTAAAGACGGCGCAGATTTAATTAACTTAGAAGACATCAGCACACTTTATGTTGATTTCAGATTGCCCGAACGTTTTCAAGCCAAGTTAAGACTGGGTCTAGAAGTTGAAGTTCAATTGGATGCATTTACCAATCGCTTGTACCGTGCGCGGGTAGAGGCCATTGATCCATTGATTGATGCCAATGGTCGATCCATTGGTGTGCGTGCGCTGTTACGCAACGATGGCGGTGAGCCTTTGTTTGCTGCCAAAGCGGGTGCTGGTTTAGCTGGCGTTGCGCCCCAAAAATCCGTACCACCGCAGGGCTTGGGAGCAAAAAATCCGGCACCCTCTGCACAAGCCCAACGATCAACAGGCTCGACGCCTGCCAGAGATCAAATAGGTGTTGATAAACCCAATATTGAATTATCCAAGTGCCCACCATCGTCGATGAATCCACCGATGGCTGTTGGAGGTGCCAGTGCACCTGCAGGACCTTTGCGCCCTGGTATGTTTGCGCGAGTGACCTCAGTTTTTGCGATTCGTGAAAACACCTTGTATGTGCCCGAAGAATCTATTGTTCCTCAAGGCGGTCGACAATTCGTCATCAAAGTCGTTTCTGCTGATGCGGTGAAAGACAAATCGACATTGCCACCCGACGCCACCGTGGTTTCACAAAGAGTCGAAGTTAAATTAGGCATTCGCAGTCCAGGCCGAGTGGAGATCACCGATGGCCTCGCTGAAGGTGATACGGTGGTGGTTGCGGGTCAACAGCGATTACAAAAAGACGGCACTGCGTTGCGTTTGGTTCAAATGGGTACAGCGCCCGAAGGCCAAAAACCTGCAGGGGAAAAACCTGCGGGTGCGCTAGCCAACGCAGCTACACCTAATCCTGCGACGGGTGCCGCACCCGTTGCAAAACCTTGATTTTTTAATAAGGACACATCATGCAATTGCCTGAGGTATCGATACGGCGTCCTGTATTCGCCTGCGTGTTGTCATTGCTGATCTTGTTGGTGGGATGGGTTTCTTTTACGCGACTCAATGTGCGCGAGTACCCCAAAATTGACAACCCCGTTGTCACGGTTGAAACCAAATACTTGGGTGCTTCAAGCACGGTGATTGAATCGCAAGTCACCAAAGTTTTAGAAGATTCATTGTCGGGTATTGAAGGTGTTGACGTGATCACGTCCATCAGTCGCCAAGAACAAAGTCAAATCTCGGTTAACTTTGTTTTGTCGCGTGACCCCGATTCTGCTGCTGCCGATGTGCGAGACAAAGTCTCACGCGTGCGTCAACGTTTGCCACAAGGTATTGACGAGCCTGTGATTGCAAAAGTTGAAGCCGATGCATTTCCAGTGATTTGGTTGGCATTCAGTTCAGATACGCTGAGCGCTTTACAGTTGAGTGAATTGGCCAATCGCATTGCTAAGCCCATGATGCAAACAGCACCTGGTGCTTCCGATGTTCGCGTTTATGGTGAACGCAAATACTCCATGCGCATTTGGTTGGACCCCGATCGTCTAGCCGCTTATAAGCTCACCACGCAAGATGTGGAAGACGCTTTGCGCAAATCCAATTTGGAATTGCCTGCAGGACGTGTTGAGAGTCAATTGCGCGAATTCAATGTAACGGCGGCAACTGATTTAAAACAGCCAGGTGAATTCAGGCAAGTGGTCATTAAAAACGTTAACGGTATGCCTGTTCGATTGGGTGACGTTGCTCGCGTTGAGCAAGGGCCTTTGTCTGAGAGAACATCGACTCGCCTTAATGGACGAGATGGCATCACCTTAGGTGTCATTCGCAATGCAACGGCCAATCCTTTGGATTTGAGCTCGGCCGTGCGCGCCATGATTCCAAAAATCAAAGAAAACATGCCGCCTGGCATTGAGATAGATGTGGCCAATGACAACTCAGTCTTTATTGATCGATCGATTAAAGCAGTGTTTAGCACGATTAACGAAGCGGTTGTGTTGGTGGCCTTGGTGATCTTTTTGTTTTTGCGCACACTGCGTGCGTCCATCATTCCATTGGTCACGATTCCTGTTTGTTTGATCGGTACCTTTGCGATGCTCGGATTGTTTGGTTTCTCCATCAATTCACTCACCATGCTCGCCTTGGTGTTGGCCATTGGATTGGTGGTGGATGACTCCATTGTTGTACTTGAAAATATTTATCGATACATTGAAGATGGCATGAAACCGTTTGAAGCGGCCATTGTGGGCGCACGCGAAATCGGATTTGCTGTGGTGTCAATGACGCTCACCTTGGCGGCGGTGTTTGCGCCGTTGGCATTTACGCCAGGGCGAACAGGGCGACTGTTTGCTGAGTTTGCTTTGGCGCTGGCAGGCTCTGTGATTGTTTCGGGCTTTGTTGCTTTAACACTCACACCTATGTTGTGCTCCAAGTTGCTGAAGCACACCGAAGATCGAACATGGTTTGATCGCAACATGGATAACGCCATCAATGCATTCACTCGTTTATATGGACGGGTGTTGCATTGGACATTGAGCGATATGAAGTTTGGCGCAGTTCGTTTTTCAAGACGTTGGTTTGTGGTTGCCATCATGTTGTCATCTGCAATCGGTTCGGCCATTTTGTTCGTAACTTCTAAAAGTGAGCTCTCACCCATGGAAGATCGTGGCGTTGTATTGGTGACGATCAATGGCCCGGATGGTGCAACCATGGATTACACCAATCGCTATGCCGATGCCATCGAAAAAATCGGTAGCAAATACACCGAGGATTTTGACCGTATCTTTACGGTTGTGGGAAATCCAACGGTTGCGCAAGGCAGCGTTTTTTATCGTTCATTGCCTTGGGAACAACGCAAGAAAACAACCATGGATATCTCGCGTGAAATCACGCCAGCGATCACTTCATTGCCAGGCGTCACATCTTTCCCTATCACGCCACCCTCATTGGGCCAAGGTTTTAGAGAGCGGCCCATCAATTTCGTGATCTTGACTTCTGATAGTTACCAAAACCTCAATCAAGTGGTTCGCGCTTTTCAAGACGAGTTGGCCAAAAATCCTGGCATCGTTAGCGTGGACACCGATTTGCGTTTAAACAAACCCGAATTCCGAATGGATGTTGATCGTGAGCGCGCTTCAGATATGGGTGTGCCCGTTGATGCGATTGCGCGTGCGGTTGAAACCATGATGGGTGGCAGACAGGTGACTCGCTTTAAACGCGAAGGCGAGCAATACGATGTGATTGTACAGACATCTGCTACAGGTCGTGACACACCTCAAGATATTGAAAAGATCTTTGTACGAGGTCGCAATGAAGCAATGATTCCATTGTCGGCACTTGTTAAAGTAAATGAAGTTGTTGTTCCCCGTGAACTCAACCATTTCGGTCAACGACGCAGTGCATCCATCACAGCCAATATTTCTCCAACCTATTCGTTGGGCGAAGCACTCACATTCATGCGGACCACTTCAAAAAAAGTATTAAAACCAGGTTACTCCACCGACTTGAACGGCACTTCGCGTGAGTTTGTCAAATCGTCAGGCTCTTTGTATACGGTTTTTATTTTGTCGCTGTTGTTTATTTTCTTGGTGCTCTCTGCACAGTTTGAAAGCTTCATCGACCCCTTGGTGATTTTGTTGTCGGTACCTTTGTCCATGATTGGCGCGTTGCTTGCCCTGAAATGGTCTGGTGGAACGCTCAACGTGTTCAGTCAAATTGGATTGATTACCTTGGTGGGACTGATTACCAAGCACGGTATTTTGATTGTAGAATTTTCTAACCAATTGCGTGGCAAAGGATTGGACACGTTTCAAGCGGTTCAAGAGGCAGCTGCATTGCGTTTGCGTCCCATCATGATGACAACGGGTGCAATGGTGTTGGGCGCATTACCTCTTGCCTTAGCAACGGGTGCAGGTGCAGAGAGCCGTCGTCAAATTGGTTGGGTGATTGTGGGGGGTATGTCGTTGGGATCTATATTGACTGTTTTTGTAGTGCCAGCCATGTACACCTTGTTTGCACGCAAATCAACACCCGGCGCCATTACAACGCCACTAACTCAAGGCGCTACAGGCAGTGGTGGTCATTGATGCGCGTTTAAATCACGCCATCAAACATCATCACATCCACTGCTTCACCCACGGCCACGTTGCCTTGATCGTGGTGAAGCACAATTAATCCATTACCCATCACCATCGAGCTCAATACGCCTGAGCCTTGATTGCCCGTGGTTTGAACTTTTAGTTGACCGTGGGTATCAACACTCACAAATCCTCGTTGGTATTCGGTGCGGCCCGGTTTTTTTCGCATCACTTCTAAACTTTTTGCTTTCAAATACGGTGGTGCAGTTTCAGTTGAACCCATCATGCGAAGCAATGCGGGTCTGACAAACGCCAAGAAGGTGACCATCACCGACACAGGATTGCCAGGTAAGCCAAACAAAATACTCGAACCCATACGACCCACAGCCATCGGTCTGCCGGGGCGCATGGCGATTTTCCAAAAGGCCACGTCACCTAATTCGCGCATCATGGCCTTGGTGAAATCGGCTTCGCCCACACTCACACCACCGCTGGTGATCACCGCATCGGCTCGTTGTGATGCATTCACAAAAGCTTGGCGTAACAATACAGGGTCATCGATCACCACACCCATGTCAATGACTTCACAACCCAAACGTGTGAGCATTCCCATCACCGTGTAACGATTGCTGTCATAAACCGCGCCTTCACGTACAGGTTCGCCCAAACTTAAAATTTCTGAGCCCGTTGAAAAATAAGCAACTCGCAACTTTCTTTTGACACGCACGGTTGGCAAACCCAAACTAGCTATCAAACCCAAAGCCGCAGGCGAGATGCGTTGGCCTTTTTTGAGTGCCGCTTTGCCTTGTTCAATGTCTTCGCCTTTTAATCGTCGGTTGTCACCCGCTTTGAATCGTCCTGCAGGGATGGTGATGGTGTTGTCACCCAACTCTATCATTTCTTGCGGAACAACCGTATCCAAGCCATCGGGCAATATCGCGCCCGTCATGATTCTTAAACATTCGCCAGCCTTTATGGTGCCTGTCCACGCTTTGCCAGCAAGCGCAGTACCCACGACGCGCAGTTGTGTAGCTTGCGTTGCTACTTGTGGATGATCTTGAAATGAAAACGCAAAGCCATCCATCGCCGAGTTGTCGTGTGGCGGCACATCCAAAGGCGAAATCGCGTCTTGCGCTAAAACACAACCCAATGCTTTTGCAACATAGCAATGGACGTCATCGCTTGAATCAAGGGGATGAACCAATGCATTTAAAAAAGCATGAACTTGATTCACACTCAAGGATTGAGGATCGTAGCCTTGCAGTTGTACGGCAATGTCGTCTAACGATTTCATGTGGAGCAATTAATTTTCTAGGGCGATTAATTCGGGCATGGTGTTGGCATTGGCAAAAGCTAGTGGGTCGTCGCTCGCTTGATCAAAGGGGACCAACACGGTTTTGTGTTGTGCGGTCCATGCATCGATTTTTCTGCCACCACCATGCGTGAAGCGAACCAAGCTTTCTAACAATTCAATACCCATCAAACAAAACACGGGTTGCGCACGCACTTGAATAACACCGTCTTTATTTTTTTCGGGTGCGCCGGCCATGGCGATCTCTGCATCGTGATGGGTTAATGCCTGGGATAAACGCGCAGCCAAATCGAGAGGAAAAAAAGGTGTGTCACAAGGTGCTGTTAAAAGAAAAGGCGTTTCGCAGCGTTCAAGACCTGTTAAAAAGCCTGCCAAGGGTCCTGCGAAATCAGTGATGCTATCGGGCCATACGTCAGCGCCAAAAGATTCATAAGCAGATAAATTGCGATTGGCGTTGATCATGACATTGGCCACTTGACCCGACAATCGAATCAATGCATTCAATGTGAGTGGCATGCCTTTGAAATTTTGCAAGCCTTTGTCGACGCCACCCATGCGTGCGCCACGACCACCCGCCAAAATAACAGCAGTGATGTCTTGGGATGAAATGGCTTGACTCATGATTTATCCGCCGATGTAACTCATCTCAATGCGTCTGGCGCCATCGCTTTGCGCAGGCGCCAGATTTTGTCCGCGCAACTGCGAATAGCGATCTGCGCGTTGTTGCCACAACCAACCCATGGCCGATGCGATATCTGCATCGCTGGCATCACTGCGAAGCAAAGCGTGCAAGTCATAACCTTGGGTTGCAAACAAACACAAATAAATTTTTCCTTCGGTGGATAAACGCGCACGGTTGCAGTCACCACAAAACGCTTGCGTCACACTGCTAATCAATCCAATTTCACCCAATTGTGGATCGTGTTCACCTTTGTCGTTGGCGTAACCCCAACGCTCTGCGGTTTCGCCTTCAACCAACGGTTGCAAAGGCACGAGTTGAAATGTTGATTTCAATAAATTTAAAACCTCGGATGAGGGTAAAACTTCATCCATGCACCAACCATTGGTCGCACCCACATCCATGTATTCAATGAATCGCAACACCATGCCACGACCCCTGAAAAATTCTGCCATGGGAAAAATTTCTTTGGTGTTGGTACTTCGCTTAACCACCATGTTGATTTTGATGCCACTGTGTAGACCGTTGGCGTCTAATCCCAATCCTGCGTTGCGCGCGGCTTCTATACCTTGCAATACATCGGCAACAGGAAAATCCACATCGTTCATTTGACGAAAAACTTCATCGTCCAAACCATCCAAACTGATGGTGACGCGTTGCAAGCCTGCATCTTTTAACAATTGTGCTTTGCGTTGCAGCAAAGAACCATTGGTGGTGAGTGTGAGATCGAGCGCGTGTCCATCAGGCGTTTGCAGTTGCGCGAGTTGTGCAATCAAAATTTCTAAATTTTTTCTAAGCAGTGGTTCGCCACCTGTTAGTCTGATTTTTTTAACACCATGGGCAACAGCGATGCGCGCCACTCGCGTGATCTCTTCAAAGGTGAGCAGGTCTTTGTGGGGCAAATAGGTGTAGTTGCTATCAAACACTTCTTTGGGCATGCAATAGTTGCATCTGAAATTGCAACGATCAGTGACGCTAATGCGTAAATCGCGCATCGGTCTTCCGATTTGATCTTGTAGCAATCCGTTGGCCACAATGGCTTGATCAGGCACGCGTGCGTGCAACGCTTGCAAGCGTTGATCGACCAAGGGGATGATGCGTTCAGACATGGCTCAATTGTGCCTGAGTTGTGCATTGTTCATTTTTAGGGCGCGCAAAGACACTAAGCGCAACGTGCCCCGTCCACTTCAATGCACACGCCACTGATGAATGCGCCTTCGTCGCTGGCAAGATAGAGCACCGCATTAGCCACATCCAAAGCAGTAGAAAAACGACCTAAGGGGATCGTTGCTAAAAATTTGGCGCAAACCGCATCGTCAACAGATCCACCCGCAAACTCTGCAGACAAGCCCGTATCAGGGTTGAAAACAGGGTTGATGCAATTGAATCGAATATTGTCGGGGCCGTATTCTGCCGCCAAGGATTTGCTGGTGATGATGACTGCACCTTTGCTGCCGTTGTACCAACTGAGACCTGGGCGAGGGCGAACGCCCGCGGTGGAGGCGATGTTGACAAAGCTACCACCGCCTTGTTTTTTAAATACAGGTACGGCATGAATCGTTGATAAATAAATGCTCTTCATGTTGATCGCATAAACTTTATCGAATTCATCTTCAGACACTTCAAGAGCAGGGCGATTGCGGTGCGTCCATCCTGCGTTATTGACAACCGCATCGAGCCGACCCATTTGCGATACGCATGCTGCAATCATTTTTTTCCAATCGGCGTCGCGCGTCACATCGGCCAAATAAAACCAAGCTTGACCACCGGCTTGTGTGATTGCATCTGTAGCAGCTTGTCCGCGTTTGGCATCGATGTCATTGACCATTACCTTGGCGCCTTCTTGTGCCAATCGTTTGGCAATGCCTTCACCAATTCCACCGCCAGAGCCTGTGATCAAAACCGATTTATTTTTCATTCTCAAGTCGTACTCCATGTGGTCAACCATGTTTAACGGCGACTGTTTTTAAACTGATACTGCATGGTGCAATTTTGACTCATTCTGTTGAATGGGGATATCTCGTCTCTACCAATGGAAAAAAAGACCCGCCAGAGCGGCCCTTTATGAAAAGTTATTTATAACTTATTTTTTGTCACCAGCAGGTGCGGCAGGTGTAGCCGCAGGTGTGGCTGCCGCTGGAGCGGTAGCAGGCGCAGCATTTGCTGGCGCACTGATCGCGGGTGTTGTCGCCACTTGAGCGGGTGCGGCTTTGGTGCTGGTGCCGCCCGGCAACAAGGGAACGATCAACAAAGCAACGATGTTGATGATCTTGATGAGGGGGTTCACAGCAGGTCCAGCCGTATCTTTGTATGGATCGCCGACCGTGTCACCCGTAATGGCTGCTTTGTGAGCTTCGCTGCCCTTGCCGCCGTGATGACCGTCTTCGATGTATTTTTTCGCGTTGTCCCATGCGCCACCACCGGTACACATAGAAATAGCAACGAACAAGCCTGTGACGATGGTACCCATCAACAAGCCGCCCAATGCAGCTGCGCCCAGTGTCAATCCCACGATCAATGGAACCACCACAGGTAAAAGCGAAGGAATAATCATTTCTTTGATCGCAGCAGCAGTGAGCATGTCAACTGCAGCACTGTAATCAGGCTTGCGTTTGCCAGCCATGATTTCACCATCTGCAAATTGGCGACGAACCTCAACCACCACAGAGCCTGCAGCGCGGCCAACGGCTTCCATGGCCATCGCACCAAAGAGGTAAGGAATCAATCCACCGATGAATAAACCGACAATCACTTTAGGATCGCTCAAATTGAAAGCAACGCTGATGCCTCTGCCTTCCAATGAGTGTGTGTAGTCAGCAAACAAAACCAATGCAGCCAGTCCAGCAGAACCGATGGCATAACCTTTGGTCACTGCTTTGGTGGTATTGCCCACAGCATCCAATGGATCTGTCACATCACGCACCTCTTTGGGCAACTCGGCCATTTCGGCAATGCCGCCTGCGTTGTCGGTGATAGGACCGTATGCATCAAGTGCTACAACGATACCCGCCATGCTCAAC
>SHXN01000020.1 GCA_009693305.1 Limnohabitans sp.
ATTTCACCTTTTAAAAATTGATGAGCCTGTGGATGTGTTTGCTTCAAATCCGAATTAAAAAATAGGTCAACGGGTAAGTCAGCCAAAATTTGTCCTTGTTCCACATACAAAACTCTTGAAGCCAAGCGCTTCACCTGTCCCAAGTTATGACTGCTAAAAATAAGCATCACGTTCTGACCGTCAATCGGTTGCGACACATATTGAGAAACGCTTGCCTCTACATTTCGCTTGGCTTGTGGGTCAAGATTAGAAGTAGGCTCATCCAACAATAAAATTTGCGGCTGCATTGTCCATGTACGCGCCAACGAAATACGTTGCTGTTGTCCCCCCGACAAAGTGGGCGCAAATTGATGAGCCAAATGCGACAAATGCATGCGCTCTAATTCTTTGCTTGCCAACTCATTGGCACGCTCTTGGGTTTGACCTTGTAAACGCAGTCCCAGCGCCACATGCGATAACACCGACATACGCAACATATGCGGTCTTTGAAACAACATGGCTTGCTTGTGTTGATCACTCACCCACAACCCGCCTTGCGTGGGTTTGATGAGTTGATGCATGACGCGAAGCAATGTGCTTTTGCCACAACCATTGGCGCCAATCAATGCAACACGCTCACCTGCTTCAATTTGCAGATTGATTGATTGCAAAGCCCAATGACTTCCAAATTGATGGCCAACATTTTGCAATTGAATCAGGCTTCTGCTCATGCGGAGATACGACCTTCTATTTCCATCGCAGAAATGCTGGGGTGGGACCGCCACTTTCGCAACAGTGCAAGCATGGCATTCAACGCCAGCACCACGCCCAATAAAACAATGCCTAACGCCAGCGCCAAGGGCAAATCACCTTTGCTGGTTTCTAAGGCAATCGCTGTTGTCATCACACGCGTGAAGCCATCGATATTGCCGCCCACAATCATCACCGCACCCACTTCAGAAATAGCACGGCCAAAAACAGTGATCACCACCGTGATCAACGACACGCGTTCATCCCAAGCCAATAAAAAGCTTCGAGTCCAAGTTCCTGCACCCAATGACTTCAACTGTTCGCCATGATTGAGTTCTGCATCCTCTACCCATTGACGAGTTAAAGCGATCACCACGGGTATGATCAAAATTGTTTGGGCAATCACCATAGCTTTGTAGCTAAACAACCATCCCAAAAAACCCAAGGGCCCCGATCGCGATAAAAGTAAATAAACCACCAAGCCCACAACCACCGACGGCAAAGCCAATAAAGTATTTAAAAAAACCAATACGACGACGCGCCCTTTAAATCTGGCAACGCCCAATACCGCGCCGATGGGTAATCCCAGAAAACAAGACAAGACGCACGATACGGCGCTGATCGACAAAGAGCGCGCAACAATAGCCATCAAGGTCGCGTCGCCCATGAGAAGTAAATCCCAAGCGGTGGTCAAACTCTGAAAAAATGGGGACATCGGTGTGATTCAAGTGACAATGGCGAATCCTTGTATCCTACGGACTGCGCAATAACCCCGCCATATGTTCAATCGTGCATAGCATTCAACTTCACTACACCCTTCATACAGAGGGTTTAGAACCACAAGGCATGGTCGGACACCCCTTGATGCAACTGCTTCAAGCGGTAGCCGATCAAGGGTCTATCAGTGCCGCGGCTAAAAGTTTGAATTTGTCTTACCGTCATGTTTGGGGACAACTCAAACAATGGGAAAACGAACTGGGGCATGAATTAATTGTTTGGGAAAAAGGACAATCGGCGCGACTCACCGCATTCGGTCATAAATTCATGTGGGCCGAACGACAGACGCAAGCACGACTGGCACCCCAAATTCAATCCTTGCGTGCCGATTTAGAAAGAACATTTGCATTGGCCTTCGACCCGCAAGTGCACGTACTCACGCTTTATGCCAGTCACGACGATGCCTTGGTCAAACTTCAAGAGCAAACGGCATCGCAAGGTTTATATTTGGATATGCGGTTTTGCGGCAGTGTCGACGCGATTCGTGCGCTAAACGAGGGGCGCTGTGTGCTGGCTGGATTTCATACGCGCGAAACAACAACAGCAAAATCCATCACAGCAAAAGCTTATAAACCCTTGCTCAAACCGGGCCTACACAAAGTGATTGGATTTGCCAAACGACAAGTCGGACTTGTTTTGCCCAAAGGCAATCCAAAGGGTTTAAAAAATTTAAGAGATATTGCTACGCAACAAGCTTTGTTTGTTCATCGCGCACAGGGTACTGGTACGCGTGTTTTAGTAGAAGAATTGTTGGCTAATGAGGGAATGAATCTGAATTACCTTAAATCCTTTTCACATGAGGAACCTTCGCATGCAGCACTCGCTGCGACGATAGCTGCGGGTCATGCAGATGTGGGGATGGGAATCGAAACCTGTGCAACAGCGATGGGCTTGGATTTTGTGCCGCTGACACAAGAAAATTATCGATTGGTGTGTTTGAAATCAGAACTTGAAACGCCAGCACTAAAAGCTCTGCGTCAATTTTTATCTGCACAACAGTGGACTTCTACGGTACAAAACATGGCAGGCTATACACCGCACAACAGTGGTTCGATAGAGCCGCTGAGCCGAGCACTGCCTTGGTGGTCATTCAGTTGAATAGCCGCGCAAAGTTAATAAAAAAAATTTCTTCAACACGACTCGATCTGCGGCATGAAAAACATAAAGCCCCGCCCCGCCCACACGTACAACCAATCGAGGCGCGATCAGCCATGTCAGATAAGGTATATAAATAAGTTTCAGTTGAGTGATTTCTGCAATTCGAATTTCTTTTTTCCAAAGCCATGTTTGAGAAATCGTTTGATCATCGATTCGTGTTTGACTTAAAAAAATATAGGCCAAACACAAACCAATCACCACTGCGACCATCAATATAAAGGTCCAACTCTTAACGTCGATTGAGTCCAAATCTTGTATGAAGCATACTCGCCAGCCATAAAAAAAGATTCCGGCCACCAATACAGTTGCCAAAATCTTGATGAGAGCAGTGAAGGTGGTGCCTTGAGCAACGCCGTCTACATGTTCAAGGCTTAGTCCTAGATCAGACAGGTCGATTTTCAACTTATGGCTTGATGGGATCCATTTTGAGAGGCTCGTCTTTGGGTATCTCAATGAGGGCTTGCCCAGAATCATTGTTATTGCTCATTTCATCTTCGGGCATTTCAATTTTGATCTGATCCAAGTCAACTTTTTCAACTTTGTCTAAAAACATGGTGACGGATTCAGGAACAAAAATAACCACAATAACCAATAACAGTTGCAAGATGACCCAAGGAATCGCGCCTAAATAAATATCGCGAGACTCCACTTTCTTTTCTATATCGCCCGATTTAAAGAGCGTATCTGCAATACCTCTGAGATAAAACAAAGCAAATCCAAAAGGCGGATGCATAAAACTGGTTTGCATGTTGACGCAAATAATAACTCCAAACCAAATCATGTTAATGCCCATTTTGTCAGCTACAGGACCCAGCATCGGCAAAATAATAAAGGCGATTTCAAAAAAATCTAAGAAAAATGCAAGGAAGAAAATAAAGACATTGACGAATAGCAAAAATCCAATCTGTCCACCTGGCAAACCACTAAGCAAATGCTCAATCCACTTTCCACCATCGACACCTTGAAACACCAAGGAGAAAACACGCGAACCAATCAGAATAAAAACAACCATTGCAGTGATACGCATGGTGCCACCCATGGCGTCTTTGACCAAGGGCCAATCGAGACGCTTATGCATAGCCGCTAAAATAAAAGCTCCAACGGCTCCCATTGCGCCAGCCTCAGTCGGTGTCGCAATAGCAATATTAATTCCCGGTAAACCTCCCATACTTCCAAGCACTGCAAAAATCAAAATCGCTGATGGGATGATGCCGCGCAAACATTTTTTCCAAAGAGCCCAGCCATTGAGAGTTCTAGCCTCAACAGGCACACCAGGAATATGGTGCGGAAAAATTCTACCTAATATGAAAGTGTAGAGGGCAAAGAAAATGATTTGCAAAATAGATGGGCCCCATGCACCTTTGTACATGTCACCTACTGATTGTCCCAATTGATCTGCCATCACCACCAATACCAATGAAGGTGGAACCAACTGGGTGATGGTGCCTGATGCGGCCAACACACCCGTGGCGTATTTCATGTTGTAACCATAACGAATCATGACCGGCAATGAAATCATCGCCATAGCAATCACCTGACCCGCAACCGTACCCGTAATGGCACCCAAGATAAATCCAACGATGATGACTGAATAACCTAAGCCACCGCGCACGGGGCCAAACAACTGCCCCATTGAATCGAGCATGTCTTCAGCGAGTCCGCATTTTTCAAGCAATGAGCCCATCAGTGTGAAAAATGGAATAGCCAACAAAAGTTCATTCGACAAAATTCCAAATACATTAGCAGGTAGATTACCTAAAAAGTTAGCTGGAAACCAACCCATATCAATGGCATACAGTCCGCAGAACAAACCCAAGGCCGACAAAGAAAAAGAAACTGGGAATCCAATCAACATCACTAAAATAAGCCCAAGAAACATCAAGGGGGCGAATTGTTCAACGGTCATTGCAGAGGCCTATCATATACTAAATTCATTTCATACTGATTCGTCAACCAGCCCACACGTTTGATGATTTCTGATATGCCTTGCAACAAAACCATGAGGTGGCCCAAGGGTAACATCAACCATACGGGCCAACGAATCAATCCACCAGCGTTACTTGACATTTCTCCTGAATGAAATTTATCGGTAAACAATGGGTAGGATAAATACATCAACAACATCATCACGGGTATCAAAAAGAAAATCAACCCCATTAAATCAATGTAGACCTTGGCCCGCGTAGAAAGTTGGCCATAGATCACATCAACTCTGACATGCTCGTTGACACGCAGGACCATGCCAGCGCCCAACATAACAGCAGCAGCAATTAAATACCACTGAATTTCTAGCCAACCGTTTGAACTGTTGCTGAAAAAAAATCGAATCACTGCGTTAGCACAGCTAATAACGCAGGAAATTAAAATTGCCCACATGGCAAATACACCGAATTTATTATTGATAGAGTCAATCAATTCGGCAAGTTTCAACAATAGTTTCATAACTTTAACAAAATAGAAAAACACCGTCCTGCAAAACCTGTTAGATGCTGCAAGGCGGAACCTATCAGACGTCAGCTGACGCCATATATTTTAAAGTTTAGCGATTTGTGACTGCAAATAGGTATCGTTTCTAGCTTCAGTGAAACGGAACCAACTCACTGTGTCACGACGGAATGCGGCGTAATCCTCGTAAACTTTTTTCCAGTTAGGATTTTTGTCACTTAGCTCACTGTAGTAGGCCATAGACTCTTTAAAAGCTGCGTCCATCAAGTCTTTGGGGAATGGGAACAACTTGGTACCCGAGGCAACTAATTGCTTGAGTGCAGTTGCATTTCTAGCGTCGTATTTGGCCTGCATATCGAGATGTGAATAAGCAGAGGCACAAGCGATAATGGCTTTGTACTCTGAGGACAAGCTATCATAAGCCTTGGTATTGACGTGTAACTCTAACTGTGGACCAAATTCCCACCAACCTGGATAGCCGTAGTTTTTGGCAACTTTGTAAAAGCCTAGTTTGAGATCGTCATAGGGGCCGACCCACTCGGCTGCATCAATGGTGCCTTTTTCAAGGGCTTGATAAATCTCACCACCTGGAATGTTTTGGGGCACGCCACCAATACGCTCAACCACTTTACCTGCAAATCCGCCCACACGGAATTTAAGACCTTTGAAATCCTTAAGTGATTTGATGGGTTTGCGATACCAACCACCCATTTGCGCACCTGTGTTACCCATAGGAAAGCTAATAATGTTGTAGTTGCGATAGAAATCACGCATCAACTTGAGACCATTGCCATCATACATCCAAGCAGTCATTTGTCGGCTGTTAAGTCCAAAAGGGATGGCGCATGCTAAGGCAAAGGTTTCGTCCTTGCCAAAATAATAGTAGGGCGCTGTGTTGGCCATTTCAACAGTACCATCTTTGACCGCGTCAACCGTTCCGAAAGCGGGAACGATCTCACCAGCAGCATGTGTTGAAATTTCAAACTTACCGCCACTTAACTCTTTGACCTTCCCTGCGAAAACATCAGTAACACCAAATAAAGTATCCAAGGCCTTGGGAAAACTTGATGTAAGACGCCAACGCAATGCAGCTTGCGAATGCACAATGGCAGGTGCAGCACCTGCAGCAAGAATACTGGCAATTCCTGCATGTTTGATGACGGAACGACGATCCATGGTTTTCTCCAAAAAAATAAATCAAATGTTTAACAAAAATACTAGGGTGATTGTATGTGTCTCTTATGCGACCTTTTTACGGGTTTTCCCTTGGAATCTTGTAATGCTGGACTCCATGCCTTTTGCGTCGAGGCCTAATTGAGCAAGCAAGAGATTGGGATCCCCATGTTCAGTAAAGATATCGGGAACACCTAAACGCAACACAGGTTTTTGAATGCCTGCATCTTGTAAGGCTTCTAACACTGCAGAGCCTGCACCGCCCATTAATGCACCCTCTTCAGCAGTCACAATGATGGAATGCGAATTTGCAAGTTGAACAAGCAACTCTGTATCCAATGGTTTTGCCCAACGCATATTGGCCACTGTTGCATTGAGCGATTCAGCTGCCTTCAAGGCGGGATACAGCAAAGTTCCAAAAGCCAAAATGACAATGTCTTGACCTTGTCGTCTGATTTCGCCTTTTGCAAAAGGCAATCCTTGCAACTTGTGTTCGATGACCGTACCTGCACCAGAACCGCGTGGATAGCGCACAGCAACGGTGTGATTTTGTTTATGCGCAGTCGTGAGTAATTGATGGCATTCGTTTTCGTCAGCAGGACACGCAATACTCACGTTAGGAATGCAACGCAAAAACGCAATGTCATAAACACCCGCATGCGTGGGTCCATCAGCACCAACAATGCCCGCACGATCAAGTGCCAACACCATCGGTAATTTTTGTAAAGCCACATCATGAATCAATTGATCGTATGCGCGTTGCAAAAAAGTGGAATAAATAGCCACCACAGGTTTTAAACCTTCGCAGGCCAATCCAGCGGCAAAAGTGAGTGCGTGTTGTTCTGCAATACCTACATCAAAATAACGATCAGGAAATTTTTGGTGAAAAGTCACCATGCCTGAACCTTCGCGCATCGCAGGCGTAATAGCCACCAAACGATGATCGGCTTGTGCCATGTAGCACAACCAATCTCCAAAAATATTGCTGAATGTTTTTTTAGGAGCGCTGGTGGGCGCAACAATGCCAATAGATGGATCGAATTTTCCGGGGCCGTGATAGGTAACAGGATCGGCCTCGGCTAAATCATAGCCTTGCCCTTTTTTAGTCACGACGTGTAAAAACTGCGGTCCAGAAAGTTGCTTGATATTTTCGAGCGTGGGTATGAGCGAATCCAAATCGTGCCCGTCAATGGGGCCGATGTAATTGAATCCAAATTTTTCAAACAAAGTAGCAGGAACCACCAAGCCTTTGGCTTGCGATTCAAATCGCTTGGCTAATTCAAATAAAGGCGGCGCGCCTTTGAGAACTTGCTTGCCCATTTCTTTAGCGGTTGCATAAAACCGTCCACTCATCAGTTGAGCCAAGTAACGATTGAGCGCACCGACGGGCGGGCTAATCGACATGTCGTTGTCATTAAGAATGACTAAAAAATTGCAATGACTCACACCCGCATTGTTGAGCGCTTCAAATGCCATACCCGCCGTCATTGCGCCATCTCCAATGATGGCAACCGCACGGCGATCTTCACCCTTTTGTTTGGCCGCCAATGCCATACCGAATGCTGCTGAAATACTGGTGGATGAATGAGCCGTGCCAAATGCATCAAACTCACTTTCTTCTCGACGAGGAAAACCGCTGATGCCACCCAATTGACGCAAGGTGTTCATGCGATCTTTGCGACCCGTTAAAATTTTGTGCGGATAGGTTTGATGCCCCACGTCCCATACCAAGCGATCATGTGGCGTATTAAAAACGTGATGCAAGGCCACAGTTAATTCAACCGTACCCAAGTTAGAACTCAAGTGCCCACCCGTTTGCGAAACGGATTTGAGCAAGTAGTCTCGCAATTCATCGGCCAATACACGCAACTGTGGGCGTGTTAATTGCCGTACATCTTGAGGCGAATGAATTGAATCTAATAAATCATGCATGTTGAAATTATTTTATACGTTGAATCACCATATCAGCCAAGGCATTGAGTGCAAGCGTATGCGAAAGTTTACTTTTTTCTAGCGATTCGTGGGCTTGCTCTCTTAATTGCCTGGCCTGTTGTTGCGCGCCCGCTAAGCCCCACAAAGAAACATAGGTGGGCTTATCGTTTTGCGCGTCTTTTCCTGCGGTTTTCCCCAAAACACTCGAGTCAGTCGTTACATCCAATATATCGTCAACAATTTGAAAGACAAGGCCTACGGCTTGTCCAAAGTTTTGCAAATGATGCGCGGCCTCGTCGTCAATATCGGCACACAGAGCGCCCATTTGTACGCTCGATAAAAGCAAAGCGCCGGTTTTGAGACGGTGCATCTCTTGCAATTGTTCGGCATTGAGAGATTGCCCCACGCTGGCCAAATCGATGGCTTGACCACCCGCCATGCCTGCATAACCCGCTGCTCTGGATAAAACTCGACACAGTTGGGCTTGCAATTGATCTGGTATAGAAGATTGAATTGGCGTTAACAATTCGAACGCCAAAGCTTGCAAGGCGTCACCTGCTAACAAAGCGTCTGCCTCACCAAATTGAACATGCACCGTTGGTTTGCCACGACGAAGCACATCGTTGTCCATGCAGGGCATGTCATCGTGTACCAATGAATACGCATGAATCAATTCAACGGCGCAAGCGGCTCGCATGGCGGCTTGTTCGCGCCATGAGTCTTTGGATGGAATAGATTCGAAAGTGGCCATCACCAATAAAGGACGCAGACGTTTGCCGCCATCGAGAGCCGCATAACGCATGGATTCGCCCAATTGCGCAGGTGCATTTAGAGGCACCCACTGAATGAGATGCTGCTCTATATGATTGAGATGGGCAGACATCCATTTTGGAAAATCGAAAACAGCGCTCACGTCGTCGGCTTCCAATCTTTTAACTGACCATCCTCTAATATTTTGATTTGTTGTTCAATGCTGTCTAATTTAGTTTTACAAAATGAAATCAGAAAAGCCCCACGTTGATAGGCCTGCAACAAATCATCCAACGGCAATTGCCCTGTTTCCATGCGAGCGACCAATTGCTCGAGCTCTTGCTGGGCCGACTCATAACTGGAAGGCTCTTTTTGATCGGTATTTGGAGGAGTTTTGGCCATGTTGAATTCTAGATTGAATCTAAAGTTATCAAAGACGCCTATTGTAGTGGTCTGAAATAGAAACCGCAGGAAAGGGTATAATGTACGTCCCCTGCTTGGATCGGCCCCAAGTTTTT
Organism: Limnohabitans sp.; assembly: GCA_009693305.1. Taxonomy (GTDB): domain Bacteria; phylum Pseudomonadota; class Gammaproteobacteria; order Burkholderiales; family Burkholderiaceae_C; genus Limnohabitans. The sequence continues at coordinate 9,483 of SHXN01000020.1, forward strand.
TTAAACCATTCCATTTTCTCCCTGTGGGGAGTCTTTAGGTCAGGTCGCCCATGTCTGATTTAAGTCTTCAACTGCAGCAGGCTTCTAGCCAACTTCCAGTTTCAAGCTACTTTGATGAATCTCTATTTGATCGCGAAAAAGAGCAATTGTTTCGTCAAGGGCCTCTTTTCGTCGGTCACTCTCTGGCCGTCCCCGAACTGGGCGACTACATGTCGTTGCAACAAGAGCAACACGGTCGTGCCTTGGTGCGCACCCCAAAAGGCGTTGAGCTCATCTCCAATGTTTGTCGGCATCGACAAGCCGTCATGCTCAAAGGCCGAGGCAATTTATTTCAAGGTCAAACAACCACGGGCGGAAATATTGTTTGTCCTTTGCATCGATGGACTTACTCGACTTCGGGTCAATTATTGGGCGCACCCCATTTTGTGCAAGACCCCTGTCTTAATTTAAAAAATTATCCGCTTCGTGAATGGAATGGATTGCTGTTTGAAGACAATGGTCGCGATATTGCCAAAGATTTATCTCAGATGACAACCCAAAAAGATTTGGATTTTTATGGCTATCAACTCGATCATGTTGAATTGCATGAATGCAACTACAACTGGAAATCATTCATTGAAGTTTATTTAGAAGACTACCACGTAGGTCCATTCCACCCAGGCTTGGGTAACTTTGTCACATGCGAAGATCTCAGTTGGCAATTTAATTCCGAGTATTCAGTGCAAACCGTTGGTGTGGCCAATCAACTCAAACAATCGGGCAGTGCGGTCTACGAAAAATGGCACCAACAGTTGATGAAGTATCAAAATGGCGTGCCACCTACAAAAGGCGCTATCTGGCTGACTTATTACCCGCACATCATGGTAGAGTGGTATCCGCATGTACTCACCGTATCCACACTGCATCCCATTAGCGTGGACAAAACCCTCAATCAAGTAGAGTTTTATTACCCCGAAGAAATTGTTGCGTTCGAAAGAGAATTTGTACAAACGCAACGCGCAGCCTATATGGAAACCTGCATCGAAGACGACGAAATTGCCGAACGTATGGACGCTGGACGAAAAGCATTGCTTCTAAGAGGCGACAACGAAATGGGCCCCTATCAAAGCCCTTTGGAAGACGGTATGCAGCATTTCCATGAGTGGTATCGCAAGCGCATGGCGACAGCTATTAAATAACAGGACTTTGATGTACCACACACTCATTACCGTTGAACAATTAAAAATATTGACGACGCAAACATCCCCCTTGCGTATCTTCGATTGCAGTGCTGATTTGATGAAGCCTGATGCAGGACTTCAACAATTTGAAAAAATACATATTCAAAACGCAACGCGCGGTGATTTAAACAAATCCTTATCTGCGCATGATGACATGCCCAGAGTCAATGGCGGCAGACATCCTTTGCCCACGCGCGAGGTGTTTGCACAATGGTTGGGTGCACAAGGCATCGATGACAACACGCAAGTGGTGGTGTATGACCGACAAAATGCCAATTACTGCGGTCGTTTGTGGTGGATGCTCAAATGGTGCGGTCACGAAGCAGTAGCGGTATTAGACGGCGGCTTTCAAGCTTGGGAGGCTGCGCAAGGCGCATGTGCATCGGGCCAGAGCTCTGCACCTGTTGCCAAACGATTTGAACTCAAAGCAGAGTTAGCCACGCTAAAAACAACGCAAGAAATATCACAACAATTAGGCAAGCCCACGCAACATTTGATTGATGCGAGAGCCACACCGCGTTTCAATAGCGAAGTCGAACCCTTAGATCCCATTGCAGGTCATATTCCTGGCGCACTCAATCGTCCCTTTGGATTGAATATGACCGAAAACGGATTTTTCAAATCTCCACAAGAATTACGAAAAGAATTTGAAACACTCTTAGCAGGTCGCAACCCCCAAGACGTGGTTCACCATTGCGGCAGTGGCGTGAGTGCGGTGCCCAACATCATCGCAATGGAAATCGCAGGCCTGGGTCACACAGCACTTTATGCGGGCAGTTGGAGCGAATGGTGCAACACCCCCAACCTCCCCTGCGTAACAAAATAAATATTGGGGTCAGATAACGATTTTTAAAATTATTGATTGAAAATAGATGTGCTAATGGTTACCAGCGTAATACCCGCAAACAACCAAATGATTTGCGCCAAGGTTGCTAAAATGCCCAATCGTTTTTGTAACTGAGGAATTAAATCAGCCAATGCAACATAGATATAACTGCTACTGGCGATGGTGAGTAAATAGGGCAATAAGGATTGATGCCCAGCGATTAATGCAAATCCACACAGGCCGCCTAACACAGTGACGCCGCCAGCCAGACACAACTTAATCAACGCTTTTTGCGGTTGATGAGTCGATTGTTGCAACACAATTAAATCACCGATGTGATGCGGCACTTCATGAGCTAAAATAGCAACAGAGGCCGCAACACCTAAGGTGGTATCTACCAAAAAAGCGGCAGCCACCAAAATACCATCACCAAACGCGTGAATGCTGTCGCCCAACAAAACCGCCCAACTGCCCGATATTTTTTCGTCGCCATGATGGTGATGTCCATGGTGATGATGATCGTGATGACTGTGCTCATGACCGTGATGCCACAATTCGGCTTTGTCTAACAAAAAGAAAAACACAACGCCAATGAGCAAGGTTAAAAATAATCGATGAGATGAAGTACCCGATTCAAATGCCTCGGGCAATAAATGCACGAAGGCAGTAGCCAGCAATGCGCCCGCCGCCAAACTGAGCAAATGTTGAGTCAATCGAGACAACAAGGCGCGCGCCAACAGCGCAGCGATTAACACACTTCCCACACCAGCTAAAAATGTACCAATCAGGATATGAAGCAATGTCAAGGTGTTACTTTAAAAAATTTCATCCAACGCCGTATTGTTTGAACCAAGCCAAAGCTTTTTGCCAACCGTCTTGTGCAGCTTGTTGCCGATAAGTGGGTCGGTAGTCGGCATGAAAAGCATGAGGCGCATCGGGATAAATCACAAACTGCGATTGCTTGGCGCGTGTGGTCGATTGCATCAATGCATTTTTCAATTGATCAACATGATCAACAGGAATACCTGTATCAGCACCGCCATACAAACCCAAAATAGGCGCTTGCATTTTACCAACCACATCGACGGGATGATGCGGTGATTGGGCCGTGGCCTTGCCATGAATACGCCCATACCAAGCAACGGCGGCTTTGACTGATGGATTGTGCGCGGTATAAAGCAACACATGTCGCCCACCCCAACAAAAACCAGTGATGCCCAATTGATCTGCACGCGCGCCTTGCGACTTGGCCCACGCCACACACGCATCCAAATCATTCATCACTTGTGAATCGGGTACTTTTTCAATGACTTCTGCATACATCTTGGCAATTTCGCCATAGGACTGTGGGTCCCCTTGTCGCACAAACAATTCGGGGGCGATAGCCATGTAGCCTTGATGTGCCAATCTGCGTGTGACATCGGCAATGTATTCGTGCACGCCAAAAACTTCAGATAAAACCAAAATCACAGGCACATTGGTTTTACCCGCTGGCGCTGATCGAAATGCTGGCATCTTAAAACCATTGACATCAATGGTGACTTCACCTTGAATCAAACCTTCGCTTGATGTTTTGATCGACGTTTGCGCAACCACTGGCCATGCGGCGGCGCAATAACCCACACCCACTGCAGTTTTTAAAGCCAATCGGCGAGTCGGTGCTTGCATTTGATTGACATCGATATTCAACAACGCTTGTGCGTCATTTAAATTTTGCATTTGCATGTTAAATCTCCATTTCAAAAAACGTATTTTCGCTTCAAACAATCAATGCGCTTCTTCCCAATTGTGACCCACGCCCACTTCAGCCAATAAATCAACTTTGAGTTTGGCAACGCTGGCCATGATGCGAGGAATTTCTGTTTTGAGCCAATCAACTTCAGTTTGCGGCACTTCAAACACCAATTCATCGTGCACTTGTATGATCATGCGTGTACCGCGCTTTTCTTCATCCAATACCTGTTGCACTTTGACCATACTAAGCTTGATGAGGTCGGCGGCCGTGCCTTGCATAGGCGCGTTAATGGCTGCTCGCTCAGCGCCAGCACGACGCGGGCCATTTGGTGAATTGATTTCTGGCAAATACAAACGTCGACCAAAAACTGTTTCGACATAACCTTGCGCTTTGGCTTGTTGCCGCGTGTTGTCCATGTAACGCTTCACACCCGCGAAACGCTGAAAATATCTTTCGATGTAATTTTTGGCCGCCGCGTTATCAATGGTGAGCGCTTTTGCCAAACCATACGCGCTCATGCCATAAATCAAACCAAAATTAATCACCTTGGCATAGCGACGTTGTTCGTTGCTCACCTGATCGGTGGCGATTCCAAAAATTTCTGAAGCAGTTGCGCGATGCACGTCCAAGCCTTGATGAAACGCACGCAGCAATGCTTCGTCTTCGCTGATATGCGCCATGATTCGCAACTCAATCTGACTGTAGTCTGCGCTGGCAATCACGCAACCGGGCGCGGCGACAAATGCTTCGCGCACTTTTCTGCCTTCAGCAGTGCGAATAGGAATGTTTTGTAAATTGGGCTCGTTACTCGACAAGCGACCCGTCACTGCCACCGCTTGCGCATAGTGGGTATGAACGCGACCCGTGCTGGGCAAAGCCAATCCTGCCAACTTATCGGTGTAAGTATTTTTGAGTTTGGACAAACCGCGATGCTCTAAAATTTTTGCAGGCAAGGGATAGTCTTCTGCTAATTTTTCTAACACTTCTTCGTCGGTACTGCGCGCACCACTGGCGGTTTTTTTAATCACGGGCAAACCCAATCGATCAAAAAATATTTCGCCCAATTGTTTAGGCGATTGTAAATTAAAAGGCTGGCCTGCAATTTCATAAGCCTCTTTTTCAATTTGCAAAATGCGTTGACCTAATGAGTGACTTTGCGCGGCCAACTGCGCGGCATCGATTAACACACCGTTGCGCTCAATACGATACAAGGCCTCACTGCTCGCAATTTCTAATTCATAAATGAATCGAAGTTTTTCATCGACTTGCAACAAGGGCCACAATCGTTGATGAACACACCAAGTGAAATCAGCGTCTTCGCAAGCGTATTGCGACGCGCGATCGATGTCGACTTGATCAAACGTGATTTGATGCGCACCTTTGCCGCATAACTCTTCGAACGACAAACCTTTGCGATTGATATGCCTTTGGGCCAAACTCTCTAAGCTGTGTTGTTTGTGAACTTCTAAAACATAACTTTGCAGCATGGTGTCGTGCGCATAGCCTTTCACCTCAATGCCATGATTGGCAAACACATGTCGATCGTATTTGACGTGCTGACCCAATTTGAGATGCGATGCGTCTTCTAACCAAGGCTTGAGTTGCGCCAACGTCTCATCTCTGGATAATTGTTGATGCGCGTCGTGCGACGTGTGAGCCAAGGGCAGATAAGCCGCCTCACCTGCATTCAAACAAAAACTAATGCCTACAATATAGGCTTGCATATCGTGAATCGATGTGGTCTCGGTATCAATGGCAACTAACGGCGCTGATTCGATTTTTTCAAACCACACCTGCCATTGCGCTTGCGTCAAAATCGTTTCATAGGATTGATCAATGGCGAAATCGGGCACGCTGTCAAACAAATCGCGAGAGTTGGATTCAAAAGATGTGGTTTCTGTTGACGTTGCATGGCCTGCCAAATCGTCGAGCGTTTTAATCAATCCTTTAAAACCAAAACGCGTATAAAAATCTTTCAATCCCGTGTTATTGGGCGCGTTGATGCGCACATCATCGAGCGCAGGCAATGAAGAAACATAGTTGCTTAATTCGCAATCTTTTTTAATCGTGACCAGTGCCTTGCCTTGCGGCAACCAATCTTTGGCCTTGCGCAAATTTTCTCCTGCGACGCCTTTGATCTCATCGGCCTTTTGCATCAATGCATCGAGCGATCCGTATTCATTGAGCCACTTGGCCGCTGTTTTAGGTCCTACTTTTTCTACGCCTGGCACGTTATCAACGGTGTCACCCACCAGTGTTTGAAAATCAATCATCAAACTCGGTGGCACACCAAACTCTTCGGTCACCCCTTTAACATCGCGACGTTTGCCATTCATGGTGTCGATGATGGTGATGTGCTCATTGACGAGTTGACTCAAATCTTTGTCACCACTGGAGACCATCACTTGCATATTTTGTTGCACCGCCAATTGCGCCAAAGTACCGATCACGTCATCGGCCTCTACACCAGGTACATCAAGCACGCGCCAGCCCATCAATTTCACCAATTCATGAATCGGCTCGATTTGTAAGCGCAAATCGTCGGGCATGGGCGAGCGATTGGCCTTATAGGCAGGATACAAATCGTCTCTGAATGTGGGGCCTTTGGCGTCAAACACGCATACGGCATATTCGGCCTTCACATCCTTGCGCAGGCTTTGCATCATATTGACCATGCCTCGAATCGCCCCTGTTGGGGGGCTGCTCGCGTCGCCTGGAACGGCACGCAAATCGGGCAAGGCATGAAAGGCACGGTATAGATAGCTGGATCCGTCAACCAGCAATAGGGTGGGTTTATTGCTCATACCGCCATTGTGCCTTTAGTTTTAGCCCCTACAATCGAAGTCTGCAAACCCCATCAGCCCTTTTTAATTCTTTATCGTTCATTCTCCATGGCCGTCTTCACCCCCGTTTCCGAACAACAAGCGCAAGAATTGCTGGTTAATATGCCGCTGGGGCAATTGGTCACCTTGCAAGGCATTCAAGGCGGCATAGAAAACACCAATTATTTTTTAACAAGCGATCAGAGTGAGTACGTGCTCACGCTGTTTGAAAGACTGAGACGAGAACAACTGCCTTTTTATTTGTATTTGATGAAACACTTGGCCTTGCGTGGCATCCCCGTGCCAGACCCACAGGCCAATCATCAAGGTGAAATTTTATTAAGCGTTGCCGATAAACCTGCTGCAATCGTCAATCGTCTATTAGGCACCAATCAACTCAATCCCACCGTTGTGCATTGCCAAGCTGTTGGCGCCATGTTGGCGCGCATGCATATTGCGGGTTGTGACTTTGATCGTCATCAACCCAATTTGCGCAGTCTGCCGTGGTGGCAAGAAACAACGCCCTTGGTATTCCCGTTCATCTGCGAACCTTTGCAACAACTTTTGCAAAGCGAATTGGCCTATCAAATTCATATCGCCGCATCATCGGCTTACGCCGCATTGCCACGCGGCCCTATTCATGGCGATTTGTTTCGTGACAACGTGATGTTTGAAGGTGACACGCTCACGGGTTTGTTTGATTTTTATTTTGCGGGCGTTGATTCTTTTTTGTATGACTTGTGTGTGTGTCTCAATGATTGGTGCATTGAATTAGAAACAGGCGATTGGAATCATGATCGACTCCATACACTCATTGACGCGTATCAATCGGTACGCCCCTTGCAGGTCAGTGAACGTCAATTGATCAATGCGATGCTGCGAGCCGCCGCACTTCGTTTTTGGATATCGCGCTTGTGGGATTATTATTTGCCGCGCGAAGCTAGCATGCTAAAAGCGCACGACCCCACGCATTTTGAGCGTATCGTTTCACAGCGCGTTCTTCACCCCATTCATATTTAAGCATCTATGAAATTACGCATCGTCCCCGCCAAAAATGGTGTGCTTTGGGTTCGCCAAGGTATCAAAACTTTTTGGCGTCAACCCATTGCCATGAGCGGCTTGTTTTTTATTTTCATGGCCGTCATGTCGCTCAGTTCATTACTGCCCGTCATTGGTAGCGTAATCGGTTTAATTTTGATACCCGGTGCAACATTGGGTTTGATGGTGGCCTCACGCGAAGCGAGCAACGGCAAATTTCCGATGCCTTCTGTGTTGGCAAGCGCATTGAGCGCTGGCAACGATCGCAAACGCGACATGTTGATATTAGGTGTTCTCTACACCATTGGATTTGTTACTGTGCTCGCCCTATCTTCTTTGCTCGATGGCGGCCAGTTTGCAAAACTTTATTTATTCGGTGGCAAGTTTGATATTGAAACCATTTCCAATTCCGAATTTCAAAGCGCACTGTGGCTCTCTACCGCTTTGTACATTCCTTTGTCTGCTGTCTTTTGGCATGCGCCTGCATTGGTGCATTGGCATGGCGTGCCCGCTCTCAAAAGCATGTTCTACAGCCTCATTGCGTGCTTGAGCAATTGGCGCGCGTTTATTGTCTTCATGTTCACTTGGTTTTTTGTAACCACCAGCTTTGGATTGGGATTTGTCATCATCAGCGGCCTGCTAGACGCGCCAGAATTTGGCACCGCACTGATGTTGCCGCTCATGCTCCTCTTCGCGGCCATGTTCTTCACCTCCAGCTACTTCAGCTTCGCCGACTGCTTCGAAAAAGAATCGGAATTGGGGTCTGACCCCAATTAAATTTGGGTGAGTTTGGCAACGGATAAGGCCAACCATTTCACACCATGGCGCGGAAAGTTCACTTGCGCTCTCGCATCATCGGCAACGCCTTCAACCGACAACACCGTGCCCTCGCCAAACTTGGTGTGAAAAACTTGTACGCCTGATCGCACCCACGCATTGGGGTCACTGTTGTTCGATTGCCCCACCGCAGGCAATGACTTTGCAAACGATGTATCCGTAAATGCATGGGAGTTGGAATTCCACTGATGCATTGGCGCGTTAGCCACTGCTTTGCTAATCCACTTGAGCGTGTGCTCTGGCATCTCATCCAAAAATCTGCTTTTGATGTTGTAACGAGTTTGCCCATGCAACATGCGTGTTTGCGCATGACTGATATACAAAAGACGACGCGCACGCGTGATGGCCACATACATCAATCGACGCTCTTCTTCTAAGCCATCAAAATCATTCATCGCGTTTTCGTGCGGAAACAAACCTTCTTCTAGCCCTGTGATGAACACCGCGTCAAACTCAAGTCCTTTGGCCGCATGCACCGTCATCAATTGAACAGCGTCTTGACCCGCTTGCGCTTGGTTGTCGCCAGCCTCAAGGGCTGCATGCGTTAAAAAAGCAACTAAGGGCGACATCGTCTCGCCTGTGTCTTCGTTCACCAATACGGTGGAAGCAATATCCGCATTTGCAGGCGATTCTTCTTGCAAAGCCATGGCTACTGCATCACGCCCAAAGCCTTCTTGCGTCACAAAACTCTCAGCAGCATTAACCAATTCACTCAAGTTTTCAATTCGATCCGCGCTCTCTCGCTCTGTTTTGTAATGCTCGACCAAGCCACTGTGATCCAAAACCAAATCAATGATCTCTCGTAATGTTTTACCTTGCGTTTGTTCACGCAACACATCCAACTTAGCAACAAATGCACACAAATTGACGCCTGCCTTGCCACTGACACGACTCACCGCATCGTGCAAAGACTCACCACTCGCACGTGACGCATCTTGCAATTGCTCAATGCTTCGCGCACCAATGCCACGAGGTGGAAAATTAACCACGCGCAAAAAACTTGTGTCGTCGCGCGGGTTTTCTAACAAACGCAAATAAGCCAAGGCATGTTTGATTTCTGCGCGCTCGAAAAATCGCAATCCACCATAAACCCGATAAGGAATCGCCGCATTGAAAAGCGATGTTTCAATCACACGACTTTGTGCATTGCTACGATACAAAATTGCAATTTCACTGCGCGCAGACACGCCCTGCAAGCCCTCACCGTCGCGCCCTTCGCGCAACAAATGTTTGATCTCTTCAACCAACCAAGTCGCTTCGGCAAAATCACCTGGCGACTTAACCACACGCACCAATTCACCCGCACCCTGATCGGTGCGCAAATTTTTGCCCAATCGTGTTTTATTGTGCTGAATCAATTCGTTGGCCGTATCCAAAATATGACTTTGGCTTCGGTAGTTTTGTTCCAATTTAATTTGATGCTTCACTCCGTATTCGCGCACAAAATCAGCCATATTGCCCACTCGCGCACCACGAAATGCATAAATACTTTGATCGTCGTCGCCCACAGCAAACATCGCACTTTGAGACCCGCACAACTGCTTGAGCCATGCGTATTGCATTCGATTGGTATCTTGAAATTCATCGATCAACAAATGGGCAAAGCGATGTTGATAGTGTTGTCGCAACATTTTGTTATCGCGCAACAACTCATAAGAGCGCAACATCAATTCACCAAAATCAACCACGCCCTCTTTTTGACACTGCTCTTCATAGAGTTTATACAACTCCACTTTTTTTCGGTCGTCGGCGTCATGCGTGGTCACATCGGCAGGACGCTTTCCGTCTTCTTTACTACCTGCAATAAACCACTGTGTTTGTTTGGGCGGATAACGCTCATCGTCCACATTGAATTGTTTGTATAAACGCTTGATGGCCGACAACTGGTCTTGCGTATCCAAAATTTGAAACGATTGCGGCAACCCTGCCAATTTCCAATGCGCGCGCAAAAATCGATTGCACAAACCATGAAACGTGCCAATCCACATACCGCGCACATTGACAGGCAACATGGCTGACAAGCGCGTCATCATTTCTTTGGCCGCCTTGTTGGTAAAAGTCACCGCCATCAATCCCCCAGGCGAAGCTTGTCCCGATTGCATGAGCCAAGCAATGCGTGTGGTTAAAACCCGCGTCTTACCCGATCCGGCACCCGCCAAAATGAGCGCGTGCTCTTTGGGCAGCACCACGGCGGCGCGCTGCTCGTCGTTGAGTCCTTGTAATAACAAAGGCGCAGAGCCGCCCGCTGAGCCCCAAATACCGGGGAAATCTAATTCTGTGGATTGCATGGTCTGATTGTAGGCAGGCCCAAGGGGTCAAAATAACTAAAAAATAAGACCCCAAGCTCTGATAAACTCAATCACCGGGCCAAAGTTTTTTGCGCCCGGTTTTTTGTAGGCCCTATTTTTGGGATCAATCTTGCAATCAACCGGCCAAGCCCAAGCGCTCATCCTCATGTTTTTTAATTTGGAGTTTGGTTCATGGAAATTTTTGATTACGACAATATCTTGTTGCTGCCTCGCAAATGTCGCGTTGAAAGCAGATCCGAATGCGACGCCAGTGTTACTTTAGGCGGACACTCATTCAAACTCCCCGTTGTTCCCGCCAATATGAAAACCGTGGTGAGCGAATCAATTTGCAAGTGGCTTGCAAAAAACGGTTATTTTTATGTGATGCATCGTTTTGATTTTGACAATGTTCAATTTGTGCGGCACATGAAATCCAAAGGTGCTTATGCATCCATCTCTTTAGGTGTTAAAGAACCCGACTACAAAATTGTGGATCAATTGGTTGCCAAAAAATTAATTCCAGAATTCGTCACCATTGATATTGCGCATGGTCACGCCGATAGCGTTCAAAAAATGATTCGCTACCTCAAAGAAAAAATGCCTGAATCGTTTGTGATTGCGGGCAACGTGGGCACACCCGAGGCCATCATCGATTTAGAAAATTGGGGCGCTGACGCCACCAAAGTGGGCATTGGCCCTGGCAAAGTGTGCATCACCAAACTCAAGACTGGATTTGGCACAGGCGGTTGGCAACTGTCAGCGCTCAAGTGGTGCGCACGCGTTGCAACCAAGCCCATCATTGCTGACGGCGGTATTCGCGAACACGGCGATATTGCAAAGAGCGTGCGTTTTGGCGCAACCATGGTGATGATTGGATCGATGCTCGCTGGCCACGAAGAAAGCCCTGGCCAGACAGTAGAAGTTGATGGCAAGCTATATAAAGAATACTATGGCTCTGCGTCAGACTTTAACAAGGGTGAATACAAGCATGTGGAAGGCAAACGAATTTTGGAACCCATCAAAGGACAATTGGCCGATACATTGCATGAAATGCAAGAAGATGTACAAAGTTCCATCTCTTATGCGGGCGGTACCAAGTTGATGGATATCCGAAAAGTGAATTACGTGATTTTGGGCGGTGATAACGCAGGCGAACATTTGTTGATGTAATTTTTTTCAAAGGGAAAGCATGAAACGCAGATCACTCCTTCAAGCAACCGGCGGTATCGCTTTGTTGCCTTCGTTCTTGCATGCTCAAGACAAATATCCGAGCAAACCCATCAATTGGATTTGTCCTTATGCGGCGGGCGGTAACGCACACAGTCGTTCACGACAAGTGGCCAAAGCGATGAGTGCCATTTTGGGTCAACCCATCATCGTAGATAACAAAGCGGGTGCGGGTGGCAACATCGGCACCGAAATCATTGCGCGCGCCAAGCCCGATGGTTACACGATTGGCATGGGCAACTTTGGGTTCTGTCGCAGTAAGCATAGACGACAATCCCGTTTATGCTTGATTTCCGTAAAAGTTTGATCCATAGCGCCCTGAACAAGGTCCTCCAACGGCTTCACTATCCGCTGGAAGTCATGCTGACCTGCGTACGCTGGTACGTGGCCTACC
>SHXN01000021.1 GCA_009693305.1 Limnohabitans sp.
ATCAACAGTAACAAACGAGGAGCTTAAAATGATCGAGAGCCGGCTAAACAACCGACCAAGAAAGAGATTAGGATTCAAGACACCAAATCAGGTGTTTCATGAATCGCTAAGACGTGTTGCACTTCATACTTGAATCTACGAAATTAAACAAAGTTGAATGATGATGAATGGTCGTTATTTAGGATTGTGATTCCTGTTGTAGTGGGTTCGAGCCCCATCAGCCACCCCAAATTTTCAATTCACCATAACCAATTTACCCATTACTTGTCGTGATCCCATACGGGCATAGGCTTGTTTTAATTCCGACATAGGCATGGTGTAGTCAATAGATGGTTTTATTTTTCCATTCGTATACCAACCCACCAATTTTCCCATCATGGCCGCATTTGCATCTGCTTCGCGTCTGGAAAAGTCGCCCCAAAAAACGCCCACCAAAGATGCGCCTTTGAGCAAAGCTAAATTTAAAGGCAATGAAGGAATGGTGCCGCCTGCAAATCCAACCACCAAATAGCGTCCGCGCCATGCAATAGATCGAAACGCGGGTTCTGCCAGATCACCGCCAACGGGGTCATAAATCACATCAGGTCCTTTGCCGTTAGTGATGGCTTTCAATCGTTCACGCAAATTTTCTTTCGTGTAATTGATGGTTTCATCGGCGCCCAACTGTTTGCACAATTGGCATTTTTCATCCGAGGAACTCGCAGCAATGACTTTTGCGCCCATGTTTTTTGCGATTTGAATGGCCGATGAACCGACACCGCCCGCCGCGCCCAATATCAATACGGTTTCGCCTTTTTGGAGTTGGCCACGATCGACCAGAGCATGATGGGAAGTGCCGTAAATCATGATGAATGCTGCCGCGTCCACAGCGGGGAAGTCTTCGGGCAATGAAATGCAAGATTTGGCTGGCGCTAATGTGTGAGTGGCAAAGCCACCTGTTCCATTGAGGCAGGCAATTCTTTGCCCCACTTTGAGATGGGTGACATCGGCCCCCACAGAAACAATCTTGCCTGCGTATTCAGACCCCGGCACAAAGGGAAGTTCGGGTTTGAACTGGTATTTGTTTTGAACGATTAACAGATCAGGAAAATTAAGGCTGGCCGCTTCAATCTGGACCAAGACTTGCCCATTTCCGGGTTGAGGAGTAGGTATTTCTTTCCATTTCACGGCATCTATACCAACGGGGTTTTCACATAGCCAAGCATGCACAACAGTCTCCTTTTTGAATGTTGACATCATAAAGTAAATAAATTAACTCGGTGTGCCCCCTACAATCAGCGTTGAGTCAAAACACATGAAAATTCTTCTCTCCAACGACGATGGTTATCAAGCCCTTGGCATTGTTCAGTTGTATGACGCCCTCAAAGACTTGGCCGATGTAGAAGTTGTTGCTCCCGAACAAAACAACAGTGCCAAATCCAATTCGCTGTCTCTTTATTCGCCCCTTTATGTTCATCGCGCATCCAATGGCTTTCGCTATGTCAATGGCACGCCAGCCGATTGCGTTCACATTGCCCTCACAGGTTTGTTGGGCTATCGCCCTGACTTGGTTGTTTCCGGTTTTAACAATGGGGCCAATATGGGAGACGACACGATTTATTCAGGAACAGTAGGGGCCGCCATGGAGGGGTATTTATTTGGCGTGCCTGCCATTGCTTTTTCGCAAGTCGAAAAAGGTTGGAAACATTTAGACTCTGCTGTGCTCAAGGCTCAACAGATGGTGTCTGAGTTGCTCAAACGCGTTGCAAAAGATCCCAAACCTTGGCTGCTCAATGTCAATATGCCCAATGTGCCCACTCATCAAATGGGCGAGATCAAAATTTGTCGATTGGGTAGAAGACACGCCGCAGAAAAAGTCGTGACACAACAAACCCCACGTGGACAAACCATGTATTGGATTGGTGGCGCAGGTCCCGCCAAAGATGACGCACACGACACAGATTTTTTTGCAACCGCTCAAGGTCATATTTCAGTTACTCCTTTGCAAGTTGATTTAACAGAGCATTCACAACTGCAAAGTTGGAATCAAAGTATTTCTGAGTGGCAATAAGCAAAATGAAAAAACGCCCAGGCTTCCCACTCAAGTTGCAGCAGTTTTCGCCTCCTAAACCCGTTAAAACGTATCCTGATCCTTATCGACAATTACCCAAAGATTTAATTGCTAAGCCTTCTGTACCCATCGAGAGTCCCACTGGTATTGGCTTGGACTCATCGGCAGTGCGCGCCCGCATGGTTGCCAAGTTAGAAACTCAAGGCATCGATGACGCCATGGTTTTAGATGCCATGGGGAAAATCGAAAGACATCGTTTTGTTGATAGTGCACTAGTCAATCAAGCGTATGAAGACACCAGTTTACCCATTGGTTTGGGACAAACGATTTCTAAGCCCAATGTGGTTGCAAGAATGATTTCATTGCTTCGACAAGGTCATAATTTGATGATTACTGGAAAGCTAGGTCGCGTTTTAGAAATTGGAACGGGTTGCGGGTATCAAGCGGCATTGCTTAGTTGTGTTTCAAAAGAGGTTTACAGCATCGAGCGACTCAAAGGATTGCACGAAAAAGCTCGTGAAAATTTAAGACCGATGCGAATCGCCAATTTGCAATTAATTTTGGGTGATGGCATGCTAGGCTACAGTGACTGCAGGCCTTATTCGGGGATCATCGCAGCAGCAGGGGGCGAGTCGTTACCGCAAGCTTGGGTGGATCAATTAGCCGTTGGGGGTCGAATTGTGGCTCCAATGGTGAACCCCAATGGGAGCCAGTCATTGTTGGTCATTGATAAAACGCCCCATGGTATTGAACAACAACAATTAGAGGCTGTTCACTTTGTGCCCTTAAAATCAGGGCTTGAGTAATCACTAGGAAAATGTCAATGCAACGACTGATGTCGGTTTTATTAAGCACTATTTTTGCAAGCATTGCTTTAGTTGGCTGCGTTGTTGCCAGTCATGGTGTGCCCGCACCTGTAGAAGATCGAACCATTAGCAAGCCTCGTGCGCAGTCCGCTTCAACTACCAAAGCGTCCGTTGTGCCTGTTACCTCTGAGAATGTAGGCAAACCTGGTTTTTATACCGTCAAGCCCAACGACACTTTGATTCGCATTGGCCTCGATCAAGGGCAAAACTGGCGTGATTTGGTGCGATGGAACAATATAGAAAATCCAAATAATTTAGAAGTGGGTCAAGTCTTGCGAGTGGTGCCACCAGGTACGACGGTGACACCCGAAGGTGTCGTCGTTCGTCCAGTGACATCGCCCACAACAACAACGCTCAATCAACCCATTAACCCTGCTACTGCGGTCGAACCGCAAAAGCCCTCAAATGCTGTCGCACAACCGCCTACCGAACCAACAAAGGACGCGATTACCTTTATTTGGCCCGCACAAGGCGGCGTCTTAACTGGTTTTGATGAGGCTAAAAACAAAGGCATTGATATCTCAGGAAAAGCGGGAGATCCAGTTTTGGCGTCTGCCGATGGTCGCGTGGTGTATGCAGGATCGGATCTGAGGGGATACGGCAATCTTATTATTCTTAAACACAACAATACTTTTTTAACTGCATACGCACACAATCAAACTATTTTGGTGCGCGAAGATCAAAGCGTTAAGCGTGGACAAAAAATTGCCGAGATGGGCAATAGCGATGCCGATCAAGTCAAACTCCATTTTGAAATCAGACGGACAGGTAAACCCGTCGATCCACTCAAATTTTTAGCTGTGCGTTGACATCGATATTGATGGCTCACCATGCAGGAAAAAAATAAAGTTTGGCCAGAACAATCATTGCTGATTGAGTCCCTCGATTTGGATGCGCAAGGTATCGCGCATCGCGAAGATGGAAAGGTTATTTTTGTGGATGGGGCGCTGCCTTTTGAGAGAGTCAGTGTCAATATCAATCGCAAAAAAAACAATTGGGAAAAAGGTTCTCTCACTCAAATTCATTTGGCGTCTTCTCAACGGGTTGTTCCACAATGCGAGCATGCGGGTTATCACGCAGGCGCGTGCGGTGGTTGCAAAATGCAGCATCTCAATAGCCCATCGCAAATTGCTGTTAAACAACGTGTTCTTGAAGATAATTTATGGCATATCGGCAAAATCAAACCCGACATTATTTTACGACCGATCCATGGCCCCGACTGGGGCTATCGATACAGGGCGCGACTGTCGGTTCGCTTCGTCATTAAAAAACAAAAAGTTTTGGTGGGTTTTCATGAAAGAAAAAGCGGCTATGTAGCAGATATGGAATCTTGTCCTGTGTTGCCCGCGCATGTGAGTGCAATGCTGATACCTTTGCGTGAAATGATTGGTAAACTCGATACGCGAGATGCTTGTCCTCAAATTGAATTGGCTTGTGGAGATGATGTGACGGCCTTGGTCTTGCGTCACCTCGAACCCTTAACCGAACGCGATCAAAACAACTTACAAGAATTCGCTCATCAATACGGTGTTCAGTGGTGGTTGCAACCGCAGGGTCTTGATTCGATTCATTTGATGGATTCTTCTGTATCTCATTCGCTTTCATATGCGTTACCCGAATTTGATATACAAATGCCATTCATGCCAACCGACTTTACGCAAGTCAATCCATGGATTAATCGTGTGTTGGTTGCGCAGGCTTTGCAACTTTTAGCGGTTCAAAAGCAAGACAGAGTTATCGACTGGTTTTGTGGATTAGGCAACTTTACATTGCCACTGGCAACGCAGGCAAAATCTGTTGTCGGTGTGGAGGGGAGCGCTCAGTTGGTACAACGATCGAATGAAAATCTCAGCTTCAATCAAACCAGACGTCAAACACTTGGATTGCACTCTTTGTGTGAAGTGAAATTTAAAAGCAAGAATTTATTTGAAATAAATTTGAATCAACTGCAGGAATTTGGCTTTGCCAATAAATGGCTCATTGACCCACCCAGAGAAGGTGCATTTGAATTAATCAAAGCATTGGTTGAGTCGATACAAAATAATCATTCAAGTAGTGATTGGAAGCTGCCATCGCGTATGGTGTATGTCAGTTGTAATCCGGCAACTTTGGCGAGGGACGCAGAGCTATTAGTGAGTCAAGCAGGTTATATATGCTCTCAAGCGGGTATTGTGAATATGTTTCCTCACACCGCCCACGTTGAGAGCATTGCCGTATTTGAAAAAAGAGATTAGTCTTTTTCGCCGCCCATGATGCCAAGTAAAATCAAGAGGCTTTGAAAGACATTAACGATGTCCATGTAAAGCGTGAGCGTTGCGCTGATGTAATTGGTTTCACCACCGTCGATGATTTGTCGGATGTCATACAACATGTAGACGCTGAAGATGGCAATGCCCATCATGGAGATGACCATCATGCCAACGGTTGAGCCCACAAAAATATTGATGATGCTACCCACCATCAATACGATGACTCCCACAAATAGCCATTTGCCCATGCCGGACAAATCACGTTTGATCACGGTAGATAAACTGGCCATTAAGAAAAATACACCTGCTGTGCCGCCAAAGGCAGTCATCACCAACTCTGTGCCGTTTTTGAAACCAAGCACCATCGCAATCATTCTGGACAGCATGATGCCCATGAAGAAGGTGAAGCCTAAAAGGATGGGCATACCAGCGCCAGAGTTTTTGGTTTTTTCGATGGCGTAGATAAAGCCAAATGTTCCAACCAAAAAAATCACCAAACCCATTCCGCCCGACATGGCGTGGCTCAGTCCTGTGGATACGCCAAGCCAAGCACCCAAAACGGTGGGTAACATGCTCAAAGCGAGGAGCCAATAGGTATTTCTGAGAACTCGATTTCGTTGTTCAGCATCGAGTGGTGCGTAGGAATAGTCAAAATTTTGAACTTGATCATTCATGTCATCCTCCAATAAACCTGCACATGCAGATTACGTATTTTAGAACCTTAAAGCTTTGCAAAGTCAATAAGCAAACAAATTGAGGGGTCATTCCGAGGGTGAATCGGGCTAATAGCGGTTATTCTCAGGTTTTTTTAATCATTGAAGAGACTTTTTTCATGAAAACGAAATCATTTTTAGAATTGTCCGACGTCAAAAAAATTGCTCAGGCCGCATAAGCATAAGACTTGAAAAACAATTGGGCCGTATGCATTGCCATTTTCGATGACGGAGGTCATTTGTTGTGGCTTCAAAGACTCGCTGGCGCGGAGCCCATGTCTTCTCACATGGCGCCTGCCGAGGCTAAAACTGCGGTCTTGGGCAAACGAGAAAGCAAAATTTATGAAGACATGATCAATGCAGGGCGTTATTCATTTTTAAGCGCGCCTTTTATTGAGGGACTGCTAGAAGGGGGAGTTCCTATTTTGAAAGATGGTCAATTGCTGGGCGCTGTTGGCATCAGTGGTGTGAAATCGACTGAAGATACGCAAATTGCCAAATCGGGTATTGTCGCACTGGGTTAATCAATAAATCAATCGTTCGGGTCTGATTTCTTGAAGAATCGTGGTTGCGATTTCTTCAATACTTTTTGTGGTGGTTGACAGCCATCGGATGTCCGACCTGCGCATCATGACTTCTGCTTCACGCACTTCCATGCGACAGTTTTCCAAACTCGCGTAGCGGGAGTTGGGGCGTCGCTCGTTTCTAATTTCACTCAATCGTTCGGGTTGAATGCTTAAGCCAAAAATTCGTTTAATGTGCGGCTGCAAGGATTGTGGGAGTTGTTGTCTTTCGAAATCTTCTGGAATCAGCGGGTAATTGGCTGCTTTAAGCCCGTGCTGAAGCGCCAAATACAGGCTGGTTGGGGTTTTTCCACTGCGACTCACCCCCACCAAAATAACGTCAGCAAGGTTCAGATCCACATTGAGTTGCCCGTCGTCATGCGCCAAGCTGTAATTGATGGCCTCAATTCGATCGTGATAGGCCTGACTTTTACTCACATCCGAAAATCGTCCAATGCGGTGATTGGAGGTAATTCCAAGTTCTTTTTCGAGAGGATTTACGAAGGTTCCAAACATGTCCATCAACATACATTGCGTATTACTTTCAATGGTATTTAAAACTTCAGCGTTTGCTAAAGTAGTAAAAACAATCGGTCTTTTACCCTCAATTTTTGCGGTGTGGTTGATTTGCCGCACCACCTGCTGGGCTTTATCGACGGTGTCTATAAATGGCAAACGAACGTGACGCGGTTGTATTTCAAATTGAGCCAAGATGGCGTTGCCAAAGGTTTCGGCTGTGATACCAGTTCCATCTGAAACAAAAAAAACGGTTCGGTTGGTCATGACAATCCTGGATCAATAGGGGTTGAAGCAAACTACAATAACAGCCATTATCCAAATTTCTGTATGCTTCATTCCCTGTTCAAGCAACAAAAACACCCCACAGGACGTGTTTTAGGCATGCTCGCCTCTTCCGCATCGATACTGGATGAAGCTGTTACGGTTTTAACTTCTGGAGGTTCCCAATGTCTGCACTATTTAGCTCGACCGCCTTGGTCGTACCGTTTGAAAACTTGAGAATGACCGATGTCGAGGCTGTGGGTGGTAAAAACGCAAGCCTTGGCGAGATGATTTCACAATTGCCTCAAGGTGTTCGTGTCCCTACAGGTTTTGCAACAACAGCCCATGTGTTTCGTGAATTTTTAAAACACGAAAATTTAAACGATCGAATTCAAAAAAAACTCGCTGCACTTGATACAGAAGATCTTCACGACTTGGTACATGCAGGTGCTGAAATTCGCCAGTGGGTTTTGAACCAACCTTTTCCAATCGAACTTGAAAAGGCCATTCGCGCCTCTTTTGAAACATTGAGCGAAGGACGCGCCGACGCTTCATTTGCTGTGCGATCTTCTGCAACAGCTGAAGACCTGCCCGACGCTTCATTTGCAGGGCAGCAAGAGACATTTTTAAATGTCACGGGCATTGATGATGTTTTGCACAAGATGCGAGAAGTATTTGCTTCGCTTTACAACGATCGCGCCATCAGTTATCGCGTTCACAAAGGCTTTGCGCACGATGGTGTTGCTCTTTCTGCGGGTGTTCAGCGAATGGTTCGATCTGATTTGGGTTCTGCGGGTGTGATGTTTACCATTGATCCCGAGTCGGGCTTCGAAGATGTTGTATTCATTACTTCAAGTTATGGATTGGGTGAAACGGTTGTGCAAGGTGCCGTTAATCCAGATGAGTTTTATGTGCACAAACCCATGCTTCGCGCAGGGAATCGATCGTTGATTAGACGAAACCTCGGTTCGAAATTAATTCAGATGACATTTGCAAGTCCTGATGAAAAAAAATCATCCGGCAAATTGGTGAAGACAGAAGATGTGCCCGTTGAAATGCGCAATCGATATTCATTAACTGATCAAGAGGTTGAGCAATTGGCCTCTTACGCTTTGGTGATTGAAAAACATTACGCTCGCCCCATGGATATTGAGTGGGGCAAAGACGGTATCGATGGGCAACTTTATATTTTGCAAGCCAGACCCGAGACAGTCAAAAGTCAGCAAAAGGGCAAAGCTGACTTGCGTTACAAACTCAAGTCTTCCAGCGCTGTGTTGGCCGAAGGCAGAGCCATTGGTCAAAAAATTGGAACTGGCCCCGTGCGATTGGTGCACAGCATCAGTGAAATGGATCAAGTGCAAGCGGGCGACGTGTTGGTCACAGACATGACCGATCCCAATTGGGAGCCCGTGATGAAGCGCGCCAGTGCCATCGTCACCAATCGGGGTGGGCGAACCTGTCATGCGGCCATTATTGCGCGTGAGCTGGGCATTCCTGCCGTGGTGGGTTGTGGCAATGCCACTGACAAACTTACCACTCGAACCTTGGTCACGGTGAGTTGTGCGCAAGGTGATACAGGATTTATTTACGATGGTTTATTAGAAACCGAAGTGATCGAAGTTCAGCGTGGTGCGATGCCCAGCATCAAAACAAAAATCATGATGAATATTGGTAACCCCCAATTGGCATTTGACTTTGCACAATTACCCAACGAAGGTGTGGGCTTGGCACGATTGGAGTTCATTATCAACAACAACATCAGCGTTCATCCCAAAGCGATTTTGGATTACCCCAATATTGATGTTGATCTTAAAAAAGCAGTTGAGTCAGTGGCTCGTGGTCATTCATCGCCACGCGCTTTTTATGTCGATAAAGTGAGTGAGGGTATTGCCACGATTGCGGCGGCTTTCTGGCCCAAGACTGTAATTGTTCGATTGTCTGATTTCAAATCCAACGAATATCGAAAATTAATTGGTGGCAGTCGTTATGAACCCGAAGAAGAAAATCCAATGTTGGGCTTTCGAGGTGCTGCGCGTTATCTCAGCAAAGACTTCAGTGAAGCTTTTGCCATGGAGTGCGAGGCACTCACTCGCGTTAGAAAAGACATGGGTTTAACCAATGTTCAAATCATGGTGCCGTTTGTTAGAACTTTATCGCAAGCGGATCGCGTGATTCAATTGCTCGCAGAACATGGACACGTGCGTGGTGAAAACCAACTGCAAATCATCATGATGTGTGAAGTGCCCAGCAACGCAATTTTGGCCGAAGACTTCTTAAAATATTTTGACGGTTTTTCAATTGGCTCCAATGATTTGACGCAACTCACTTTGGGCTTGGACCGCGATTCAGGCCTTGAGTTGCTTGCGGCCGATTTTGATGAGCGGGACCCTGCTGTCAAAGCTATGCTCATCCGAGCCATTGATGCTTGTTTATCAGCTGGCAAATATGTGGGCATTTGTGGACAGGGCCCGAGTGATCATCCAGATTTTGCAATTTGGCTGACAAAAAACGGCATCTCGTCTATTTCGCTTAATCCAGACAGCGTTGTTTCAACTTGGCAATCGTTGGCTAAGTCAATGGATTGATACATGCAACATCAAGCAAACACTTCATCTGTTTCGATTCGAACGGTGTTGTGTTTGCTGGGATTGCTCATCATTACATCTGCAGCCCTTTATTGGGTTTGGCTTAATCCAACCGCAACTCGCGAGCATTTTTGGATGAGCCAAATTGTTCCTTTGATTTATCTCGTCATTGTCTATTGGGGTGCTAACCCATCGGAGTCCATCATGATGAATCGCAATGATTGGGCATGGTCGTTGGGTGCTGGTTGGTGTGATTTCGGTTGTGCTATCAACGATCGCTCAACGATCGCAATGGTGATCGCAGATCAATGGGGTGTTTCAAAAGGTTTGATCAATAGTTTTTTCTTGATCATTTCATTGATTGGTTATGCGGTCGTTGGCATGGTTTGCAGAACATCACAATCGGATCAATATTATGTGGCCGCGCGACAAGTAATTGCGCCTTACAACGGCATGGCCACAGCAGCAGATTGGATGTCTGCAGCTTCTTTTATTGGCCTCACAGGTTTGCTTCTTGCCGATGGTTATGTGGGCGATGGACAAAGACCGGGTGGTTTGGCCTATATTTTAGGATGGACAGGTGGTTTATGTTTATTGGGTTTGTTGTTCGCTACAAAACTCAATCAAACACAGTCCATCACCATACCCGAAATGCTTGGTATATGTTTTGACAGTGCTGTTGTTCGGTGGATTGCCGCATGGGGCGCGATTTTGTGTTCCAGCGTTTATTTGGCGGCCCAAATTTATGGCATTGGTTTGGTTGCATCCTTGTTATCGGGTCTTACTTTTGAGTTGGGTGTTTTTCTTGCATTAGGTGGTGTTTTATTGTGTTCTTTTTTGGGCGGTATGCGAGCTGTGACATGGACGCAAGTTGTTCAATGCGTGGTGATTGTGTTGGCCATGTTGAGCATTGCGGTGGCTGTTTCTTGGCACTCGCAAGTTCATCCTTTTGTACCCTTGGCCGCGGAACAAGCCATGCAAAAAGTCAATGAACGCGTTGATCGTTTGATGACCAATCCAGGTGAAGTGACAACGCAACTTGCAATTAAAAATCGAATCGCCGTGTTGGATCAAAAAATTCAATCGTTCGATGTGGCGCATCAATTAGAAAAAGAAGAAATTGGTCAAAAAATTGAAAAATTAAAAGCAGGAAATGGCCCGTTGCGTGATTTGCATCGGCTTGAAATGAGCATTGCATGGCGAGATTCAACGAGTGAGCGCTTGGTGGAATCTTGGAAAAAAGAGCGCTCAGAAATCCTGAATAATTTATCAAGACCCGTTGGTTTTCAAGCCTTTTTTTTCACCTGAAACATCAGGCAAAGGTTTGATGAACACGTTGGCCTTGGTGTTTTGTTTGATGACAGGAACGGCTGCATTGCCGCATTTGTTGATTCGCTCATTCACCGCTGTTTCACCGACAGAGGCTAAAAATCGATTGTTTGGGCTTTGATGTTTGTGGTGATTGTGTATTTATCGGCCAGTGCATTGGCCGTCATGCTTAAAAATACGGTGTTGTCTGAATTAATTGGTTCGTCGATGTTGCATTTGCCAGAGTGGGCGGATCAACTCAAGATGAAAAAATTAGCGGTGTTGTCCATCACCGATTGGAATTTGGATGGCATTGTGCAAAGTGGTGATATCCGTTTTGGTAGTGATTATTTGGTGTTGGCGGCGCCCGAGATTCTTCATATATCGCCAGTCTTTACAGGTTTGATCGCTGCTGGCGCACTCGCGGCTGCTCTCTCTACAGCCGATGGTTTGTTGCTCACCATCTCCAATGCATTGGCGCATGATTTGTATTTTGAAGCTTTCAGCGCAAGCGTGACCCCACTTCGACGTGTCATGCTGAGCAAAATATTGTTGATGCTGGTTGCGTTGATTGCTGCTTGGGTGGCTACCAATCGACCTGTCGATATTTTGGGGCGCGCTTTTTCTTTGGCTGCCGCCACGTTTTTTCCGGTGATGTTGTTGGGCTTTCATTGGTCGGGCGTTACGCGTTCTGGGGCTATTGCTGCGATGTTAGGTGGATTGAGTATTACTTTGCACTACATTTTTGTCAATCAACCTTGGGTGTAAATCAAATGGGGTTTAAGCCCTGATCAAACCTTGTGGCGGGGCTCTTGGAGCCGATTTGCGCAGGGATTTGGGGCGTCCCAACGGGGATTGTTCTGGGCGTTGTTGTGAGTCTACTGAGTCGAGCCAAAAAGGTTTAAAATCAGTTATAATTGTGGGTTTGCCCTTACCACACTGCAACAAGACGCTGCGGGTGGCTTTAATCCTCAAGGAGAGTCCATGCGTCACTACGAAATCATCCTGATGATCCATCCAGATCAAAGCGAACAGGTTCCCGCCATGCTCGAGCGATACAAGAGCATGATTGTTGCCGGCGGCGGTGCAGTGCACCGTGTCGAAGACTGGGGTCGCCGTCAACTCGCTTACATGATCAACAAACTAGCCAAGGCCCATTACTTGTGCGTCAATATCGAAGCCAATCAGGCTGTGATGGCTGAACTCGAACACGCGTTCAAGTTCAATGATGCTGTACTGCGTCACCTAACAGTGTCAAAGAAAAAGGCCGAAACAGGTCCTTCTTCCATGATGAAAACTGTGGAGCGCGAGGAAGCTCGCAAGGCTCAACAAGCCGAATTCCAAGCCTAATGTTGCGTGCCTGCGAGGCATTCATCAACTCAGTTTCAACCCGATTCATAGGAGGCCCCAATGGCCACATTTAAAAAATTCAACAAAGATAAGCGCCCCAAGCGCAATACCCAATCATTGCTTTTTAAACGCAAGCGCTTTTGTCGCTTCACAGTCACTGGCGTCGAAGAAATCGACTACAAAGACATGGACACTTTGCGTGACTTCATTGCCGAAAATGGCAAGATCATTCCTGCGCGTTTAACTGGCACCCGTGCTATTTATCAGCGTCAACTCAATACCGCTATCAAGCGTGCGCGCTTTTTGGCCATGTTGCCTTACAGCGACCAGCACAAAATTTAAGGAGTCACACCATGCAAATTATTCTGCTCGATAAGGTTGTGAACCTTGGTAATTTAGGCGATACCGTTCGTGTCAAAGACGGATACGCACGCAACTATCTAATTCCTGCTGGGCGTGCACGTCGTGCCACAGAAACAGCCATTAAAGAGTTTGAAGCAAAACGCGCACAACTCGAAAAATTAGCAGCTGAAAAATTAGCCGTTGCAAATGCACAAGGCGAAAAACTCAAAGGCACTATTCTTAAAATCACTCAAAAAGCGGGTGTGGATGGTCGTTTATTTGGATCGGTCACTACGTTTGATATTGCTGAAGAATTAGGCAAAATGGGTTTTGAAGTTGCAAAGTCAAATGTGCGCCTCACTTCGGGCCCCATCAAAATAGTGGGCGATGCAAAAATTCATGTGGTGTTGCACACCGATGTGATCATCGAAGTCACCGTTTCCGTGTATGGCGAAACCGCATAAATTGTGTGCGTTTAGCAGTGGCCGCTCTTCAGAGCGGCTTTTTTTCGGCAAAGAATAAAAAAGACCGCATTTCCCCAAGCTATACAAGACTTATGCACAGCTTCATCCACAGACCTGGCGTGACGGCGAGCCATTTAACCGATAGCATAGTAACCTCTAAGGAAGTTCATGTCAGCCGTTTTATCCGATTCAGATTCACAGCCTATTTTTGATCCGCAAGTCGCCAATTTGCGTATTCCTCCTCATTCATTGGAGGCTGAGGCCAGTGTGCTTGGTGGATTGTTGCTCGACAACACCGCATGGGATCGCGTGGGCGATTTGCTCAACGAAAATGATTTTTACCGTTACGAACATCGCCAAGTTTATGCAGCAATTTATGCATTGGTGAGTACATCGCGTCCCGCAGACGTAATTACGGTTTATGAATATTTACAAAGTCAGGGTAAGGCTGACGAGGTGGGTGGACTGGCGTATCTCAACTCATTGGCTCAGTATGTGCCCAGTGCCAGTAATATTCGTCGTTATGGGGAAATTGTTCGTGAGCGCGCTATTCTCAGAAAACTTGTTTCAGTCAGCGACGACATAGCAACTCAAGCCTTTAATACACAAGGCCGACGAGTCTCTCAAATTTTGGATGATGCAGAGCAAAAAATCTTCAGCATTGGCGAAGAAGGCTCGCGCATGCGTCAAGGTTTTCACTCCATGGAAGACTTGGTCGTTGAGTTGCTCAACCGTGTGGAGGAGATGGCAAAAAATCCAAACGATATAACAGGTGTGCCAACTGGTTTTTATGATTTCGATCGCATGACTTCAGGTTTGCAACCAGGTGATTTAATCGTTTTAGCCGCGCGTCCATCGATGGGTAAAACAGCATTAGCGATCAACATCGCAGAGCATGTTGCATTACAAGAAGGTTTGCCCGTTGCTGTGTTTTCAATGGAGATGGGTGCGTCTCAATTGGCTATTCGTATGGTGGGCTCGATTGGTCGCATTGACCAAAGTCGATTGCGAACAGGAAAATTAAATGAAGACGAATGGCCTCGCTTGTCTGAAGCGATTGAAAAGCTGAGATCGGTTTCATTATTTATTGATGAGACAGCGGGTTTAACAACGGCTGAGTTGCGTGCCAATGCAAGACGTCTATCGCGTCGATGCGGCAAGCTGGGTTTGATTGTTGTTGATTATTTGCAATTGATGACTGGCAGCAGTGGCAGTGATGGCGAAAATCGCGCCACCGAATTGGGTGAAATCTCTCGCGGTTTAAAAATGCTGGCCAAAGAATTGCAATGTCCTGTGATTGCATTGTCACAGCTCAATCGGGGTGTTGAGCAACGAACAGACAAACGACCCATGATGAGTGACTTGCGTGAATCGGGTGCTATTGAGCAAGACGCCGATGTGATTATGTTTATTTACCGCGATGACTATTACAACAAAGACAGCAAAGAGCCAGGCGTTGCAGAAGTGATCATTGGTAAGCAAAGAAATGGACCCACGGGTACCATCAAACTCACATTCCTCAAGCCCATTACAAAATTTGAATCGATGGCTTCAAGCCACAGCAATTATTAATTAAAGCGCATCGCTTGCAAAATCAGCCAAGCGTGAACGCTCACCTCTGGCCAAGGTGATGTGTCCGCCATGAGGCCAACCTTTAAATTTATCCACTGCAAAGGTCAGGCCCGATGAGCCTTCTGTGAGATAGGGCGTATCGATTTGAGCCAAGTTGCCCATACAAATAATTTTGGTGCCTGGTCCCGCGCGCGTAATGAGCGTTTTCATTTGCTTAGGCGTTAAATTTTGGGCCTCATCGATGATGACGTATTTATTCATGAATGTGCGGCCCCGCATGAAGTTCATACTCTTGACTTTGATGCGGCTGCGAATCAATTCATTGGTTGCGGCTCTGCCCCATTCGCCAGCACTGGTATCGGTTTTAGCTAAGGCCTCGAGGTTGTCGTCCAGTGCACCCATCCATGGGCCCATTTTTTCTTCTTCGGTGCCGGGTAAAAAACCAATGTCTTCACCCACGCTTACTGTGGCGCGTGTAATGATGATTTCGGTATAGCGACGATCATCGAGCACTTGCGTGAGGCCTGACGCCAATGCCATGAGGGTTTTGCCCGTGCCTGCTGTGCCTGCCAGTGTGACAAAGTCAATGTCTGTATCCATCAATAAATTGAGTGCAAAATTTTGTTCGCGATTGCGAGCGATAACACCCCACACGGCATTTTTGATGTGGGTGTAATCTTTGAGTGTTTTGAGTGTGGCAGTTTTTCCGCGAATTTCTGTGACTCGTGCATACAGAGAAGGTTGGCCAGGTGCTTCAAAATAAACAAATTGGTTGATCAGCAACTCAGGAACGATGGGGCCATTGATGCGATAAAAAGTATGGCTAACTGATTGCCAGCTTTCGACAGCTTTTCCATTTTTAGACCAAAAATTGGAAGGTAGCGCCAACCAACCTGAATACAGCAGGTCGCCGTCTTCAAGTGTTTTGTCGTTTTGGTAGTCTTCGGCGGCGAGTCCGAGTGCGCGTGCTTTGACGCGCATGTTGATGTCTTTGGAAACCAATACCACTTCGCGTGGTGAGTGTTGCGCTCGAAGTGCTTCAACAACGCCTAAAATTTGATTGTCTGCTTTGCCTTGCGGAAGACTGCTGGGTAAGGCAAAGTGCAAAGCTTGGGTTTGAAAAAAAAGTTTACCCGACACTTCGACGTGTCCTGTGCTATCGAGTTTTAAACCTTGGGTCATATCGACATTGGCAATACCAGCCAATGCGTCGAGTGTTCGACTGGTTTGACGCGCATTGCGGGCGACTTCTGTCATTCCATTTTTGTTGTTGTCGAGTTCTTCGAGAACAATCATTGGCAAAAAGACATCGTGCTCTTCGAAGCGAAACAAGCACATGGGGTCATGCATCAATACATTGGTATCGAGCACAAATAACTTAGCAGGGCCTTTGTTTTTGGGTTTGATTTTTTTGCTAGGCGTTGGTGTTGCTTTGGAAACTGTTGAAGCGTCAACATCTCCACCTGCGCCCACATGGGACTCGAATAGCTCAAGCGATGCAGGCGTTGATTTTTCAACATCGGCATGACGCACTTCAGATTTTCTAGGGGATTTTTGAGTGGCTGCTAAAGGAATTGCGTCTTTGTTTAACAGCGTTGCGCGATGGGTCGGGGCGGGCGGCAGAGGCATGTTTGAATTAAAAATAAAACGCTAACATATCTCAAGGATAAGAAAATGCTTGAAGGGGGAGGAGAAACAAAACAGAGGCGTCAAACTGTTGTAGTGGTTGCTTTTTTGTTGGCCTTTACCGCTTTAAGTACTTTGTCAACATGCCCTAGGACTTTAAGTCCGCGCCATTCTTGCTTGAGTAAGCCATCTGCACCAATTAAAAAAGTGCTTCTTTCGATGCCTTTTACTTTTTTGCCATACATGATTTTATTTTTGACAACGCCAAACATGTGACACATTTTTTCTTCTGTATCTGCGATAAGTTCAAAGGGCAGCTCAAGTTTTTCTTTGAAAAGATCGTGGGACTTCATGTTGTCGCGGGAGACGCCAAAAATA
The DNA here is from genome assembly GCA_009693305.1 of Limnohabitans sp. Classification (GTDB taxonomy): domain Bacteria; phylum Pseudomonadota; class Gammaproteobacteria; order Burkholderiales; family Burkholderiaceae_C; genus Limnohabitans. Next base: position 16,847 of record SHXN01000021.1, read on the forward strand.
ACGGCCCCTGCTTTGTTGAAATCTTTGAATCTATCTCTGAACTGCATGGCTTCTGTGGTGCATCCAGGGGTGTTGTCTTTGGGGTAAAAGTACAAAACCATTGGTTGACCAGAGTGTGAATAATTGGAAACTTTGACACCATTGGTGGCATTTGCTTCGAATTCTGGGAGGGGTTTGTTTACAACGATAGCCATGTTCTATATATCCAGAAGTGACAGTGCAACCTGCGATTGAGGCAACGACTATCCACTATTTTATCTTGTTTTCATGTGAATTTTGATGGGGATCAATGAATCTGTAATTAAACCTTTGGTATACCTTCAGTCAGTTGGCTTTGTTGAGAGTGATTCAACCAAAAGGGCGGCGGCGACGTTTCTTCCCTCCCCCGCCAGAATGTTGTAAGTGCGGCATGCCGCCTGAGTGTCCATGGTTTCTACCCCAATTTTTTGATTAATCAAGGGTATTAACCATGATCCCGGCACAAAACGAAGCTGCCTTCCGCTACCAAAAATGACCAATTCAACGCCGAGGTCTGCCAGTTGTTTGAAGTGGTGCTCCTGCAGATGAGTAAAACTGTCACATTCCCAGGTGATGCGCTGACCTTGAGAGGTCAAAATGAAACTGGTATGCAGTTTTTCCCCGTTAACAGCGACCCAGCCGGGGCCATATCCAGTGATTGCAGTTGCTTCAAATTGATCGGGTTGTAGTTTCATATAGAAATGAGTCCGCCTGAATCGGGAAAAGATGAATAATTATGGTCAAATTATAAGTTTTCGCCCTAAGCGAGTCCTAGGGAGGGACTTTGAAAACAATCCACAAATCTACCAAACTTGACAAGGTCTGTTACGACATACGCGGACCTGTGCTTGAGCGCGCCCATCAAATGGAAGAAGAGGGGCACAAGATCTTCAAGCTCAACATCGGCAATTTGGCGGTGTTTGGCTTTGACGCGCCCGAAGAAATTCAGCAAGACATGATTCGAAATCTGCCCAACGCGGCGGGTTATTCTGATAGCAAAGGTATTTTTGCGGCGCGCAAAGCGGTGATGCATTACACACAACAGCAAGGGATTACGGGTGTGGGTTTAGAAGATATCTATTTGGGCAATGGAGCGAGCGAGCTGATCGTGATGGCCACCAATGCTTTACTCGACGATGGCGATGAATTATTGATTCCCGCGCCTGATTACCCATTGTGGACAGCGGCTGTGAGTTTGTCGGGCGGGCATCCTGTGCATTACATGTGCGAGGAGTCTAACGGTTGGATGCCCAATCTAGAAGACATCAGAAAAAAAGTCACCAACAAATCCAAAGGCATTGTGGTGATCAACCCTAACAATCCAACGGGCGCTTTGTATTCGGATGAATTGCTCTTGGGTATTTTGGCCGTTGCGCGTGAGCATGGTTTGGTGGTGTTTGCTGACGAGGTTTACGACAAGGTTCTGTATGACGGCGTCAAGCACACTGCAATCGGCAGTTTGTCTAGCGATGTTTTAACGCTCACCTTTAATTCTTTGTCCAAGAGTTATAGATCTTGTGGCTATCGGTCGGGATGGTTGATTGTGTCGGGCGATAAAAAACCTGCCAAAGATTACATCGTAGGTCTCAACATGTTGTCTTCCATGCGATTGTGCGCCAACGTGCCTGGGCAAAGCGCTATTCAAACCGCATTGGGTGGCTATCAAAGCATTGATGATTTGGTCAAGCCTGGTGGCAGACTTTGCAGACAACGCGATCTTGCTTATGAATTGATCGTTCAAATACCAGGTGTAACATGCGTGAAGCCGCAAGCCGCTTTGTATATGTTCCCTCGCTTAGATCCAAAGATGTATCCCATCAAAAACGATCAAGACTTTATTTGCGAAATGTTGCAAGAGACCAAAGTGTTGTTGGTTCAAGGCACAGGATTCAATTGGCACGAGCCCGATCATTTTCGAATTGTGTTTTTACCGCACGAAGATGATTTGCGCGTTGCTGTTAGACGCATTGCAAAATTTTTAGAAACCTATAGAAAACGTCACAACACATGAAGCCCATACAAGTTGGTTTATTAGGAATAGGAACGGTTGGTAGGGGTACGTTTGAAGTCCTCAAGCGTAATCAAGAAGAAATTCAGCGACGCGCTGGCCGAGGAATTGAAATCACCATGGTGGCTGATTTGGATACGGCGCGTGTGCAAGCCATTGTGGGCCCTGGCGTGAAGGTGGTGAACGACGCCCAACTCGTGATTGCAAACCCTGATATCGATATCGTGATTGAACTCATTGGTGGATATGGCATTGCGCGTCAATTGGTGATGTCTGCAATTGAAGCGGGCAAGCATGTGGTCACGGCCAACAAAGCATTGATTGCTGTGCATGGCACCGAAATTTTTGAAGCAGCGTATCGCAAAGGCGTTATTGTTGCGTTTGAAGCGGCGGTTGCTGGCGGTATTCCCATCATCAAATCGTTGCGAGAAGGTTTAACTGCCAACCGAATTCAATGGATTGCTGGCATTATCAATGGCACGACCAATTTTATTTTGTCAGAGATGCGCGACAAAGGCTTGGCGTTTGATGATGTGCTCAAACAAGCGCAAGCTTTGGGTTATGCAGAAGCCGATCCCACTTTTGATATTGAAGGCATTGATGCGGCGCACAAAGCCACCATCATGTCTGCGATTGCATTTGGTATCAAGGTTCAGTTTGACAAAGCGTATGTGGAAGGCATCACGCGACTTGAGTCGCATGATATTCGCTACGCAGAGCAAATGGGTTATCGCATCAAACTCTTGGGTATTGTTAAGCGTGTGGCCACGGGTGTCGAGTTGCGCGTGCATCCTTGTTTAGTTCCAGAAAAGCGATTGATCGCCAATGTGGAGGGGGCGATGAATGCAGTGATGGTGCAAGCCGATGCGGTTGGTACAACCTTGTATTATGGAAAAGGCGCGGGCAGTGAACCCACTGCAAGTGCTGTCATTGCAGATTTGGTAGACATCACGCGTTTGCACACAGCTGATCCATTGCATCGTGTGCCGCATTTGGCGTTTCAACCCGATGCCATGAGCGATGTGCCTATATTGCCGATGGATCAGGTGGTGACCAGTTATTACTTGAGACTGCGCGTGGCCGATCAAGCAGGTGTACTTGCCAAATTAACCGGAATTTTGGCCACATCTAATATCAGTATCGATGCGGTTTTGCAAAGACCCGCTGGCGAAATACAAAATCAAACCGATCTCATTATTTTGACTCACGCTTGTGTCGAGTCCGCTATGAATACGGCTATTGCACAAATGCAGTCACTGTCAACAGTTGTGGCGCCCATTATTCGCATACGAAAAGAAGAGCTCAACTGATGTTGTACTTGTCAACTCGCGGGCACCCTGAGCGCCGTCAGTTTTGCGAAATATTACTTGAGGGTCTGGCCCCAGATGGTGGTTTGTATATGCCTGAGTCTTATCCACAGATGGATGCGGACGCCTTACAAAATTTACGCCATCTTTACCAAACACAAGGCTATGCTGCGCTGGCTTTTACGATCTTGTCTTTGTACATCGACGATATACCGCCAGAAGATTTAATGGCGATCTGTCAAAAAACATATACAAAAAAAGTGTTTGGCGATGATCGAATCACGCCATTGCGTCCATTAGAAAACAATCTTTATTTGCAGGCCTTGTCTAATGGGCCCACATTGGCTTTCAAAGACATGGCGATGCAATTGTTGGGCAACTTGTTCGAATATGAACTGGGGCGACGTCAAGAAAAATTGAATATTTTAGGCGCAACATCGGGAGACACAGGAAGTGCTGCCGAATACGCCATGCGTGGCAAAAAAGGTGTGCGGGTTTTTATGACCAGCCCACATGGACGTATGAGCGCTTTTCAGCAAGCACAAATGTTTAGCTTACAAGACGACAATATTTTTAATATCGCCATTGAAGGCGTGTTTGATGATTGTCAAGACATTGTCAAAGCAGTTTCTAATGATTTAAATTTCAAACGCAAATTCAAAATCGGAACGGTCAACTCCATTAACTGGGCTCGTTTATTGGCGCAAGTGGTGTATTACTTTGCGGGTTATTTTCAAGCCACAACCAGCAATGTACAAAAAGTCAGCTTCACAGTGCCGAGTGGTAATTTTGGCAATGTGTGCGCGGGTCATGTGGCGCGCATGATGGGTTTGCCGATTGCAAGATTGGTGGTTGCAACCAACGAAAATGATGTACTCGATGAATTTTTTAAAACAGGTGTTTACCGTGTGAGAACTTCAAAAGACACACTTGAAACATCGAGTCCATCGATGGATATTTCAAAAGCGAGTAATTTTGAGCGATTCATTTTTGATTTATTGGAGCGAGACGCACAACAAACCAAGCAATGTTTCACTGAAGATATCAATACCCAAAGCCAATTCAGTCTTCATGCCGATTCGCGTTTTTCACATTGCGTCACTCGCTATGGATTTGTAAGCGGCCATAGCACACACGCCAATCGCATTCAAACCATACGCGATACCTATCAACGGTTTAATCAAATCATCGATCCACATACGGCCGATGGCGTCAAGGTGGCTCGAGAGTTAAAACAAACCAGTATTCCAATGATTGTTT
>SHXN01000022.1 GCA_009693305.1 Limnohabitans sp.
AACAGAACAGGCCAAGCCATGAAAATTGCAGCCGTTCAAATGGTATCAAGCGCTGATCGCGATACTAATTTAACTCAAGCTCAATATTGGATTGAGCAAGCGACTCAACAAAGGGCAGAGTTGGTAGTCTTGCCCGAACATTTTTGTTTACTTGGAAAAAAAGACACCGACAAACTGCTGATTAAAGAAATGGATGGACAGGGCATCATTCAACAAACCATGTCGCAATGCGCAAAAAAAAATTCGGTGTGGGTGGTTGGTGGCACGATACCCGTTTCCGTTGATTCACACGATGCGCATGTATTCAATACCAGTTTTGTTTGGAACCCAAAGGGCGAGTGCGTTGCTCGTTACGACAAAATTCATTTATTTGAATTCGATAACGGCAAAGAGCGCTACGACGAGTCGCGCGTTTTGTTGCGCGGCCATCAACCCGTTACATTTGATTTGCCTTCTATGGATGGTCACACATGGCGAATTGGTTTGAGTGTTTGTTATGACTTGCGTTTTCCAGAGTTGTATCGAACATTGAGCGCACAAGGTGCATACCTATTGTTGGTGCCCAGTGCATTCACATACACAACGGGGCAAGTTCATTGGGACGTGTTGCTTCGCGCGCGTGCGATTGAAAATTTATCTTATGTGGTGGCGCCTGCTCAAGGCGGTACTCACGACAATGGGCGAAAAACATGGGGACATACAAGTATTATTGACCCTTGGGGTGAAAAATTAGGCGAGCTCGCCATTGATGCAGGAATTGTGTTGGCAGATTGCGACGCTACGCATCTTAAAAATATTCGACAACAATTGCCCGCACTCGAACATCGGTGCCTGTGATGACTTGGCATTTGTACTTCATGCGACGCTGGGTGCTTTGGGGACTTTTGGTCGCTTTAGTAGCCACCTTGCTGGGCGCCTTGGTTTGGCTTGCTTGGCGATACGAACTCAGTCAAGTGCAAGATCGACTCGATCGAGAAACCATCGAAGCTGTTGGTGATATTCGCAGTGGCCTCAATCGCAACACGCAATCGCTTCAAGCGTTACAAGCATTAGATAAAACGATCGATGATTGGCGCAATGATGCCACTTTATTCTTGCGCCAGCATCGTGAATTGGTTCGCTTGGAATTGCGTGAGCCCGATTTAAAAACAAAACTATTTATCGAGTCACCTTTTCGTCTGGGGGTTTTCGATCGTTATGGCACAGACAGCGCCGCTAGTCAAACCGTCTCAGCGTGCAATATAGGTAAACGCTTGAGTGGTCCTGCTTATGCCAATAGCAACTATATTTCGCAGACCGATGGTGCGGGCTTAGAGATTATGGATTTTTGTATGCCCATTGTTGTGAAAGGTCAACTGACGGGTTACGTGGCTGCAAGTTATTCATTGTTGGATATTTTGTCGGAGATGGTCAGTCCTCAGTACACCAAAACACAGCAAATCTCTTTTGTTGAGTCCGATGGAACACGATTAGCGATGCAAGGCATGCAACAAACAGCGAGACGCACGTTTGTTTCGCAACAATTGCTTGATTTACCAGGCCACACGATGGTGGTGAAATTAGAAAGTTGGCGTGCGACTCCTGATTTTTTCCCTAACGTACTCACTGCGATTGTTTTATTACTCGCACTTTCCTTAATCACGGTTCTTTTTTTATTAGCGCGCGATATGCGAAGACGTCAAAGAGCCGAGTTGAATTTGGCCGATGCACTTGCGTTTAGAAAAGCCATGGAAGACTCATTGGTGACTGGATTGCGCGCGCGTGACAATCAAGGTCGCATCACTTATGTCAATCCTGCGTTTTGTGAGATGGTGGGTTTGCCAGTTGACCAATTATTGGGTCAGGCCATTCCCGAACCTTATTGGCCGCCAGAGATGGTGTCTGAATACGGTCAACGACAAGCGCTGAGACTCGCTGGCAATGCGCCACCACGAAAAGGCGTTGAATCTGTCTTTATGCGACAAAATGGCGAGCGTTTTCCCGTTTTGATTTTTGAAGCGCCATTGCTCAATACGCAAGATGAACAAACAGGTTGGATGAGTGCGGTGCTCGATAGCAGCGAGCAACGTCGCACCGAAGAGTTGCATCGCGCATCGATGGAACGATTACAGGCCACAGCGCGATTGGCTACGGTGGGCGAGATGGCGTCGATGTTGAGTCACGAACTCAATCAACCACTTGCCGCCATATTGAGTTACGCCACAGGCCCTATCAATATACTTGAAAACCCATTGCCTGATTCACAACAATTGAGTCATGCATTAAGCGGTGCTATGCATCACATCGCGCATCAAGCTGAACGCGCGGGTCAGGTGATAAAAAGCGTACAGGATTTTGTGAGACGTCAAGATCAAGCGCGCGAAAAAGTGGCGCCCATTCATCTGATTCAAAACATCATGCCGTTGATGGCATTACAAGCAAAAAAATTAGGCATCAAAATTCAGGTGGATTGTTCTCATGAGTTGCCGCCTGTCATCTGCGATCGAACCATGGTTGAACAAGTTTTGCTCAACTTGGCGCGCAACGGCATGCAAGCCATGCATTTGGATGGCCATTTAAATTTAAAAGATCGAGTGCTTAGCCTCAAGGTTCAACAACCCAAAACAGGCTCACAAAGGCTGTGGTTAAATTTTGAAGTGATAGATTGCGGTCCAGGAATTTCGCAAGAGGTTGCGCAAAACTTATTTACACCTTTTTTTACCACCAAGGCCGAAGGTATGGGATTGGGTTTGAGGTTATGCAGAACGGTGATTGAGCAACACGGGGGCGCAATGGAGCATCAACCGCATCAACCACGTGGAACCGTTTTTCGCTTCACGCTACCCGCCATCACTTCTTTTCAGGATTAAAATTCAATCACATGCAACCCTATGCCAACGCCCTTGTTTATATTGTGGATGACGACCAAAGCGTTCGTCATGGTCTTGCTTGGCTTCTTCATTCGCGACGTTTGCTGAGCGAATCTTTTGATAGTGCCGATTCTTTTATAAAAACAATTAAAACCAATTGGCGCCCTGAACAACCCTCGTGTTTGTTGTTAGACGTTCGCATGCCGGGCACCAGTGGTCTGGCATTGTTTGAAATACTCATTGAGAGAAAATTACTCCATATTTTTCCAATTATTTTTTTAACAGGCCACGCCGATATTCCGACAGCAGTTAATGCGGTCAAGCAAGGCGCATTCGATTTTTGCGAAAAACCATTTTCTGGCAATGACTTTGTCGATCGAGTCGAAGCTGCTCTCAAATCTTCTGATGAAAAAATTAAAAAAGCAAAAATAATGGAGACCTTTGAATCGCGTCGCGCAGGCCTCACTGAAAGAGAGAGCGATGTGATGCGTTTTGTGTTCAATGGTTGTTCGAATAAAGTAATTGCCGACCAACTTCACATCAGCGTGCGAACCGTCGAAGTGCATCGCTCGCGTGTTTTTGAAAAGATGGAAGTTCGCTCGGCTGTTGAGTTGGCCAATGCATGGCGAGCGGCACATTAAACTATGAATCACTTGTCATCATCGGGCGACTCGCCTTTGTTGCGACCGGAAAACATGGTCCACCAAACAATGAGCACCAAAATCAAGCCAGCGCCTAGCGCTTCTAAAAAAATAATCCACATGCCATTGTTGTCTTTGGGGTTGATGATGACAACGATTGTAGGTTTTCTTTCATGCAGTACGTCAATCAGGGTGGTAAGCCCGCCCGTTCAAACTTTGCATCAACCAACACCATCACGTGCGCCTGCAATGGCCAGCCAAGCGCCAATGGGTATTTCTCGCAGTCGATGGGTAGCGGCCGCTTGGGCCGATTTGCCGCAGTGGAGCGACGATTCACTGGCGCAAGCTTGGGAGGTTTTGCTTCGCAATTGCGAGCGACCGATAGCCGCATGGATACAGTTGTGTCCCGATGTTCGTCGATTAAGCATTGCTGATGAAACGCAACAGCGTCAATTTTTGATGGATCAATTTCAGCCCTATCGCATCGAAAGTTTAAAGGGCGAAGTGACGGGATTATTAACGGCTTATTACGAGCCTGTGATTGAAGCATCGCGTATTCAGCGACCTGGTTTTGATGTGCCACTTTACAAAGCGCCAACTGCACTCGTCGACCTCAAACGCAAAGGCGCATCGTGGTTTACGCGACAAGAGATTGATACATTGCCACAAGCGCAACTAGCACTCAAAGGCACAGAGATTGCATGGCTTTCAGACCCTATCGACGCGTTGATCTTGCATATCCAAGGGACGGGTCGATTGCGAATCAAAGAAAAAGATGACAGCGTTCAAACCATTCGCGTTGCATTTGCCGCTTCTAATGAACAGCCCTATCAAAGTGTTGGTCGATGGCTTCTCGATAAAAACGAAACCAAAGACGCATCGTGGCCCGGCATCAAAGCATGGATTGCGCGCAATCCCAATCGCGTTCAAGAAATGTTGTGGAGTAACCCGCGATTTATTTTTTTTAAAGAAGAAGAGTTGCAAGACAACGCACAAGGACCCAAAGGCGCACAAGGCGTGCCCCTCACCGCAGGTCGTTCTATTGCAGTAGACCCATTGAGCATTCCATACGGCACTTTAGTTTGGTTGAGTTCAGACGGCCCCGCCCCAAAACTCAATCGCTTGGTGGCCGCGCAAGACACGGGAAGCGCCATCACGGGCGCGGTTCGCGCCGATTTTTATATGGGAACGGGGCAACAAGCAGGAGATTTAGCGGGGCGTACGCGACAACCGCTTCGCATGTGGACCTTGTGGCCGCGTTGACCCTTATCACGCTGGGCCTATGAGACAAGACATCTGGGCCAGTTGCGCATAAACTATAGGCATCTCTATTATTCGGTGATTTTGTTATGAATGCCCCATTGCCCGAACATGTCCGCAAAGCTTTAGAAACTGTTACCTTGGATGACAAGTATGCGCTTGAACAAGGGCACGCATTCATGAGTGGTGTTCAAGCCTTGGTTAAATTGCCCATGCTGCAAAGACAGCGCGATAGTTTACAAGGAAAAAACACTGCAGGTTTTATCAGTGGTTATCGTGGCTCACCTTTGGGCAGTTATGACCAATCACTTTGGAAAGCTAAATCTTTTTTAAAAGCACAAAACATCGTTTTTCAACCCGGCGTGAATGAAGAGTTAGCCGCAACTGCATTGTGGGGCACGCAACAACTGGGATTTGCACCAGAAGGCACCAACCGATTTGATGGCGTTTTTGGAATTTGGTATGGCAAAGGCCCAGGTGTTGATCGATGCTCGGATGTTTTTAAACACGCCAATATGGCCGGCACAACCCTGTGGGGTGGTGTGTTGGCGGTTGCGGGTGACGATCACATTGCAAAAAGCAGTACCGCGGCGCATCAAAGCGATCATATTTTTAAAGCGTGTGGCACACCTGTTTTCTTTCCATCATCGGTACAAGATATTTTGGATTTAGGAATTCATGCTTTAGCCATGAGTCGATTTTCGGGTTTGTGGTCTGGCATGAAAACCATTCAAGAAATTGTCGAGTCAAGCGCCACTGCAACGATTGATGCACAGCGCGTTCAAATTGTCACGCCTTCATTTGAAATGCCGCCTGGTGGTTTACACATTCGTTGGCCCGATGATGCATTGAGTCAAGAGCAACGGTTGTTTGAATACAAATGGTACGCAGCATTGGCTTATGTGCGCGCCAATCGACTCAATCACAATGTAATTGAAGGCCCCAACGATCGCTTCGGTTTGATTGCCAGTGGCAAAGCATATAACGACACGCGTCAAGCCTTGTTAGATTTAGGCTTGGATGATGACACCTGTCGACGCATTGGCATACGCGTTCACAAAGTGAATGTGGTGTGGCCATTAGAGGCTCAAATTACTCGACAATTTGCAACAGGCTTGCAAGAAATTTTAGTTGTCGAAGAAAAACGGCAAGTGATCGAATATCAAATCAAAGAAGAACTTTACAACTGGCGCGATGACGTCAGGCCCAACGTGCTGGGCAAGTTTGAAGAGTTAGGTGGTGACACCAGTGGCGCAGAATGGTCTGTGCCCAACCCCAGCAGTCATATCTTGTTGCGAGCCAATGCAGATCTCAATCCTTCAATGGTGGCGCAAGCGATTGCCAAGCGACTCAAAAAATTAGGCGTTGATAGCGATATCGCGGCACGCATGGATGCGCACTTGGCCGTGTTGCAAGCCAAAGAAAAAGCCATGCAAGTGTTGGAAATCAAAGCCGATCGACAGCCTTGGTTTTGCTCAGGCTGTCCACATAACACTAGCACACGCGTGCCCGAAGGGTCGCGCGCGATCGCGGGTATTGGTTGTCACTTCATGGCCTTGTGGATGGACAGAAGCACCGCAGGATTTACACAAATGGGCGGCGAAGGTGTGCCGTGGGTGGGGCAACAAGCGTTTAGCAATACCAAGCACATGTTTGCCAATATAGGGGACGGCACTTATTTTCACAGTGGCATCTTGGCGATACGACAAAGTGTGGCCGCAGGCGTGAACGTCACCTACAAAATTTTGTACAACGACGCCGTTGCCATGACGGGTGGACAACCCGTGGGCGAGAGACCTGAAGGCCACAGCGTCATTCAGATCGCACAAAGCATGCGCGGTGAGGGCGCCAAAAAAATCACCATCGTCACCGATGAACCCGACAAATACGAAGGCGTTGCTGGGTTGCCCGATGGCGTTGATATTGAGCACCGTGATTTGCTCGATCATGTGCAAAGACAAATGCGCGAGATCCAAGGATGCACCGTCATCATTTACGATCAAACATGCGCCAACGAAAAACGTCGACGCAGAAAACGCGGCACCATGGTCGACCCCGATGTGCGTGTGATGATCAACGAACTCGTGTGCGAAGGTTGTGGCGATTGCAGCAGTGCAAGCAACTGCATCAGCGTGGAACCACTCGAAACCGATTTTGGACGCAAACGCACCATCAATCAAAGCACGTGCAACAAAGATCAAAGTTGCGTCAAAGGTTTTTGTCCCAGCTTTGTCACGATTAAAGGCGGGAAGTTACGCAAAAAAACAAGCGCACAAGTCGTCCATCCTTCTTCCTTGGGCGTATTGCCCGAACCCGCGTTAATAGATATTCACAAAGCCCCCCAAGGCGGTTACGGCATTGTGGTGGCAGGCGTTGGTGGCACAGGCGTCATCACGATTGGTCAATTGTTAGGGATGGCTTCGCATATCGAGGGTTTGGGCATCGTCACACAAGACTCTGCAGGTTTGGCGCAAAAGGGTGGTGCAACATGGAGTCATGTATTGATTGCACCCGCACAAACAGATATTCGCACTACACGTGTGTCAACCGCTGCAGCTGATTTAATTTTGGGATGCGACCCTATTGTTACCGCAGGCAAAGAAACTATGTCGCGCATTCGCTCAGGCAGAACGCATGTGGCGATGAATGCGCACAGCACACCCACGGCTGCCTTTGTACAAGATGGCGCATGGCGCAATCCAAGTGAACAATGCGTAGAAGATTTGTTGCACGCTGTGGGTCATGCGTCCAACATGGGCTGTTTTGATACAAACGCCGTGGCCACGCATTTGATGGGCGACAGCATTTACATCAACCCCATGATTTTGGGATTTGCTTGGCAAAAGGGTTGGTTGCCACTGAGTCGCGCATCGATCGTGCGCGCGATCGAACTCAACAATGTTGCTGTTGAAGCCAACAAAACCGCATTTGAATGGGGACGATGGTGCGCGCATGACGAAACGCGTGTGATGCATTTACTCACACCATCGCAAGTGATTCGTTTTCAAAAACCACAAACATTGCAATCTATGATCTATATGCGTGTGAAGTTTTTAAGCGATTATCAAAACCATGCCTACGCACAACAATACCAACAATTTGTGCAATACGTTGAATCAAAAGCACCCATTCTTGCAACAGCAGTGGCCAGCAATCTGTTTAAACTCATGGCCTACAAAGACGAATACGAAGTTGCGCGCTTACATACGCAATCGGATTTTCGTCAACGCATTGAACAAATGTTTGAAGGTAATTACACCTTCAACTACCATTTGGCGCCGCCACTCATCGCTCAAAAAAATGACAAAGGCGAATTGATCAAACAAAAATTCGGACCTGCGATGTACACGGTCTTTCAAGTGTTGGCTACATTTAAATTTTTACGCGGCACTTTTTTGGATGTGTTTGGCTACACGCACGAAAGACAATCCGAGCGCGCACTCATTGTTCAATACAAAGCCATCATCGAAGAGATATTAAAAACTTATTCGAGTGAGCGTCATTCGTTGGCGCATGAAATCGCACATGTGCCTGACCAGATCAAAGGCTTTGGCCACGTCAAAGAAAAAAATCTTAACAAAGCGCAAGCGCAATGGGAAAAACTATTGGGTCAGTGGCGATCTTGACTCGCCAAATGCGCTTGTTCATCGGCGTGATAACTCGACCGCACCATCGCGCCCACCGCCGCGTGTTTAAAGCCCATCTCTAGCGCGCGTGCTTCAAACATCTTGAATGTGTCAGGATGCACATAACGGCGAACGGGCAAATGGCTGGTGCTCGGTGACAAATATTGCCCGATGGTGAGCATGTCGATGTTGTGCGCGCGCATGTCTTGCATGGTTTGCAAAATTTCATCATCGGTTTCGCCCAACCCCACCATCAAACCACTTTTGGTGGGCACGTGCGGAAACAAGGCTTTGAATTTTTTAAGCAACTGCAAACTAAAAAGATAATCGCTTCCCGGCCTGACTTCTTTGTACAAGCGTGGCACAGTTTCCAAATTGTGATTCATCACGTCGGGTGGTGCGGCTTTTAGTATCTCTAATGCACGATCATCGCGTCCTCTAAAGTCGGGCACCAACACTTCAATTTGTGTGTCGGGCGACAACTCGCGCGTTTTTTGAATGCACGCTACAAAATGTCCTGCACCACCATCGCGCAAATCATCGCGATCCACGCTGGTGATCACTACATATTTCAAATAAAGTGCAGCAATGGTTTTGGCTAAATTGTCGGGTTCATTCACGTCCAGTGGATCGGGTCTGCCATGACCCACATCACAAAAAGGACAACGACGCGTGCACTTGTCGCCCATGATCAAGAATGTGGCCGTTCCTTTACCAAAACATTCGCCAATATTGGGGCAAGATGCTTCTTCGCATACGGTGACTAATTTGTTAGCGCGCAAAATATCTTTGATTTCATAAAACCGCGTGGAGGGTGAGCCTGCTTTGACGCGAATCCAATCGGGTTTTTTTAAAACAGGCGCGCCTTGTTCCACCTTAACAGGGATGCGCGACAACTTGGCCGCGGCTTTTTGTTTGGCCAAGGGGTTGTAGTTTTCTTGTGTTTGCGCTTCGCACACAACGGGTGGATCTGATGAGCTCATGGGTGTTGTCGCCTCACGGCGCCAAGTAAGTGATTAATTTGTTGTTTAAAACCTCGGCCGCTTCTTGCCAGCCAACCGAGACCCCCATTGTAGAAAGATCAACGCTTGGCAAACTGACATAGCCACAAGGGTTGATACGCTCAAAGGGTGAAAGGTCCATCGCCACATTAAGTGCAAGCCCATGATAGGTGCAATGGCGAGTCACTTTGATGCCCAGTGCGGCGATTTTTCCAAGCCCCGTGAAGTCTGGCGTTTTTGTGTCGCGCAGTGTTTGTTGAGTAGGTCGTTGATTCAATAGGGCATGACCGTGCGCGTCATCGAGTCGCACATAAATACCAGGCGCGCCTGCTACGCGGTGACCCGTGATACCAAAATAAAGCAAAGTTTTAATCACCGATTCTTCCAAACGGTAACCATATTCTTTAACAAAATAACCCGCGCGTTTCAAATCGAATAGTGGATAAGCCACCACTTGGCCAGGACCATGAAACGTCACCTGTCCGCCGCGATTGGTTTGAATCACATCGATGTCGCTAGGCGCCAACAAATGATCGGGCTTGCCCGCCAAACCTTGCGTGAAAACGCGTGGGTGTTCGCACATCCACAACTCGTCAGAAGTGTTGCCATCTCTTTGATCGGTGAAATCTTGCATCGCTTGATAACAAGACGCATAAGGCACTAAACCACGCCAAAGCGTTTGAATCACAACACAACCTTCACCATCGGGTGTGTTGACAAGGTTCGATACAACTCATCGAGTTGCTCGCGACTGGTTGCATGAATGGTGATCGTTAAACCCAAATATTTTCCGCCACTGCTGTCTCGCAGCTCCAAAGTGCCCGCATCAAATGCGGGATCAAATTGACGTGCGATGTGTGTGATGGCCGTCACGAACCCATCCACATTCAAACCTATCACCTTGATTGGAAAATTACAAGGGTAGGTGATGAGTGATTCTTCGGGCGGAATGGGTTTGATCGACATGATTCAAGCCTTTTTAGTTTTTTGATAAAGCGTAAATAATTTTTTATAAATAGGACCTGGCTTTGATAATGTTGCACCGTGCCCAACTGGCTTGCCATCCAACGTGGTAATGGCCAATATTTCTTTGGTGGCCGATGACAAAATCAATTCATCGGCATCGAGCACTTCGTGGCGATGCACGTTGCGCAATTCAAATGCAATGCCCGCTTTTTGACACAAGGTTTCAATCAAACCATAGCGCACGCCTTCAAGCACCAAATGATTGTTGATCGCACCAATGAGCTTGCCGTTTTTAACCACCCACACATTGCTCGCGGCCGCTTCGCTCAAATAATCACCTCTAAACATGATGGTTTCTGTTGCGCCAACGTCTGCACTGATTTGTCTTGAAAAAACCGCGCCCAGCAAACTCGTGCTTTTGATGTGCGCCTTTTCCCATCGAAAATCATCGGCGCTCACGCAGGCCACGCCTTTTTGTCGCACATCAGCAGCAATCGGTTTGAGTAATTGCACCATCGCAAAAACAGTGGGTGTGATGTTGGCGGGCATTGCATGATCGCGCGGTGCAACGCCACGCGTGATTTGTAAATAAAAAATTTGATCCAGTTGCGTTACGTCTTGACCTTGTTGCTCAGCCAACAATTGAGCCAAGCGCTTTACCAGCGCCAACCATTGCTCGCGGCTGTGTGGGTTAACAATGCGCATTTCTTTGAGCGAACCCTCCAAGCGCGCCATATGCCCATCAAAACGAAACGGGCGTCCTGCATAAATGGGAACCACTTCATACAGGCCGTCGCCAAAAATAAAGCCACGGTCCATAACGGGGATGCGCGCTTCGTTAAGCGGCATGAATTCGCCATTGAGGTAGCAGGGGGTAGAGGGAATCAGTGAGGTCGATGTGTTCATGCACTAATTATCTCAGTAACAATTAACGGATTGGACCTCAGCTGGGTCAAAAATACAGCCTCATCGTAGGCCTTCTAAAATGGAATACAATAATAAGCTTAGTAAAAAGTGCTTTGTTGTAACCTGGTATTAACCAATGACCCCCAGAATACAACCCTACACCGAAGATGCGCAAGGACTGCCATTTACTCCCTTGAGCGCCCAAGAGGCCCAAGCGTTGCGTGAGTCTCAGCCACCCATTTCTTTGATGAGGGTGTTGATGGCGCAGGCCGTAGTTGGCATCTTGGCAGCCTTGGTTGCTGGTGCTTTAACGGGCCGGCAGTCTGTGGCAATTTCAACGGGTTACGGAGCCTTGTCGGCTTTTTTGCCTACATTGGTTTTTGCAAGAGGTATGACCAGTCGGTTTTCCTCACTCAATGCCTACACATCACTGATAGGTTTTTTTGTGTGGGAAATGGTCAAGCTAGCGGTTTGTTTTGTGATGCTATTCACAGCCAATCGCTGGGTCGAGAATCTGAGTTGGCTCGCCTTATTGGCGGGCTTGGTTTTAACGATGAAAGTCAATTGGTTGGCGCTGACTTGTAAGTCAGTTTTTCAATCAAAAGCTAAAGTCAGGACGATTTGAAACATGTCAGCTGAAAATGGACCCAGCGCTGGTGAATACATCGGCCACCATCTCACGCATTTGCAAAATAAGCCAATGGCGGGCGTATTGGACTTCACGGTTTTCAACCTCGACTCACTTTTTTGGTCCATTGGCTTGGGTGCTTTGGGCTGTTACCTTCTTTGGTTGGGCGCCAAAACTGCAACCTCGGGTGTCCCTGGCAGATTTCAGGCTGCCGTCGAACTCCTCATTGAAATGGTTGATGCGCAAGCCAAAAGCATTGTTCACAATGCCGAAAGTCGCAAATTTGTAGCGCCCTTGGCGCTTACCGTGTTTGTTTGGATTTTCCTAATGAATGCCATGGACTTGTTACCAGTTGACTTCTTGCCACTCATTTGGGAACTGCTTTATGCCAAGGCAGGACACGACCCGAATCACGCATACATGCGTGTGGTGCCAACGGCAGACTTGTCTGCCGCCATGGGTTTGTCAGTGAGTGTGCTGTTCATTTGTCTTTACTACTGCGTCAAAATCAAAGGCTTGGGGGGCTGGATTCACGAGCTTTTCACTGCGCCCTTTGGCGATCATTTTCTGCTTTACCCATTCAACTTTGCAATGCAACTCATTGAGTTCATTGCCAAGACGGTCTCTCACGGCATGCGACTTTTTGGAAACATGTATGCGGGTGAGTTGATTTTCTTGCTCATCGCCTTGATGGGTGGGGCAGTTTCCATGTCGTTTACGGGTATCGCTCTAACCATCGGTCACATCATTGCGGGCTCGGTTTGGGCTATTTTCCACGTGCTGATCATCACATTGCAGGCGTTTGTCTTCATGATGTTGACTTTGGTTTATGTGGGGCAGGCCCACGATCACCACTAAGCACACATTTTTTTCTTTCACTTTTTCTTCAAGGAGCCATCATGGAAGTTATCGGTCTAGTAGCGGTTGCCGCAGGTTTAATCATTGGCCTTGGTGCTGCAGGTGCTTGTATTGGCATTGGCATCATGGGTAGCAAGTATTTGGAAGCGGCTGCTCGCCAGCCCGAGCTAATGGGCGAACTCCAAACCAAAATGTTTTTGTTGGTGGGCCTAATTGATGCTGCTTTCATTATTGGTACGGGTGTTGCGTTGTGGTTCGCAACAGCCAATCCTTTCCTTGGTCAAATCGCAAATTTACCCAAGTAAACAATGGTTAAAGGGCTTGGATTAGGTTCAGTTGCAAACAAGCAATTCTCAGCTTAATACACATTCAAAAGGAAACAAAGTGAGCATAACCGGTACTCTAATTGTTCAGATGATTGTGTTCCTGATTTTGGTCGGGTTCACCATGAAGTTTGTCTGGCCTCCGATTGCCAATGCATTGGACGAGCGCGCAGAAAAAATTTCTTCAGGCTTGGCTGCTGCAGAGAATGCAAAAATCGAATTGTCAATGGCGCAAAAGCATGTCGAAACTGAGCGTTCTAAAACGCGCAATGAGGCAACGCTATTGTTGGCTGACGCAAAGCGCAGAGCGCAAGCCCTGATTGATGAGGCCAAAGCGCAAGCTGTCGTTGAGGCCAACAAAATCATTTCTCAGGCCAAGGCAGATACACAGCAACAAGTGGTCAAAGCTCGTGAAACTTTGCGTGAGCAAGTGGCCGTGTTGGCAGTCAAAGGCGCTGAGCAAATTCTTCGCAAAGAAGTCAATGCCAGTGTTCACGCAGACCTATTAGGTCGGCTCAAAACCGAACTCTAAGAGAAAAACATGGCCGAACTCTCCACCATTGCACGCCCTTACGCTGAAGCGTTGTTCAAGGCCACCTCTGGCCAGCACGACGTAACAGCCGCTTGGCTTGACGAGCTTTCTGTCATTGCTGGAGATCCTCAGCTTTCGCAGTTTGCTGACAACCCCAAGGTTACCGCTGATCAAGTGTTTGATGTGGTGTCCAAGGTTGCTAAATCCAATTTGCCTCCGCAGGCCGTCAATTTTTTGCACGCCGTCATCGATAACAATCGCATTTCGGTGTTGTCTCAAATTGCAGAGCTTTTTCACGCGCTTCACAACGCAGAGGAAGGTCAGTCTGAAGCCGTTATTTACAGTGCTTTTCCCATGGATGCGTCTGCTTTGGCGCAAACCAAAGAGGTGCTTGAAAAACGCTTTGGTCGCAAGTTAAATGTCTCGGTTGAGTTGGAGTCCCAACTCATTGGTGGCATACGCGTTGTGGTGGGCGACGAGGTACTCGATACCTCTGTCAAATCCTGCCTCGAACATATGAAAGTGGCGCTAACTGCGTAAGTCTTGTGCTTATGTTGTTGGCCAATTAAAGGAAGAAGGAAAGAGTCATGCAACTCAATCCCGCAGAAATTTCAGAACTGATTAAAAGTCGTATCGAAGGTTTAGCGCCCAGTGCCAACTTTCGCAACCAAGGTACAGTCATCTCCGTAAGCGATGGAATTTGTCGTATTCATGGTTTGAGTGCCGTCATGCAAGGTGAGATGTTGGAGTTTCCCAATAACACCTTTGGTTTGGCGCTCAATCTTGAGCGTGATTCCGTTGGTTCAGTTATTTTGGGTGAATACGAGCACATCTCCGAAGGTGATATTGTCAAATGCACAGGCCGTATTCTTGAAGTGCCTGTTGGCCCCGAACTCATTGGTCGTGTGGTCAATGCATTGGGTCAACCTATCGATGGCAAAGGTCCCATCAACGCAAAAATGACGGACGTGATTGAAAAAGTTGCGCCAGGTGTGATCGCGCGTCAATCCGTTAGCCAACCGATGCAAACCGGTCTCAAGTCCATCGACTCGATGGTTCCGGTGGGACGTGGTCAGCGCGAATTAATTATTGGCGATCGTCAAACAGGTAAAACAGCTGTTGCGATTGACGCCATCATCAATCAAAAAGGTCAACACATGACCTGCATTTATGTGGCTATTGGACAAAAAGCATCATCCATCAAAAACGTGGTTCGCTCGCTTGAACAAGCCGGTGCAATGGACTACACCATTGTGGTTGGGGCTTCTGCTTCTGAATCTGCGGCGATGCAATACGTGTCTGCGTATTCGGGTTGCACCATGGGTGAATATTTTCGTGATCGTGGACAAGACGCACTCATCGTTTATGACGACTTGTCCAAGCAAGCCGTTGCTTATCGCCAAGTGTCATTGCTGTTGCGTCGCCCACCTGGTCGTGAGGCTTACCCAGGCGACGTGTTTTATTTGCACAGCCGTTTGCTCGAGCGTGCAGCGCGCGTTAATGCAGACTATGTGGAGCACTTCACCAAAGGCGACGTCAAAGGCAAAACAGGTTCTCTCACCGCATTGCCAATCATTGAAACGCAAGCGGGTGACGTTTCTGCGTTCGTGCCAACCAACGTGATTTCAATCACAGACGGTCAAATCTTTTTAGAGACATCATTGTTCAATGCTGGTATTCGTCCCGCCATTAACGCAGGTATTTCTGTGTCACGTGTGGGTGGTGCAGCGCAAACCAAATTGGTCAAAAACCTCTCTGGTGGTATTCGTACCGACTTGGCGCAATACCGCGAACTCGCTGCATTTGCTCAATTTGCCTCTGACTTGGATGAATCCACTCGCAAACAACTCGATCGCGGTGCACGCGTCACTGAGTTGCTCAAGCAAGCGCAATACAGCCCCTTGTCAATCAGTTTGATGGGTGCCACATTGTTTGCGGTCAACAAAGGTTATGTGGACGATATCGCTGTCAACAAAGTGCTGGCATTTGAAGCCGGACTACACGCCTATCTCAAAGACAAGCACGCCCCTCTGTTATCTAAACTCGAGACCGATAAAGCCATGGATAAAGATGCAGAAACCGAATTGACCGCGGCAGTTGCAGCGTTCAAAAAAACTTTTGCTTGACCTGACCATTCAAGGGGCCATGCATGGCAGCAGGTAAAGAAATACGCGGCAAGATCAAATCGGTAGAAAATACCAAGAAGATCACCAAGGCCATGGAAATGGTGGCCGCGTCCAAAATGCGTAAGGCGCAAGACCGCATGCGTGCGGCGCGCCCTTATGCAGAAAAAATCAAACAAATTGCCTCAAACTTGGGCAAAGCCAATCCAGAGTACGTGCATCCATTCATGGAAATCAATGATGCCAAATCCATGGGCTACATTGTCGTCACCACCGACAAAGGTTTGTGTGGCGGTCTCAACACTAATGTGTTGCGCGCACTCACGCACAAATTGCGCGAAACAAACACAGACGGCATGTCTGCACAAGCAGTCGCAATTGGCAACAAGGGTTTGGGTTTTATGAATCGCTCCAACATTCCAGTCATTGCACAAGTCACGCAGTTAGGCGACACGCCACACTTAGACAAAATCATTGGTCCTATCAAGGCCATGTTTGATGCTTATGTGGATGGCCAAATTAATTCTGTTTTTCTTTGTTACACCAAATTCATCAACACCATGAAGCAAGAACCTGTGATAGAACAGCTCTTGCCATTGTCGGCAGATGTTCTCAAAACTCAAGATACAGTGGGCAGTTGGGATTACATCTATGAACCCGATGCAAAAAGCGTGATTGATGATTTGCTTGATCGTTATGTTGAAGCATTGGTGTACCAAGCTGTCGCAGAAAACATGGCGTCCGAGCAGTCCGCACGGATGGTGGCGATGAAATCAGCCACAGACAACGCAGGCAATGTGATAGCCGAACTCAAACTCATCTACAACAAGACCCGTCAAGCAGCCATCACGAAAGAACTCTCTGAGATCGTGGCTGGCGCGGCGGCGGTGTAACCCAGCATTTATTTTTGGAGCAAACAACAAATGGCTCAAGTTAATCAAGAGAACGTAGGCGTTCAAGGCAAAATTGTTCAATGTATTGGTGCCGTGGTGGACGTAGAATTTCCACGCGACCGCATGCCAAAAATTTACGACGCGCTCAAGCTCGAAGGCTCTGCACTCACACTCGAAGTGCAACAGCAATTGGGCGATGGTGTTGTTCGTACCATTGCGTTGGGCACATCCGATGGTTTGCGTCGCGGCATTATGGTCACCAACACAGGTGCAGCCATCACAGTACCAGTGGGCAAAGCAACACTGGGCCGCATCATGGACGTGTTGGGGGCACCAATTGACGAGCGCGGACCTGTTGATCAAACACAAACTGCATCCATCCATCGCAAAGCGCCTGCTTACGATGAACTCTCACCCTCACAAGAACTGCTCGAAACAGGCATCAAGGTGATCGACTTGGTTTGTCCTTTCGCCAAAGGCGGTAAGGTGGGCTTGTTCGGTGGTGCGGGTGTGGGCAAAACCGTCAACATGATGGAACTCATCAACAACATCGCCAAAGCGCACTCAGGTTTGTCTGTGTTTGCAGGTGTGGGTGAGCGTACACGTGAAGGTAACGACTTCTATCACGAGATGATGGAATCCAACGTGGTGGTCTCCGACAACTTACCCGAATCCAAAGTGGCCATGGTGTATGGTCAGATGAATGAGCCACCAGGAAACCGTTTACGCGTTGCGCTCACAGGTCTCACCATTGCCGAATCGTTCCGTGACGAAGGCCGTGATGTGTTGTTCTTCGTGGACAACATTTATCGCTACACATTGGCGGGTACCGAAGTATCTGCATTGTTGGGGCGTATGCCTTCTGCTGTGGGTTATCAGCCTACATTGGCCGAAGAGATGGGCCGTTTGCAAGAGCGCATCACATCCACCAAAGTCGGATCCATCACTTCGATTCAAGCCGTGTATGTGCCAGCCGATGACTTAACCGATCCATCACCTGCCACAACATTTGCTCACCTAGATTCCACCGTTGTGTTGTCACGTGACATTGCAGCATTGGGCATTTATCCTGCTGTGGATCCATTAGACTCTACCAGCCGTCAGCTCGACCCACACGTGGTGGGCGAAGAGCACTACAACACCGCGCGGGCAGTTCAAGGGACATTGCAACGTTACAAAGAATTGCGCGACATCATTGCAATTTTGGGTATGGATGAGTTGGCCCCTGAAGACAAACTCACCGTTGCTCGCGCTCGCAAAATTCAACGTTTCTTGTCACAGCCTTTTTACGTTGCTGAAGTGTTCACGGGTACAGAAGGCAAATACGTTTCATTGGCAGAAACCATTCGCGGCTTCAAGATGATTGCAAGCGGCGAATGCGATCACTTGCCCGAACAAGCCTTTTACATGGTTGGCACCATTGACGAAGCATTCGAAAAAGCCAAGAAAATTTAAGGCAAAACCATGAGTACCATTTATGTTGATGTGGTCAGTGCCGAAGCGCTGATCTACTCGGGTGAAGCCAAATTTGTGGCTCTACCCGGAGAAGAAGGCGAATTAGGCATTTATCCACGCCACACGCCACTCATCACACGCATTCGACCTGGCTCTGTTCGCATACAAGCGGCAGATGGCACAGAAGAATTTGTGTTTGTCGCTGGTGGTATTCTTGAAGTGCAACCCGATCGCGTGACCGTGTTGTCAGACAC
Organism: Limnohabitans sp.; assembly: GCA_009693305.1. Lineage (GTDB taxonomy): Bacteria > Pseudomonadota > Gammaproteobacteria > Burkholderiales > Burkholderiaceae_C > Limnohabitans. The sequence goes on from SHXN01000022.1 coordinate 18,316, forward strand.
GGCAGTGCGTGGCGAAGATTTAGACGAAGAAAAAGCCAACGAAGCCAAACAACGCGCATCAGAAGCGCTCAAAAATGCATCGGGCGAAATGGACTTGGCCAAAGCGCAAACAGAGCTCTCGGTATTGGTTGCCGAGTTGGCCGCACTGCGCAGATATCGCAGTAAAAAGTAAGTGGAACTCACCCACGCAATCAAACCCGGGCAGGAAACTGACGGGGTTTTTGTTTTTTGCAGTTAGAGGCACAATCCACACCATGACCAAAGCCAAATTTCGAGCAGCAACACTTGGCGGATCCCCAGACGAAATTGAAGCCATGTTTTACGAAGCCTTGCAAAAAGGCGATATCGACAAACTCATGTCGTGCTGGTCTGATGAAGAAGAAATTGTTTGCGTGCATCCAGGTGGACCGCGACTTATCGGTGCAGACGCCATAAAAGCGTCGTTTGAAAGCATGTTTTCCAATGGTGTCATTGCAGCACAACCCGAACACGTCCACAAAGTTGAGTCGCTTACCAGCGCCATGCACAATCTCATCGAAAGAATTGAAATTCTAATTCCAGAGGGCAAACAAGTAGCCTTTGTCATTGCCACCAATGTGTATCACCGCACACCACAGGGTTGGCGACTAGTGGCTCATCACGCAACGCCGGGTAGTGCCAAAGAAATTCACGGAGCGGCGCAAAGTCCGCCCATCTTGCATTGAATCAGTGGGATTACCAAGAGCCACGTTGGTTGCCCGGTGGCCATCTACAAACCATTCATGCGTCATTGTTTGCAAAAACAGGACAAGTGCAACAGGCGTGGCGCAGACAACGATGGATAACACCTGATGAAGACTTCATTGATGTTGATTGGTTGGACAACACCAATAACAACAGCCCTTTGTTGATTTTGTTTCATGGTTTAGAAGGCTCCTCACAAAGCCACTACGCTAAAGCGTTTGCACACATCGCACAGCAACAGCAGTGGCAAATGGTGGTTGTGCATTTCAGAGGGTGTGGCGGTGAAATCAATTTGGCGCCTCGCGCTTATCACTCGGGCGATTACCAAGAAATACATTGGATGATGGAGCAAATACAAAAATACCATGCAGGCCGCAAATATGTGGTGGGTATTTCATTAGGGGGAAATGCCTTGATGCGTTGGGTGCAAGAGTCGGGTGCAACAGCGCGTCAATACGTGCGCGCAACTTGCGCAGTGTGTTCGCCCTTGGATTTGTATACCAGTGGTCACGCCATTGGGCAAGGCATCAACAGGTATATTTATACGCCGTGGTTTTTGGGAACCATGAAGCCTCGCGCATTGCACAAACTCAAACAATTTCCTGCTTTGTTCAATCGCGAGCAATTGATGCGAGCAAAAGATTTATACGACTTTGACAATGTGTTTACAGCACCGTTGCATGGTTTTAAAAACACGCAAGACTATTGGACTCGCGCGTCCGCCAAGCCACACATGCGCAACATTGCCTTGCCTAGTTTGGTGATTCATGCACAAAACGATCCATTCATTCCTGCGCATAGCTTGCCAAAAGCACAAGAAGTGAGTCAAGATGTAGAGTTATGGCAACCCCGCACAGGCGGACATGTTGGTTTTGTACAAGGTGCATTTGCAGGTGATGTTTTAGCGATGCCACAAGCGGTGGTGCAATGGTTTCAACGCATTTAAAAAATATGGATGATATTGTTCAACAAGCCATGGCTAAATGGCCGAACGTCCCAGCCTGCACAGGTTGGTTGGGCTTGGATGCACGCGGTGATTGGTACATGCGCGACGACCGTGTGCAAGCCATGGGCAATTTTTTGCAAAGCAAAGGCTCTAAACTCACGCACGAAAAACTTACTCAATTTATAGAACGAAATTACATGCCTGATGAACAGGGCCGCTGGTTTTTTCAAAACGGACCACAGCGCGTGTTTGTGGAATTAGAAATCACGCCATGGATTTGGCGCGTGGCAGAAGATTTTTCGGTTAGTAGTCATACAAAAATTGATGCTATGGTGCGAAGTAGTTTTATCGATGAAAATGGAATGTTGTATTTGCTAACCAACCTTGGAATCGGCTTGGTGCACACACAAGACATGTGGCATGCGTCTGTAGCAATAGAAAATAATAGATGGAAGCCAATAGAAATTAAAAGTGAAATAATTGCAGATCAATTTAAGTTTGTAAAGAGTCCAAATATCAATAAGCATACAAAACATCAAAAATAACAAACAAATTTAATAATGAAAAAATTCCAATTTGATGGAACTTTTATTTGTAAAAACAACACTAAAGAGGTATCGTAACTTAGTAAATAAATGAAAAATCGAAGCCAAAAAGCAAGTGATTTTCAGTCGGGTTTTTATGAGCAAAGGATTGCGATACAGAAAGAAACAATTGAAGAAATAGAATCAAGCATAAACCAAATGTTGACGAATTTAAATCACCCGAAAAGTTTTAAAGAAATGTTGACGTGGACAGATCAAGAAAGAGTGGATGAATATATTCATTGTGCAAATCTACAAAAAAACGACACTAGGCAAGGTGCAGTGAACAAAGAATGGGTGTTAATGATTCAGGATACCGTTCAAAAAACGCAATGGGAAATTGAAGGGTCACAAAACAAAATTATAAACATAAAAAATGAACAAAAACAGGTTAAAGACACTACAAAGTAGATCAATGAACAAGATGCCGTTCAAACAACAGAAGAGTTAAAGAGGTTTCTTGGAGATACAGGGTATGAC
>SHXN01000023.1 GCA_009693305.1 Limnohabitans sp.
CGACAGATTCAAAAATGAAGGTGGTCGGGTTTTCTGGGTATTCAAATTCGGGCAAAACCACCTTGATTGAAAACTTAATTCCTGCGCTTAAGTTACGCGGGCAGCGCGTGTCAGTGATTAAACATGCGCATCAAGGTTTTGACATTGATCATCAAGGAAAAGACAGTTGGCGACACCGAGAGGCGGGCGCTTTTGAAGTGTTGCTCGTCTCTAACCAACGAATGGTCTTGCAGCGCGAATTTGAACAGCAAGCGCAGTTAACCGTGCATCACGCATTGGCTGATATTTATAACGGTGTAGATTGGGTGTTAGTTGAAGGATTTAAAGAGAGCGATTTATTAAAAATTGAGGTTTGGCGCGAAGCCACGCAGCGCGAGCCACGCTATATGGAGGATGATTTTATTGTTGCCATTGCCACCGATCAATCTAAATTGCCGCATGAAACACTCAGACCGGTTTTTGATATGACCAATGTCGATTACATTGCGCAATGGTTGATGGATAACGAAGATCGATTCCACTACAGAGAGCCCTTTTGAATACGCGTCCTCTATTATTGAGTTTGGATGAGGCTTTGCCTTTATTGCTGGCGCACGCTTTGCATCTCAATGCTGTTGAATCCCTTTCAACATTTGACGCTCATGCAAGGGTGCTGGCGCAAGACCTTGTTTCACAATTGCAAGTCCCGCCGTTGGATAACTCATCGATGGATGGCTACGCCATTCGAAGCGCCGATGTGACGCAAGCAGGCGCAGTTCTTGGTGTGACACAACGCATTACTGCGGGTTCGCAAGGCACACCTTTGCATGCGGGACAAGCCGCGCGAATTTTTACCGGTGCGCCGATTCCTTCAGGTGCAGACGCAGTGGTGATGCAAGAAGATGTCAAAGATTTGGGCGATAACCAAGTTGCAATCAACATCGTTCCAAAAAAAGGTCAATGGATTCGAAAAAGTGGTGAAGACATTCAGCGTGGTTCACTCGTTTTAAAAAAAGGCAGACGATTAACGCCTGCAGATTTGGGATTGGCTGCGAGTTTGGGTCTGGCTCAATTGCAAGTTGCAAAGCCTGTTCGCGTTGCTTTGCTTTCGACGGGCGATGAATTGGTGATGCCTGGTGATGTTGCGCCCGATCAAATGCCGCCTGGTGCTATTTACAATTCGAATCGATTTTTTTTAAAAGTGTTGTTAGAAAAAAGTGGTTGTGTTGTTACCGATTTAGGCATTGTTCCTGATCAACTTGAAGCCACAAAAAAGCATTTGTTGGATGCATCGCGCAATCATGATTTGATTTTGACCAGTGGTGGCGTATCCGTTGGCGAAGAAGATCACATCAAGCCTGCTGTGAATGCTTTAGGCGAATTGCATTTGTGGTCATTGGCGATCAAGCCTGGTAAACCTTTTGCCATGGGTCATATCAACAATGAATCCACACAAGCGCATTTCATGGGCCTGCCAGGAAATCCTGTTTCGAGTTTTATTACTTTTTTGTTGTTAGTGAGACCCTTTTTGCTCAAGCTGCAAGGGGCGAGCGATGTGTTGCCACAGTCGTTTCCCTTACGGGTAAATTTTGATTGGTTGCGTCCCGATCGACGCCGAGAATTTTTGCGCGTCAAACTCAATGCCGCTGGCGGTTTAGATTTGTTTGACAATCAAAGTTCGGGCGTTTTAACGTCGGTCAGTTGGGCTGATGGTGTGATCGATGTGCCTGCGGGTCATGCGATTCACAAAGGCGATAGTGTTTCTTTTATTTCATTTGCGCATTGGCACCTATGAAAATCACAGTTCGTTATTTTGCATCGATTCGTGAAACCTTGGGTGTCGGTAGCGAAGTTGTCGAGACCGATGCTTCTACCGTCGCTCAATTGCGAGAGCAGTTGATGTTGCGCTCACCCTTGCACGCGCAAGCACTGGCAATCGATCGTGTGATTCGCGTCGCTGTGAATCAAAAGATGGTGAGTGTGGATCATCCCCTCGCACAAGCGAGCGAGGTGGCGTTTTTCCCACCCGTAACGGGCGGTTGACGATGCGTTATTCGGTTGTCATTCAAGAAAAAGATTTTGACGTGAGCGAAGAAATCGCTTTGTTGCGCGCACAAGATCGCGGTGTAGGTGCTGTTTGTTCTTTTGTGGGAACGGTGCGCGATCACAATGAAGGCGCGCATGTATCGAGCATGGAACTCGAGCACTATCCTGGCATGACAGAAAAATCCATCGAGGCCATGATTGAATCTGCATTCAAGCGATTTGATATCTTGGGTGCCCGCGTGATTCATCGTGTTGGCTTGTTTCAAGCGCTCGATCAAATTGTTTTGGTATTGGTGACGTCTGCCCATCGGGGGCAAAGTTTTCAAGCTTGCGAATATTTGATGGACTATCTCAAAACCCAAGCCCCATTTTGGAAAAAAGAAATGACCCCCTTGGGGGTACGTTGGGTCGACGCTCGGGTGAGTGACGATCAAGCCTTGGTGCGATGGGGAATCGTCAGTCAAAATACCTGATTGGCGAGTTAAAAAACCATCGGGTTTGATATGGATCAAGCCATAAGTCACTTGGGTATCTTGAAATAGCCTAATTCGTCCTCAGCTTCAGTACAACTATATTTTGAAGAGGCATTTCATGCGGCTCGACAAACTCACAACCAAATTTCAAGAAGCACTCTCTGACGCCCAAACATTGGCGCTGGGTGCTGATCATGCGTATATCGAACCCGCGCATTTGCTGGTGGCGATGCTCAGGCAAGAGGATGGACCCAAATCGCTTTTAGAGCGTGCGGGTGCCAACGTGCAGGGCATGCTCATGGCGGCCGAAACGGCAATCGGTAAATTTCCAAAAGTGCAGGGTCAAGAACAAGTGCAAGTCGGGCGTGACTTGGTCGGATTGATGCAGGGTGCAGAAAAAGATGCGCTCAAACGCGGGGATCAATTTGTTGCAAGTGAATTGATTTTGCTAGCCATGTGCGACAACAAATCAGACGCTGGCAAATTGGTGCGTGACCATGGACTCAATCGCAAATCATTAGAGACCACCATCACCGCAGTTCGCAGCGGACAAAAAATGAATTCAGCCGAGAGCGAAGGTCAGCGCGAATCGCTCAAAAAATATTGCGTCGATTTAACCGAACGCGCACGCATGGGCAAACTTGATCCTGTGATCGGGCGCGATGATGAAATTCGTCGTGCGATTCAAGTCTTGCAAAGACGAACAAAAAACAATCCTGTGCTCATTGGTGAACCGGGTGTGGGCAAAACAGCGATTGTCGAAGGCTTGGCGCAACGCATTGTGTCGGGCGAAGTGCCCGAGTCGCTTAAAGGCAAACGCGTGTTGTCGTTGGATATGGCCGCATTGCTCGCGGGCGCTAAATTCAGAGGCGAATTTGAAGAGCGACTCAAAACCGTTCTTAATGAATTAGCCAAAGACGAAGGTCAAACCATTGTGTTCATCGATGAATTGCACACTATGGTGGGTGCAGGCAAAGCAGAAGGCGCCATGGATGCGGGCAATATGCTCAAACCCGCATTGGCGCGCGGTGAGTTGCACTGTGTAGGCGCAACCACTTTAGATGAATACCGCAAATACATCGAAAAAGACGCAGCACTCGAGCGTCGTTTTCAAAAAATCATTGTGGGTGAACCTTCGGTTGAAGCAACCATTGCTATCTTGCGTGGCTTGCAAGAAAAATACGAAGTGCATCATGGTGTAGAAATTACCGACCCCGCCATTGTTGCCGCTGCTGAGTTATCGCATCGCTACATCACCGATCGATTTTTGCCAGACAAGGCGATTGATTTGATCGATGAGGCCGCGGCCAAAATTAAAATCGAAATCGATTCAAAACCCGAGGTGATGGACAAGTTAGATCGACGCATCATTCAGCTCAAAATTGAGCGAGAAGCGGTGCGAAAAGAAAAAGATGAATCTTCGCAAAAACGTAAAACCTTGATTGAAGAAGAAATAGAAAAACTTGCCAAAGAATATTCTGACCTCGAAGATATTTGGAAATCAGAAAAAGCGTCTGCCCAAGACGGCGCGCAAATCAAAGAGCAAATTGATCGCTTGCGTTTTCAAATGGAAGAACTCAAACGCAAAGGCGATTTCAATCAAGTTGCTGAACTGCAATACGGGCGCATTCCTGAGTTAGAAAAAAAACTCAAAGAAGCCAATGCTAAAGAATTGGGCGAGCACGCCAATCACCAACCACGATTGTTGCGCACACAAGTCGGTGCAGAAGAAATTGCAGAAGTGGTGTCGCGTGCCACAGGCATTCCCTTGTCTAAATTGTTGCAAGGTGAGCGCGAAAAACTGTTACAAATGGAAGATAAATTGCATCAACGTGTGGTGGGACAAGACGAAGCCATCACTGCAGTTGCAAGCGCCATTCGTCGCTCGAGAGCAGGTTTGAGCGATCCCAATCGTCCGACGGGTTCATTTTTGTTTTTAGGCCCCACAGGCGTTGGCAAAACAGAATTGTGCAAAGCATTGGCAGCATTTTTATTTGACACCGAAGAGCACATGATTCGCATCGACATGAGTGAATTCATGGAAAAACACTCGGTCAGCAAATTGATTGGCGCGCCTCCTGGTTATGTTGGCTACGATCAAGGTGGTTATCTCACCGAGGCGGTGCGTCGCAAGCCCTATAGCGTGATCTTACTTGATGAAATCGAAAAAGCGCATCCCGATGTGTTTAATATTTTGTTGCAAGTGTTGGATGATGGACGACTCACCGACGGTCAAGGTCGAACAGTCGATTTTAAAAATGCGGTCATTGTGATGACGTCCAATGTCGGTTCTCCCATTATTCAAAGCATGGTGGGTCGAGACGCCAGCGAAATCAAAGAAGCAGTATGGGATGAACTCAAAACACATTTCAGACCCGAATTTTTAAATCGCATCGATGAAACGGTGGTGTTCCATGCATTAGATGCTCAACATATTGAGAGCATTGCGAGTATTCAATTGGGTATTTTGATCGCTCGTTTGGCGCGCATAGATTTGTCCATGGAAGTTTCAAAAACCGCTTTGGCCGAATTGGCCAAGGTGGGCTTCGATCCAGTGTTTGGCGCCAGACCCTTGAAGCGGGCGATTCAACAACGCATCGAAAACCCTCTGTCCAAATTGCTATTAGAGGGCAAATTTGGGCCTAAAGATACGATTGCTGTCACCGTTGATCCAATTCGCGCGCCTGGTGAGTTCGAATTTGCATTAAAACATGCATAATTCTATGAATGAACTCATCCGTGATCGAAGCTCAACTGGGCTTGCGCAAAGATGTGCAAACCATCAGCGTGGTGTGCTTGGCACATGCCACCTCGCATTTTGCTCAATTGCTCCTGCCGTTGATGTTTCCTGTCTTTATCAAGGTATTTGGATTTAATTACGCAGAACTTGGTTTTTTAATGACCGTGTTTTTTGTGGTCTCTGGCATCGGTCAAACATCATCGGGTTTTATTGTCGATAAATTAGGCCCATTGCCTGTGATGATCGCCAGTGTTGTGATCATGATGTTGGGATGTTTTTGGGCCTCTATTGCCAATAGTTATACAGACCTGATTGGCGTTGCGGCACTTTTGGGATTGGGTAACAGCTCTTTCCATCCCGTTGATTTCACCATTTTGAATCACCGAATATCCAACAAGCGGTTAGGTTATGCCTTTAGTGCGCATGGTTTAACAGGATATTTGGGTTGGACGGTGGCGTCTTTGTTTATGGTGGGAATGACGAGCGCATTTGGTTGGCACATTGCATACGCAGGTGCGGGCGTTTTGTATTTGCTCACCTTGTGCGTGGTTATTTGGCATCGCGATTTACTTTATACCGATATGCACAAAACACCACGCACCGCATTACAAGGCGTGGGATTTGATTTTTTACGTTTTCCAGTGGTGTGGTGGTGCTTTGGATTTTTTATGTTCTCCACCATTACGCTTGCAGTGGTGCAAACCTTTTCTGTTTCTATTTTACAAGCTGTTCATTCGGTGAGTTTTGAGTCCGCCAACTTCACGCTCACCGCTTATTTGGTTTGTGCCGCAGCAGGTATGTTTTTAGGTGGATTTGTTTCAACAAAATTCAATCAATACAGCGAAAAAGTGGTTGCAATTTGCATGGGTGTGGGCGCATTGATGTTGTTGTTGTGCGCAACGGGATGGCTTGGTGGAATAGGCACCATGGTTGTGTTGGCGTCAACAGGTCTTGCTTTAGGAATTGGCGGGCCATCGCGCGATATGCTGATTAAAAAAGCAACGCCCAAAGGTGCAACGGGACGCGTCTATGGAATGGTTTACTCAGGTCTTGATGTGGGCTTTGCAATCTCGCCCGTTATCTTTGGTATGTTTATGGATAAAGGTTGGTTTTATGCGCCCTTGGTGGGCGCGGCCGTGGCATTAGGCGTTGGTGTATTGATGGCGCTCAAAGTGGGTAATCAAATAGAATCGGATCGCGTTTAATTTTTAATTGTTGAAAGAGTTGTGATGAGTAAACAAGCCGCAGGTCATTTATTGGTTGAATGTTTGGTTGCACAAGGCGTTACGCATGCTTTTGGTGTGCCTGGTGAAAGTTATTTGGGTGTGCTCGATGGTTTTTATGCATACCGCGACAACATTCAATTCATCATCAATCGACAAGAGGGTGGTGCGGCATTCATGGCTGAGGCCGCAGGAAAATTAACGGGTAGACCTGGCATTTGTTTTGTGACGCGTGGGCCTGGTGCGACCAATGCATCGATTGGTGTGCATGCTGCGTTTCAAGACAGCACACCCATGATTTTATTTGTGGGTGATGTATGCAGTGATTTTCGCGATCGCGAAGCCTTTCAAGAAATGGATTACAACAGTTTTTTTGGGCCCAATACCAAAGGCATGGCCAAGCGTGTGGAACGCATTGACGACCCCGAACGCATTCCCGAATATATTGTGCGTGCATTTGCAACAGCGATGAATGGCAGGCCTGGGCCCGTGGTGTTGGTGTTGCCCGAAGACATGCTGACCCAGATTGTTTCTGCCAGACCCACTGCGCGAGTGGAGCCCGTTCAAGCATGGAGTGATCCTAGTGCCTTGCGGCAAATGGGTGAAATGTTGATGCAAGCAAAAAAACCTTTTGTGATTGCAGGTGGTGGCGGATGGACGCCTCAAAGCGCGCAGGCTCTTCAACGATTTGCAGAAAATTGGAAATTGCCTGTTGGCAATGCGTTTCGTTTTCAAGACACGTTTGACAATCACCATCCGTTGTATGCGGGTGATGTGGGCATTGGACTCAATCCAAAACTAGCGCAACGCATCAAAGAGAGTGATTTGATTATTACCATTGGACCTCGATTGGGCGAGATGACGACAGGTGGCTACACCTTGATGGAGGCACCACGCAGCCAACAAAAATTGATTCACATCCATTCGAGTGCAGAAGAACTCAATCGCGTCTATCAAGCCGATTTAGCGATCTTGAGCACGATGAATGCAGCGGCTCGCTCGATTGAAGTATTGAGCGCGCCTGTTTCGGTTCCGTGGGAGTTATGGAGCGCGCAAGCGCACACAGATTATTTAGGTAATCAAGTGCCGCAACTGTTACCTGGTGATATTGATATGGCCGCTATTATTCAAACTATCAATCGATTGTTGCCCGATGATGCAGTTCTTACCAATGGCGCAGGAAACTTTGCCAGTTGGGTGCATCGTTTTCATCCGCACCATGGACTTGCCAAAGGATTCAAAACGCAACTCGCGCCTACAGTCGGTTCAATGGGCTATGGTGTGCCAGCAGGTATTGCCGCCAATATATTAACCGGCAGAACTGTTTTTACGATTGCAGGCGATGGTGATTTTTTGATGAATGGTCAAGAGTTGGCCACGGCAGTTCAATTTGGTGCAAAAACAATTATTGTTTTATTAAACAACGGGATGTATGGAACTATTCGCATGCATCAAGAAAAATATTATCCCAAACATGTTAGCGGATCAGATTTAAAAAATCCTGATTTTGTTGCGTTAGCAAAAGCCTATGGCTATGCAGGATCGCGAATCACAAAAACGCAAGAGTTTGAAAATATTTTTAAAGAAGCATTAAACAGAAGTGAAGGTACTTTAATAGAAGTGATGTTAAATCCAGAGGTCATAACAACAAGAGGCACATTAAGTGCGATTAGAGAATTAGCAGAAAAGTGAATTAACAATTTAAATTGTTAATTTTTTATTTTTTTAATTTGCAAATTTCTAACTTTCCACCCAATGCCAATCACAACCATTGACGGCATTAGCTACATCCACTAATTTAGTATCGAGTGAGATGTGTTGTGACCAAGACTCCAAGACTTTGTCCTTGGAGTTATTTTTTTCACTCAAATGAGCAGCCACCACCAAATTTAATTTTTCATGATCGAGTTGCGCCAACAGTTGCGCCGATGCCGTATTCGATAAATGTCCCAAACGGCTAGCGATGCGTTGTTTTAAAAAATAGGGATATTGCGATTGACTGAGTAATTCTTCGTCGTGATTAGCTTCAAGCAAAAGAGCATTGCACTTTTTTAATGATTCAATCACGTGTGAACTGGCGTGACCCAAATCGGTGAGTATGCCCAGTCGCGCATCGCCATCGGTACAAGTGAGTTGTAGTGGTTCGCGTGCATCGTGTGGCACTGTAAACGGCGTGATACATAAATCACCAATAGCAATGGTTTCGTGATCGCGCGCCATATTGCATTGCTCGGGTGGCAGACCCCATTGCAAAGCAGAACTCGCCATCCAAGTGCCATGACTCATCCATACTGCGGCGTTTGATTTTTTTGCCAGTGACTTTGCGTGCCCAATGTGATCGCTGTGCTCGTGGGTGATAAAGATCGCTTGTATTTGTGAGGCGTCTACACCAGCGATGGCCAAACGTTGATCAAGATCTCTGGGGCGAATGCCGCAATCAATTAATACATAGGTTTTTTGCAAGTCCGAAGAAGCTTCAATCAAAGTGGCGTTTCCAGCGCTACCACTTCCTAAATTTTTAAATCTCAGCACGTTTTATTTCAAATCATCAACAATGAGTTGTGCGATTTTTTTGGCGGCCGTGGATACATCGGCTTGACCTGAAGCGTTTAGAATTTGAATTTTGCTGACCGAGCCTTCGCTGTCAATCTTGAGACGGTATTGAGTAGGACCGCTTGGCGCTTTGCTTCGGGTGAACAGTTTCATAAAAAAGCCAGGTTCTGAATCGGGATCCACTGCTTCTACGTAACGCACAAAAAATAAACCTTGTTTGCGATCGCGATCTTCTACAGTAAAGCCTGAGCGATCGATTGTGACGCCAAGTCTGCGCCATGCCACATCAAAGCCTTGTTTGTATTCAATCGTGGTTTGAGTGGTGCTGATGACTAAGCTGGTCAATACGGTGATGGTTGTGGGTGCAAGGGCTTCTTCAGCCTGCTGCTGAGTGGTGCCGAGTTTGACCATCAGTCGTTTTAAAAATTCATCTTCTAATGAAGGGTCGCTGGGTCTGGCTTGCCAGATGGTGCTGGACTTATTGTTATCTTTGTACACCTCAGCCATTCCGCGATGGATGATTGAAATTTCAATTGTATTGGTACCAGTCGTTTCGACGCGTGTTCTGAATTTATCTCTTTCACCCGTTGAATACAAAGAATCAAGTAGTTTGCCAAGCGTTCTTCTAATTAAATCTTGGGGGAGTTTGGCGCGATTTTCGGCCCACTCGGTTTCTAATGTGCCAGTGGATTGGTTGTCGACTAAAACAACAAAACCATTTTCTTCCCAAAAGGGTTTGAGCAGAGGCCACACTTTTTCTGGTGAACGCTCGGTGGTGAGCCAGCGTGAAGTTCCCAGTCGTTCAAGTTTGATGTCGCCTACTGTATTGGGTGCAATGATGTTTTGAGGCGCTTGATTAGGATTGTTTGCATTGGGTATGACGTACCGAGCGCTGGGTGCTAATTTGCTCAAATCAGGCGGCACATCCAGTGGAGTTTTTTTAACTTCGACTTGTGTTTGATAATTGGGTTTGCGGTCTCCACCAATGCTTGAGCATCCCGAAATAAAAACGAGGATGAATATAAAAAATAAAGAACGATGAAGTGCGAACAATTGATTTCCTTGATGAATTAAATGAGTCCAGAAGCTTTGAGCGCTTGTTCTAAAATAGGCTCGTAACTCGATGACATGGGAGTGAGTGGAAGTCTCAGCGTGGGACCACACAATCCCAAGCGTGCCATTGCCCATTTGAGTGGAATCGGGTTGGCTTCGACGAATAAATGTTTGTGCACAGGCATGAGTTTCAATTGAATACTCATGGCTGTTTGGGTATCGCCTTGGATGGCGGCCTTGCATAGTTCGTGCATTTGTTGGGGCGCAATGTTGGCGGTGACGCTGACATTGCCTTTGCCGCCGCAAAGCATTAACGCAACTGCAGTTGGATCGTCACCGGAGTAAACAGCAAAATGCGAAGGCACATCGCGAATTAACCATTGTGCCCGCTCAATATTGCCAGTGGCTTCCTTGATGCCCACAATGCCTTTGACTTTTGCTAAACGCAAAACCGTGTCGTGCTGTAGATCGGCAACTGTGCGGCCTGGCACGTTGTACAAAATCATGGGTAAATCGACAGCTTTTGCAATGGCAGAAAAATGTTGAAACAAACCTTCTTGCGTGGGTTTGTTGTAATAGGGAACCACTTGCAATTGATAGCCTGCACCCACTTTTTTTGCAAACTGCGCCAACTCAATGGCCTCTGCCGTTGAATTGGCACCACATCCTGCCATGATGGGAACTCTTTTGGCGGACTGCTCAACTGCAACGCAAATGATTTCGTAATGTTCTTCCACATTGACGGTGGGCGACTCGCCTGTTGTGCCGACCACGCAAATGCAATCGGTACCTTTTGCGATGTGCCAGTCTATGAGTTTGCGAAGCGTGGGATAGTCAACGCTGGTGTCTGGAAGAAGAGGAGTGGCCAAGGCCACGATACTGCCGGTCAGTTGTGTCATGTACTTATTCCTACAAGGATCTCGTATTCTAACGGCTCAGATTGAATGCTTGGATGGTCTGATGAGGGTGAGGGGTGGGGGTAATCGCCACAATTCTTTGAACTACGCGTTGGGGCTCGGCGAGTAAACCATTTTCGTAAGCAACCACGTGTAAATCCTTGAAGACCATGAGTAATTCACCATTTTGGAGTAAAAAATCAGGTCGCGATGGTTTACCAAATGCCTCATTTCCTGCGGAAAATGTTTCGTAAATTAAAACGCCCCCCATTTTCAGGCTTAACAAAATTGAGGGCCATAAGGGGCGCCATAAATAATGAGTCACCACAATGCCATCAAAACTTTGGTTTGTAAATGGCCAAGCATAGTTTTCTAAATCATGACATAGGGTGTGGCCGTAATTGGATAGCCCTTGTAAAGCGTTTGCGTCTTTATCAACACCCGTAACCTTGTAGCTTTGTGATGACAACCACTTCATGTGCCTGCCATAACCGCATGCCAAATCTAAAACATGCCCACCCGATGGAATTAAATGCGCATATTGCTGAACCCAAACCGAGGGCGCTTCTTGTCCATGTTGAATCGATGGATGAGACATTTCAAGGTTTGCGTTGGAGTTTGACTGCGGCAATCGCCATGCGATCGACCCAACCAGGTGCAATGAGTTTGAGCCATTGACCTAATTTGCCTTTTGTTGTCATGACAACTTGGCGTTTTCTTCGCATGGTGGCTTGCACAATAAGACGCGCGCATTCTTCAACAGACATGGCATTTTTTTCGTTGAGGCTACTCAACTCACCGATTGCTCCTTGCGCATTGAGTCCATGGGCTCGGATTTGGGTATCCACAACACCAGGGTATGCAATGGTGACACACACTCCACTGTCAATGAGCTCTGTTCGCAAAGACTCAAAAAACCCAGTCATTGCAAATTTGCTACTGCAATAAGCGGTATGTCCTGGAAGTCCGATCAACCCTACCAACGATGAAACGGCAACAATGCGACCTTGACTGGCTAAGAGGTGAGGGAGTGCGGCGTGCGTACACCACACACTGCCCCAATGATTGACGCGCATGACGTATTCGTACCAGTTGAGATTTTTGGTTTCAACTTCTTGCAACAATGCCTGTGCTATTAAGCCCGCATTGTTAATGAGAATATCAATGCCACCAAAATTTTTGACAGTGGTTTCTATCAATTGAATGCATTGTGATTGATCAGATACATCAACGGGCAAGATCAAAGTGCGAGCGCCCACTGCATTGCATTGGGACGCAACCGTTTGTAAACCAGCAACATTGCGCGCAGCCAAAACCAAAACGGCTTTGACACCATAGCGTTCAGCCATTTGTCGCGCTATTTCTGCACCGATGCCGTCGGATGCACCAGTAATAACAATGGTCGTCATATCAGAAGCAAGCCCATAGTTGATTGGTGAGATGAATGATGAATTCAGGTTGAAGATATAAACTAAAAACAGTCAATAAGACACTCAGTAATAAAACGGTGAATGTGAGGGTTTGAAGTTTTGATCGAAACATGACTTAGACCGTTGCGAGACGTTGAATAGGTGATTCTTTAACGGGTAAATTGACCAACCCAGAAAAAATACCCAATGCAATACAGATTTGCCACACGATGGTGTAACTGCCTGTGAGATCAAACAAATATCCGCCAAGCCAAACGCCTGTAAAACTACCTAATTGATGACTGAGAAAAACAAAACCTGAAAGCATCGCCATATGCGAGACGCCAAAAATTGAAGCGACAACAGCATTGGTGGGTGGAACGGTGGAGAGCCATAAAACACCCATACACGCTGAAAAAATATAAACCGTGAGTGGACTTAAAGGTACAGAAATAAACCAAAGAATAACGATAGCACGCGAAAAATAAATGGATGAGAGAATTTTATTTTTGGATATTTTTTGTCCAAGAACACCAGCGCTATACGTTCCAATAATATTAAAAAGACCAATCAATGCCAATGCTGTACTTGCAACATGGGGCTCTAAGCCTTGGTCTTTGAGATAACTGGGCATATGCACGCCAATGAATACCACTTGAAAACCGCAGACAAAGTAACCCAATGTGAGCAACTGAAAACTGCGATAAGAAAACGCCTCTTGAAGCGCTTGCAAAATACTTTGTTGTCGACGCAGGGGCGCACCGTTTTCAAATTGTTTTTCACGCAAACCAAATGCAAGTGGAATGACGAGTGTTGCAAGGCATGCCAGTAAAACCAAAGCTTGTTGCCATCCGAATTGATTGATGAGCCAGCCCTCAACGGGCACCATTAAAAATTGACCGAATGAGCCTGCGGCGGCGGCAAATCCCATGGCCCAAGAACGCTTGTCTGGAGAAATATTTCGACCGATCAGGCCATAGATGACCGCATAGGTGGTGCCTGCTTGCGCCAAACCGATGATCATGCCTGCGCTGGCTGTGAGTTGCTCGGGAGACGATGAATGGGCCATTCCAAAAAGACCCAACACATATAAGAGAGCGCAAAAAAGAATGACGCGAAAGGCACCGAATTGATCGGACAACATGCCAGAAAAAATGCCGCCCACGCCCCATGCGATATTTTGAATGGCCATGGCAAATGCAAAGTCTTCGCGTCCCCAGTGTTGCGCCTGTGTCATAGGCAACAACCAAAGGCCAAAACCATGACGCACGCCCATGGATAAGGTCAGAATCAATGCGCCGCATATGAGGATTTGCCACATGGGCAAGCTTGAGTTTGAATTGAAGGGATTTGCTTGTGTCATATCCATAAATGTAAAGGTTTATAGGGTTTTAGAGCGACCTTGGGTAATAAATCACCAAAATACTGGGTTTTTAGACAGTATAGTTATTGAGTTCTGACTACAATCTTGCCCCATGGCCACACAACAACCCAAATATTCAGAAAGCTCCATTCGCGTCCTCAAAGGTCTCGAACCCGTCAAACAACGTCCGGGCATGTACACCCGCACCGACAACCCCTTGCATATTATTCAAGAGGTGATAGACAACGCCGCTGACGAATCCTTAGCGGGATACGGCAAAAAAATCGCCGTTCAATTGCATACCGATTGTTCCGTCACCATCGAAGATGATGGTCGAGGCATTCCATTTGGTATGCATCCCGAAGAAAAAGCGCCTGTTATTGAGTTGGTGTTTACGCGTCTTCATGCAGGTGGCAAATTCGATAAAGGCAGTGGCGGTGCGTATAGTTTTTCGGGTGGATTGCACGGTGTGGGTGTCAGCGTTACCAATGCTTTATCCAAACGAATGGAAGTCACTTCATTTCGCGAGGGGCAAGCAGCGTATTTGGTTTTTGAAGGCGGTGATGTTGTTCAAAAACTCAAATTACGTTCTATCGCCAGTGGTGAGCGCAAACAAGGCACTGTCGTTCGTGTTTGGCCCGACGGCAAATATTTTGAAACATCCAATCTCCCCATTGCAGAACTCACCCACCTCTTGCGTAGCAAAGCGGTTTTAATGCCTGGTGTCAGCGTCACTCTCACCATCGATAAAACAAAAGACACGCAATCATGGTTATATAAAGGTGGTTTGCGTGATTACCTCATGCAAACCTTGCCCGCCGATCCATTCATTCCTTTGTTTGAAGGTGAGGGTTATGCGGACAGCGCTCATGAAAATTTTGCAGAAGGCGAGGGTGCGCAGTGGTGCTTGGCATTCACCGAAGAGGGGCAACCTGTTCGCGAAAGTTTTGTCAATCTCATTCCTACCAGTGCAGGTGGCACGCACGAAAGCGGTTTGCGCGATGGTTTGTTCAATGCGGTCAAAACTTTTATCGATCTTCATTCATTGCTACCCAAAGGCGTTAAGTTATTACCCGAAGATGTTTTTGCACGATCGAGTTTTGTACTCAGCACCAAAGTTTTAGATCCACAGTTTCAAGGGCAAATCAAAGAACGACTCAATTCCAGAGACGCTGTTCGTTTGGTTTCTAGTTTTGTCAGGCCTTCTTTAGACTTGTGGCTCAATCAACACGTGGCTGATGGCAAAAAACTTGCAGAGTCGGTTATTCGTGCCGCACAAGCGCGTCAAAAAGCAGGTCAAAAAGTAGAAAAAAGAAAAGGCTCGGGTGTTGCCGTGCTTCCCGGCAAACTCACCGATTGTGAAAGCAAAGATTTAGCTAACAACGAAATATTTTTGGTCGAAGGCGACAGCGCAGGCGGCAGTGCCAAGATGGGACGCGACAAAAAAAGTCAAGCCATATTACCCTTGCGCGGAAAAGTTCTCAACACGTGGGAAGTTGAACGCGATCGATTGTTTGCCAATAATGAAGTGCACGATATCGCTGTGGCCATCGGTGTTGATCCACACGGCCCCAATGATCAACCCGATCTCAGTGGATTGCGTTATGGCAAAGTTTGCATTCTGAGTGATGCGGATGTCGATGGTTCACACATTCAAGTGTTGTTACTCACCTTATTTTTCAAACACTTTCCCAAACTTATCGAAACGGGTCACGTTTTTGTTGCACAACCTCCTTTATTCAGAGTGGATGCACCTGCGCGAGGCAAAAAACCAGCCACCAAAATGTACGCACTTGACGATGGTGAACTCACTGCAATTCTTGACAAGCTCAGAAAAGATGGTGTGCGCGAAAACGCTTGGAGCATCAGCCGATTCAAAGGCTTGGGCGAAATGAACGCCGAGCAATTATGGGAAACCACACTCAATCCTGATACGCGTCGATTGCTTCCTGTGCAATTGGGCGTTCTCGATTTTCAACAAACCGAAGGCCTTATCACTCAGCTCATGGGCAAAGGTGAAGCGGCCGCGCGTCGTGAGCTTATGGAGTTGCATGGCGATAGCATAGAAATTGATGTTTAAACATCATGTCTGACAATCTCACTCTCGATTTCAACGCATCCGAATCCGATGACGGCATCGCATTGGGGCATTACGCGCAACGCGCCTATCTCGAATACGCATTAAGCGTTGTCAAAGGTCGCGCATTACCCGACATCTGCGATGGACAAAAACCCGTTCAACGCAGAATTTTGTATGCCATGTCGCGCATGGGTTTGGGTTTTTCTGGCAACACGGGTGCCAAGCCTGTCAAAAGTGCACGCGTGGTGGGTGATGTGTTGGGTCGTTTTCATCCGCATGGTGATCAAGCCGCTTACGACGCATTGGTGCGTATGGCACAAGATTTTTCTCAACGCTATCCGCTCATCGATGGGCAAGGAAATTTTGGTAGTCGTGATGGCGATGGTGCGGCCGCTATGCGTTACACCGAAGCACGTCTGTCCAAAATCACCACATTGTTATTAGATGAAATAGACGAAGGAACCGTTGACTTTCAACCCAATTACGATGGATCAACACAAGAACCGCGTCAACTACCTGCGCGACTTCCTTTTGTATTGCTCAATGGCGCCAGTGGTATTGCAGTGGGTATGGCTACAGAAATGCCTAGTCACAATTTACGTGAAGTTGCGGATGCATGTATTGCACTCATCAAAAATCCAAAACTAACTCAACAAGAATTATCAAAACTCATACTAGGCCCCGATTTTCCTGGCGGCGGTCAAATCATCAGCACCGACACCGAAATTGCAGACGCTTATACGTCAGGGCGCGGTTCTATCAAATGTCGTGCACGTTGGGTCATCGAAGATTTAGCTAGAGGTCAATGGCAATTGGTGGTCAATGAATTGCCGCCTGGTGTTTCCACACAAAAAGTTTTGGAAGAAATAGAAGAAATCACCAACCCAAAAGTCAAGATGGGCAAAAAAACAATCACGCAAGAGCAATCACAACTCAAGACCACTATGTTGGCTGTGCTAGATGTGGTGCGCGACGAGTCTTCCAAAGACGCGCCTGTGCGTTTGGTGTTTGAGCCCAAAACCCGAACCATCGAACAGCAAGAATTAATCACCGCTTTGTTGGCACACACCAGTCTTGAGTCTTCATCGTCCATCAACCTCACCGCCGTGGGCTTGGATGGCAGGCCCATACAAAAAAATCTTCGTCTTATTTTGGAAGAGTGGATTTCATTTCGCCAAACCACCATTCAACGCCGCTCTCAAAATCGCCTAGAAAAAGTACTCGATCGCATTCATATCTTAGAAGGCCGACAGCTGGTCTTGCTCAATATAGATGAAGTCATCAAAATCATTCGCAACAGCGATGAGCCCAAGTCGGCGCTGATGACGCGATTCAAACTCAGCGAACGACAGGCCGAAGATATTCTCGAAATTCGATTGCGTCAACTCGCTCGCCTAGAAGCCATCAAAATCGAACAAGAGCTCAAAGAGTTACGCATCGAACAAAAAAATCTAGAAGAAATATTGGCCAGTGCTGCAGTTTTGCGTCGATTGATGATCAAAGAAATTGAAACCGACGCCAAACAATTCGCAGATCCTCGTCGCACATTGATTCATGCAGAAAAAAAAGCAGTGGCAGAAGTCAAGGTGGTGGATGAGCCCGTCACGGTTGTTATTTCACAAAAAGGTTGGGTTCGTGCAAGAAGTGCGCACGGTCATGACACTTCTTCGTTTGCATTCAAATCGGGCGATGGTTTGTATGACGCCTTCGAGTCTCGAACGGTTGATACGCTCATTGTGTTGGGTGGCAACGGTCGTGTTTATTCGGTGCCCATTGCCAGTTTGCCTGGTGCCAGAGGCGATGGTCAACCTATCACCACCCTCATTGATTTAGAAGCCAACACACAGGTCATGCACTTTTTAGCAGGACCATCATCGGCATCTTGGTTGCTATCCAATACAGGAGGATATGGTTTTATTGCCACCACAGAAAACATGGTGTCGCGCAACAAGGCTGGCAAATCATTCATGACGGTTTCTGCCGATGAAACCGTATGCAGGCCTTCAATCGTTAGCGGTGGCAACGGTTCAATGCCCAAGCCCACGTCAACACATGTGGCTTGTGCATCAACGCAAGGCAGGATTTTAAGTTTTGATATTTCAGAACTCAAAGCCATGGGAAAAGGTGGACGCGGTTTGATGTTGATCGATCTCGAATCCAAAGACGCATTGGCAGGTGCGGCGGCTTACACGCGAAGAATCAAAATTTTGGGTGTAGGCAGAGGAGGCAAAGAGCGCGATGAAACGCTTGAAATCAGAAGCCTCAACAACATCAAATCATCAAGAGCCAAAAAAGGCAAGATTGCAGATTTAGGTTTTAAGCCCACCGATGTAGTGGGTATTGAATAAATTCAAATCGCAGTCAATACAACTCAGTAATCAATTCAATTTCTACGCAAGAACCCATCGGAAGTTGAGCCACACCAAACGCACTGCGTGCGTGTTTGCCTGCGTCGCCAAAAATCTCACTTAATAATTCTGAGCAACCATTGGTCACCAAATGGTGTTCGGTAAAACTTGGGCTTGAATTCACTAAGCTCATGACTTTCACAATTTTTTTAATGCGCGCTAAGTCGCTCGTCGCGGCTTGCAATGTGCCCATCAAATCAATGGCGATTGCGCGAGCGGCGAGCTGACCCTCTGCCGTGTTCATGTTGGTGCCGAGTTGTCCCACCCATGGCTTGCCGTCTTTTTTGGCGATGTGACCGCTTACAAAAATCAGATTGCCCGTTTGTACAAAGGGTACATAGGCGGCGGCAGGAATGGCCAAGGGTGGCAATGTGATTTGGAGGGCTTGAAGTTTGCTGAGGATGGACATAGTGAATCTCGCAAAAATTGTGATTTTAAGTCCATACCCAGCGTGTTTTTTAGCCATACAAATGCACAAATTCAACTCAAGTTATCGCCCTCAATGCCGATTAGGAAAGGTCTTTACTTATTGACACTCTTGCCATGTCCCTCAAACTCGTGATTTATGCATTCTTAGTTTGCACTTTTTATGGTGTGATGCCTGCACGTGCAGAATGGAGTGAACTTCTGAAGGAAGAAGAAGCAACCTATTTTTATGACAAAGAGGCGATCAAAGCCGTGCACGTCACGCGCTTTGCTTGGACTTTGACCGATTTGCCCAAGGCGGCCAAAAGCCCATTTGGCGACAACTACCAATCGGCGATGTCAAGATTTCGGGTGCATTGCAAGCTCGATACATTTTCAAAAGTGGCCGAGAGTTTGTTTGAAAAACCCCTAGGCAAAGGAAAAGAAACCGTGGTTTTCGATGAAATGGATATCCATGTTCGAATTCGTGACTTTGCAATTCGACCCAGTACGTATATTGCAGTATTAAAAAAACAAATTTGCGATAGCACTGGTTAAACACTTCTTCATCTAAATTCCCCCGTTCGATTCGCTCATCTCAGTATGAGTGTCATTCAACGGGGGGATTTTTATTGGTTCATTCAATTTGGATAACCCCACGGTGTGTGTCTTGGGTGTTGGGCACCGCATGTGTTTTTTTATTTTTTTATTGCGATTTTTTAAGAATTTATTGCAAACCACTATGGCTTGTATTGCCATCATGGCAATTACGATTGCATTGATTAACTTGCGCTCACATTTTTATTTAAAAATAGCGCTTCATCCATCAATCGATGGCGTTGATGTGATGGTGCAAGGAATGGTAACGCACATGCTGAAAAAAAATGAAAATGGCGTGCGGTTTCGATTTCAAGTAGAAAAAGCGTGGCGCATCGACGATGATCAATCGCTTGAAATTCTACCCATGATATTAATCAATTAGTATAAATCGAAAACCATTCGCGTGGGTGAACGATGGCAGTTGCCCCTGCGACTCAAAGCGCTGCATGGAACGCTTAATCCACACGGTTTTGATGTGGAGTTGTGGATGTGGGAGCAAGGCTTGCAAGCCAGTGCACAAGTGCATGAATCACCAAAAAATAACGCACAGACGAATGCACCACAAAAAATAGAGTCTACCTATCAACACCCGATTGAAACTTTGCGTCAACTGAGCAAAGAAAAAATCGACGCAACAGTAAACGACAAACGATGGGCGGGATTGATTTCTGCATTGTTAATGGGCGATCAAAACGCAATTGACGCGCACGACTGGCCTGTATTTAGGGCGACAGGCGTTGCGCATCTGATGATGTATTTCAGGATTGTACATCACCTTGTGGGCGTGGATGGCGCGATGGCTCATCATTAAGTTATGGCGCTATGCCGATGGTCGAGGTTATGCCTTGAGTTTGTATTGGCCCGCGCCATTGGCCGCACACGCAATCGGTGTGATCGCTGCTGGCGCGTATGCAGTGTTTAGCGGATGGGGTTTGCCTGCGCAACGAACGATTTGTATGTTGGCCACGGTGAGCATCTTAAAAACCATGGGTCAACAATGGCCGTGGACCGCGTGTTGGGCATTGGCCGCGATGGTAGTAACGGCGTTTAATCCTTGGTCCTTGTTGCAACCGGGTTTTTGGTTGAGCTTTGTGGCAGTTGGTGTTTTGATGATTGCCAATCGATCAGAAACAATTAAAACTAAAAAAAATTCTCATACGCAGCAATTGCACAAAAAATTACTTCCTCAACGCGTGTGCAATGGTTGATAACGCTTTGTTTAAAACCACTTAGTTTGATTTTGTTTTAACAAGTATCGGTGGTGGGCTTGGCATGATCTCGGGGTTCGCGCCCAGTATTTTCCAATCCAGGTATGAGCCTGAAGAAGTGTCTTTCCAAGGACTTTGGAATTAGGATTGATCGGAGTAGTAAAGCTGAGAGTTTACGATTTTTTTCTGGATCTAGTGAAAGAAGCAAATAGCTTGCTTTTGGCTAAATTC
>SHXN01000024.1 GCA_009693305.1 Limnohabitans sp.
ATTCGCTTCAAACCATTTCTAAGATGGCTGGGGCTTTTTGTGTTAGCTTGGCTTGCATTACAAATTTATTTTTTAAGTCATATTGGATTGATGCGTTATGTCAATCCTTCTTCAACCACATTTCAACGCTCGCAAGCGTGGCAAATTTTTCAAACCAAAAAAGAATTGCCATGGCGACAAGATTGGGTTGATTCACGCGATATTTCTTCTCATCTCAAACGCGCAGTGATTGCGTCAGAAGATGATATTTTTGCCACTCATGATGGCGTGCAGTGGGAAGCGATTGAGCGTGCATGGCACAGTAACATTAAATCGCAACGATTGGCACAAGCCAAAAATGCAAAGAGTGTGAAGATTGTTGGCGGCTCAACCATTACGCAGCAACTGGCCAAAAATCTTTTTTTGTCTGGTGAAAGAACTTTTTTACGCAAGAGTCAAGAGTTCATCCTCACCATAGGGCTTGAAATGTTTTTAAGCAAGCAACGTATTTTAGAAATTTATCTCAATCATGTTGAATGGGGGCAAGGCGTGTTTGGTGCCCAGGCCGCTGCACGTCATTTTTTTCAAAAACCGGCGTCCCAATTAACGCCATGGGAAGCAGCGCGCTTGGCCGTGATGCTGCCAAGACCTAAATATTTTGAAAAATTACCGCAATCACCTTATTTGAGTGATCGCACCGAAATTATTTTGGCGCGAATGAATGGCACGATTTTACCTTGAGCACCAACACCGTCCTCGGCATCGATCCTGGCTTGCAAACCACGGGTTTTGGTGTGGTTCAATTTGATGGTGGCAAACTTCATTATGTAGTAAGCGGCACGATTAAAACCACGCACTTGGCGCGCAGCGATTTACCTGCGCGACTGAAAGTTTTGTTTGAAGGCATTCATGAAGTGGTCGATCGCTACCAACCCAATTGCGCGGCCATTGAAATTGTTTTTGTCAACGTCAATCCACAAGCCACACTGTTATTGGGTCAGGCTCGTGGTGCATGTCTTACCGCATTGGTAACCAAAAATTTATCTGTTGCTGAATACACGGCTTTGCAAATGAAAAAAGCTATTGCAGGACATGGCAAAGCGGGCAAAGCACAGGTTCAAGAAATGGTAAAGCTATTGCTCAATCTGCCTGGCTTACCAGGGCCTGATGCAGCTGACGCATTGGGTTTGGCAATCACACATGCGCATGCCGCTAAAGGATTGACGTTGTTGGAGCTGGGTGGAAGTGTTCGCGGAAAAGCCAGCGGTATGTATCGGTCGGGTCGAAGCGGTTAAATCGTCAGCAAGATTACCAAGAAGGTGGGAGTTGCGCCACTCCACGCGGCGCTAATTTTTCGTCGTCAAATGTGACTATCTCATAACAATCAGGTCTGCTTAATAATTCTCTGAGCAATAAATTGTTGAGTGCGTGTCCTGAGCGAAATGCGCTGTAATGCGCCAACAAGGGTTTGCCTAATACATACAAATCGCCCATAGCGTCTAGTATTTTGTGTTTGACAAATTCATTGTCGTAACGAAGGCCATCTGTATTGAGCACTTTGTAATCATCCATCACAATGGCATTGTCTAATCCACCCCCTAATGCCAAACCAGTGGATCGCATCATCTCTACGTCTTTCGTAAATCCAAAGGTGCGTGCTCTTGCAATATCGCGCGCATAAACACCCGTTTCCATATCAAATTCAACTCGTTGACCTGTGGAATCAACAGCGGGATGTTGAAAATCAATTTCAAAGCTGAGCTTGTATCCATGATAGGAACTGAGTTTGGCCCACTTGACTTTATCGCCATTGCCTTCGCTCACCTGAACATCTTGAGTGATTCGAATGAATCGCTTGGGTGTGTTTTGAAGTGCAATGCCTGCGTTTTGCAAAAGAAAAACAAACGATGCGGACGATCCGTCAAGAATAGGAACTTCTTCTGCTGTGATATCTATATAAAGATTATCCAAACCCAATCCCGAACAAGCCGACATCAAATGTTCAATGGTGTGAACTTTGACGCCTTGCGCAGAAATCGTCGATGCCATGCGCGTATCTGTCACTGCAACTGCATTAACAGGAATTTCAATGGGATGGGGTAGGTCTACTCTTCTAAAAATAATGCCCGTGTCAGCGGGTGCGGGCCGCAACGTCATTTCGACGCGCTGGCCGCTGTGTAGTCCGACACCAACCGCCTTGGTCAGT
This sequence comes from Limnohabitans sp., assembly GCA_009693305.1. Classification (GTDB taxonomy): domain Bacteria; phylum Pseudomonadota; class Gammaproteobacteria; order Burkholderiales; family Burkholderiaceae_C; genus Limnohabitans. The sequence goes on from SHXN01000024.1 coordinate 2,186, forward strand.
GATTCAAGGGTTCTTTGTTTTAGCACCCGCTTATTTTAATCGGCTTGCTTGCGCAAGAACGCAGGAATCTCATAATCATCCATACCGCCTGAGGACATAGCATCGACTTTGGCCGATGCATGTGTTCGATTGGTACGCCACACACTGGGAACACTCGAAGTTTCGTAGTTGGTGTTGCGAGGAGTTGCGGTTTGCGTTGCAGGTGCCGCAGATTGACTTGCGCTACTGGCTTGAATCGTTGAACCCTCACCCCCCGATGTGATTTGCATCGGCATATGTTGGGGAATAGGAACGTTATCCGTTCCTGTGCGTATCACCGGCAAAGGTGGCGCAACACGTTTGCCTGCTTGTGCCAAACCCGTTGCAACAACTGTTACGCGAATTTGATCATTCAATGAGTCGTCATAAGCGGTTCCATAAATCACATGCGCATCAGTGGATGCAAACGCACGAATCGTGTTCATGGCTTCACGCGACTCCGACAATTTCAATCCGCCTTTGGACGCTGTGATCAACACCAACACACCTTTGGCGCCTGTCATATCAACCCCTTCGAGCAAAGGACACGCAACCGCTTGTTCTGCTGCAATGCGTGCGCGATCGGGACCACTGGCTGTTGCCGTTCCCATCATCGCTTTTCCTTGTTCGCTCATTACTGTACGAACGTCTTCAAAGTCGACGTTCACCAGTGCTTCGACGTTGATAATTTCTGCAATACCACCGACTGAATTGCGAAGCACATCGTTGGCAAATGCAAATGCTTCGTCTTGCGAAACATCGTCACCGAGTACTTCTTGCAATTTTTCGTTCAAGATCACGATGAGTGAATCGACATTGGCTTCAAGTTCTGCCAATCCGCTTTCTGCATTGGTCATGCGGCGACCGCCTTCCCACTCAAACGGCTTGGTTACCACACCGACAGTGAGAATGCCCATCTCGCGTGCGATGCGTGCAACCACGGGTGCCGCGCCAGTGCCTGTACCGCCTCCCATACCCGCCGTGATGAAGACCATATTCGCGTCTTCTAAAGCGTTTCGAATTTCTTCAATGGCTGTTTCGGCGGCCGAGAGTCCTCGCTCTGGTCGACTGCCTGCGCCCAATCCACTATCGCCCAATTGAATGATGCGATCGGCACTGCTGATTCGCAATGCCTGTGCATCGGTGTTGGCGCAAATAAATTCCACGCCTTTGACACCGCTTCTGATCATGTGCTCCACCGCATTACCACCACCGCCACCTACGCCGATGACTTTGATTTGTGTGCCTACTGTGAATTCGCTTGTTCCAATCATTTCTATACTCATTTTTTTACTCCGTTTTGTGCAGTTGCATGAGATGTTTTGGTTTTTTGTTGTTAAAAAAATTTAAGTACCTGGAGGAGCGCCACGACAGCAAGGTCGCCATCGTCGTAGCTGTGAATGAACAGGACTGCTACGTGATTGAGGAATGAAATTTAAAAATTGCATTATTAAAAATTCCCTACAAACCAGTCTTTGACCCGACTCAATGCGGTTTTCACCGAACCACTTTTTTGTGCCACTTTAAATCCGCGCAAGCGACCTGTTCGAGCTTCCTCAAGAAGTCCCATCACTGTTGCGGCGCGTGTTTGTGAAACCATATCGGAGAGTGCGCTTGAATAATGCGGCAAACCCCGTCTCACTGGTTTGAGAAAAATATCTTCACCTAACTCGACCATGCCTGGCATCATGGCGCTTCCACCCGTGAGCACCACGCCTGAAGATAAAACTTCTTCAAAGCCCGAATCGCGAATGACTTGTTTAACCAATGCAAAAATTTCTTCTACACGTGGCTCAATCACACCCGCTAAAGCTTGACGACTCAACATGCGAGGTCCTCGGTCACCTAGGCCTGGCACTTCAACTTGTATTTCTGGATCGGCCAATAATTGTTTGGCATAACCCGACTCCACTTTGATATCTTCTGCATCTTTGGTGGGTGTACGCAAGGCCATCGCTATATCGCTGGTGATTAAATCGCCCGCAATCGGAATCACCGCTGTGTGACGAATCGCGCCGCCTGTAAAAATCGCAACGTCCGTTGTTCCCGCACCAATGTCAATCAATGCGACACCTAATTCTTTTTCATCAGGTGTGAGTACAGAAAGACTTGAAGCCAAGGGATTGAGCATCAATTGATCCACATCAAGACCGCAACGTCGCACGCATTTGATGATGTTTTCTGCAGCGGTTTGCGCGCCTGTCACGATGTGCACTTTGGCTTCTAATCGAATACCACTCATGCCAATGGGCTCTTTTACATCTTGACCATCAATTACAAATTCTTGCGGTTCGACCAACAACAAGCGTTGATCGGTTGATATCGTGATTGCTCGGGCTGTTTCAACCACACGCGCCACATCGGCGGCGGTAACTTCTCGATCTTTAACTGCAACCATGCCGTGTGAATTCATGCCTCGGATGTGACTGCCCGTGATACCTGTATAAACACGCGTGATTTTGCAGTCGGCCATGAACTCGGCTTCTTTGAGCGCGAGTTGAATACTTTGTACCGTTGCATCGATGTTGACGACGACGCCGCGCTTGAGTCCATTGCTGGGTGCAATGCCAAGTCCAGCCATTTTTAATTCGCCACCGGGCAACACCTCAGCCACCACCACCATGACTTTGCTGGTGCCAATGTCTAATGCGACGACTAAATCTTTGTATTCTTTTGCCATACGGACCTCTTCATTTATTTCTTCAAAGCTGGCTCTAACGTGCTGACACCGCGCAATCGCAATGCATAGCCATTTTCATGCCGTAAATCTGCCGATTCCAAAGCACTGACTTTTCGGTTATAGCGACCCGCAACTTGCACCAAGGTGCTTGTCATGCGATCCAATCTCGCCATCACTTCCGTCACAGTACCTCGTCCCAATTCAATATCTGCACCTGATTGAAGCAAAGCACGCCAACTGCCACGCTCCGTTAACTCCAAACCTTTGATCGACAAATCTAATTTTTTAAGTTGTGATGAAACGTCACCATACATTTGCAACACCAACGCCGATTGAGAATCGGGGCCGTACAAATGCGGCAACTTGATGTTTTCCAATTCATCAAAGTTGGCTACAAACACTTCACCCTTACTATTGAGCAAACGCGATTCAGACTCTGGACCCCAATAGGCTACGGGTTGATGCTCAATGACTTGAATGTTTAATTGATTTGGAAATTCACGCTCAATGGTTGCGTGCCTCACCCACGGGACGGATTCAAAAATGGCTCGCGTGCGTGCCAAATCAATGGTGAAAAAATTACCCCTGAGCTTGGGCGTCACATTTGCTCGCAATGTGACTTCGTTGTTGTGTTGTGACGAACCTAATACTTCGATTTGTGAAATTGAAAACACGGGGTGACGAATTCCCCACCACACCAGCGATCCAATCAACATCAACGCAACCGCAGCAAACACCAATGTTGCTGTGATATTCATCAGCTTGATGTCCAATGGAATTTCTTCCTTCACTGGCATGCGTGCGGCGTCAACGGCTCTCATTGAACACGCCCTCCCATGTGTTGATCAAGCTGTGCACTCATTAGCAACTGCAAACACAAATCTTCATAAGAAATACCTGCGGCCTTGGCTGACATCGGCACCAAGGAGTGACTCGTCATGCCAGGACTGGTATTCATTTCTAATAAAAACGCTTGTCGATCCCGTTTGCGAATCATTAAATCGGCCCGACCCCATCCACGACAACCCAATGCACGGTAAGCATCGAGTGTGATTTGTTGAATCTTTTTTTCTTCTTCGGTCGGCAAACCGCTGGGGCAGTGGTATTTGACGACATCGGTGAAGTATTTATTTTGATAGTCGTACGCACCTTGCGGTGCGGCAATGAGAACCACGGGTAAAGCTTTGGATTGATGACCTTCGCCAATGACTGGACAAGTCACTTCATCGCCATCAATAAATGCTTCACACAACAAGTCAGGATCTAATTGAGTTGCCAATGCAACTGCCGCTTGCATTTGATCAGCCGTCACAACCTTGGTCACCCCAATGGAAGAGCCTTCACGCGGAGGCTTAACAATGAGTGGCAACTGAAGTTGCTCAGGGATTTTTTGAATTCTTTGTGGCGTTTGTTCTTCGGGCATTAAATGGACAAATGCAGGCGACAGCAAACCTTGCGCGTTCCAAATTCGCTTGGTCATGGTTTTATCCATGGCAATGGCAGAAGCCATCACACCCGAACCTGTGTAGGGAATGCCCAACAATTCGAGTGCGCCTTGAACGGTGCCATCTTCGCCTTGACGACCATGCAATGCAATAAACACATGCGTGTATTGTTGGATTATTAAATTTTGTAATGGCTGATCTGCAGGATCAAATGCTTGCGCGTTAACGCCCTTGCTTTGCAATGCTTGCAAAACGCCATTGCCTGATAACAAAGAAATTTCACGCTCTGCTGACGTGCCACCCATTAAAACGGCAACGTGCGCCTGTTTGATATCAAAGGGTTTCATCGTGCGCCCCCTTTGATTGTTACTGGCTCTTTGTGATTGGCTTTGAGAGCCACTTGCACAGGTACTGTTCCAATTGATCCAGCACCCATGCACATCACCACGTCTCCATCTTGCGCATGTTCGATAATGAGTTGCGTGAGTTCATCCAAACTTTGTGCAAACACCAAATCAAGTTGTCCTGCAACACGCAGTGCGTGCGCCAAAGATCGCCCGTCTGCTGATGCAATCGGTGCTTCACCTGCGGCGTACACTTCTGTGAGCCACACCACGTCTGCTGTTCGCATCACTCGCACAAAATCTTCAAAGCAGTCTCGCGTGCGCGTGTAGCGATGCGGTTGAAAAGCCAATACCAATCGTCGACCAGGAAATGCACCTCGCGCTGCTTGCAAGGTCACTTCTAATTCAACTGGATGATGGCCATAATCTTCAATCAAAGTGAAGACGCCCCCTTGTTGCGCGGGCATTTCGCCGTGTCTTTGAAAACGTCGACCAACACCTTTGAATTCAGACAACGCCAGTTTGACTGCTTCATCGTCAATTCCAAGTTCGACGGCAATTGCAATGGCGGCCAATGCATTTTTGACATTGTGCTCACCTGGCAAATTCAAATCGATTTGTATATCGGGTAACTTAATGCCGTTGCTTCGTGAAACTTTAAATTGCATGCGCCCTGATTTGGCAATCACGTCAAATGCACGAACCTGCGCATCGGCAGACATGCCATAACTCGTAATCGGTCTAGAGACTTGCGGCAAGAGACTTCTTAATGCAGGATCGTCCACACATAAAACAGCAGCGCCATAAAAAGGCATGCGATGTAAAAATTCAATGAATGCGTTTTTGAGTTTTCCAAAATCATGGCCATATGTTTCCATATGGTCTGCATCAATATTGGTCACAACCGACATCACAGGAATTAGATTTAAAAATGACGCGTCGGACTCGTCTGCTTCAACCACGATGTAATCGCCCTGTCCGAGTTTGGCATTTGCGCCCGCACTGTTGAGTCTTCCACCAATTACAAAGGTTGGGTCAAGCCCTGCTTGTGCCAACACACTCGCCACCAAACTCGTAGTGGTTGTTTTGCCGTGCGTGCCAGCAATTGCAATGCCTTGCTTCAGACGCATGAGTTCTGCAAGCATCACGGCACGTGGCACCACAGGAATTAATTTTTGATGCGCCGCAATCACTTCTAGATTGTTGTCTTTGACTGCAGTTGATGTGACAACCGCATCGGCCCCAACAATATTTTCACTGCTATGCCCAACAAAACTTTGAATGCCTAGTGCTTTTAATCGTTGTAAGACAGGACCGTCAGAAATGTCAGAGCCTGTAACGACATAACCCAGATTGAATAAAATTTCTGCAATGCCGCTCATGCCTGCACCGCCCATGCCCACAAAATGAATGTGACGAATCGCGTGCTTCATGCGACCAACTCCTCACACGCAGCCACCATGTCATTGGCAGCCGACACCTTGCGCAAGTCATAGGCGCGTTGCGCCACTTCAAGCAATATGGTTCTGTCTAAATTTTGAATTTGCGCTGCCAAGGTACGAGCGTCTAAACTGTGTTGCGGTGCAAGCCATGCCGCACCTTGATTGACCAAAAAATTGGCGTTCGCCGTTTGATGATCGTCTACCGCATGTGGAAATGGAACAAAAATCGCCACGCCACCGATCGCTGCAATTTCGGTCACCGTACTCGCACCCGCTCTGCAAATAATTAAATCTGCTTTTGCCATCGCTGCTGCTGCATCTTCAATAAAAGGTGTGAGCGTGGCTATTACACCTGCTTGGGTGTATGACGCTTCTAAGGCTTGAATTTGTTTTTCACCACTTTGATGCGTGACTAAAGGACGACGCGAAGGATCAATCAAACCAATCGCTTGTGGAACGATGTCATTCAACGCTTTTGCACCCAAGCTTCCACCCATCACCAAGACTTGAAGCGGGCCTTGTCGATGTTGAAAACGAATACTCGGTGCATCTTGCTTTAAAAATTCATCGCGCAATGGATTACCAATCCACTGACCGCGTTTGAGCACATGCGGAAAACTGGTGAATACTTTTTGGGTGATCAGCGATAACCATCGATTGGCCAAGCCTGCCAACGCATTTTGTTCATGAACAATGAGAGGTTTGCCTTGTAACACGGCCATCACACCCGCTGGGAATGTGATGTAACCACCAAAGCCCATCACCACATCGGGATTGACTTGACGAATAATGTGTCGGCTTTGTTGAAATGCACGTAACATACGAGCTGGCAACTTTAACCAAGTTAAAACACCTTTGCCACGCAAGCCGCCAAACTGCACTGCATGAAATACAAAACCTGCAAGTGGTACGCGTTGACTCTCCATGCTCGGCTCTGCGCCGCCCAACCAATGCACACGCCAACCGCGATCACGCAATGTTTGAGCCACAGCCATACACGGAAAAATATGTCCACCCGTGCCACCTGCGATCACCAATGCAATTTTGGTCTTCATCGTCGACCCCCATGCATCATTAAACGATTTTCATAATCGACTCGCAAAACAATCGCCATTGCAATGACGTTGAGCAAAATAGCCGACCCGCCATAACTCATAAATGGCAATGTAAGACCTTTGGTGGGCAATGCACCTAAGTTAACGCCCATGTTGATGAAGGACTGAAAACCAATCCAGATACCCACACCTTGCGCCACCAAACCTGCAAACACACGATCCATCGCAATCGCTTGACGACCGATGTACATGATGCGACGTGTCACCCACATGAACAAGGCAATCACAGCACACACACCAACAAAACCAAATTCTTCACCAATCACTGCTAATAAAAAGTCGGTATGCGCTTCGGGTAACCAATGCAGTTTTTCAACACTACCCCCCAATCCAACGCCAAATATTTCGCCGCGCCCAATCGCAATCAATGAATGCGAGAGTTGATAGCCTTTGCCTAATGCGTGTTTTTCACTCCACGGATCTAAATAAGCAAAAATCCGCTCGCGTCTCCATTCAGAAAAATAAATCATCATGGAGAATGCAAAAATCAACACCAAGGCAATCAAGAAAAACATTCGGGCATTGACACCGCCCAAAAACAAAATACCCATTGCAATCACAGCGATCACCATGAAGGCACCCATATCGGGTTCGGCTAGCAACAACGAACCCACCACGGCAACGGCGGCACCCATAGGCATCACAGAAGTAAAGAACTTTTCTTTCACTTCCATTTTTCGAACCATGTAATTGCCCGCATACAACAAGACGGCTAATTTGGCCATCTCCGATGGCTGAAAATTCATCACCCCTAATGAAATCCAACGACGCGCACCGTTAACGCCTTTTCCAATAAATGGAATTAAAACCAGGATTAATAAAACCAATGAGGCAATAAAAAGCCAAGGCGCTGCTTTTTCCCAATTGTCGATTGAGACTTGAAAAGCAAGCAGACCCGCCATGAATGCAATGCTGAGCGATATCACATGGCGAACCAAATAATGGGTTTGCGAATAATTACCGTGAAATCGTGGGTTGTCTTGTATCGCAATCGACGCTGAGTAAACCATGATCAAGCCAAACACGAGCAAGGTGAAGATAGCCCATAACAGCGGTTGATCAAATCCTTTGATGCTGACGGGCATTGCAGCTGTGCGTGAAAATTCATTGCCATGCACACGAACGGGTAATGCGTCAGGTCCTTCTTTAGGTGCAGTCCCCCAAAATAAAGATTTGATGTTGTCCCAACGTTGGGCCATCGTACTCATGCCGTGCCCTCCGCCAATGCGAGCGAGTGAACCGCATCACAAAAAACTTGGGCGCGATGTTCGTAGTTGTCAAACATGTCAAAGCTTGCACATGCAGGCGACATCACCACCGCATCGCCCGTTTGAGCCAATTCACTGGCCATCTCAACGGCTTCTTGCATGCTTGACGCATGTTGCATCTTGACGGATGTTTGACTGCACGCATCTTGAATCAAGGATGCATCGCGACCGATTAACACAACCGCTCTTGCATAACGCGATATCGGTGAAGCCAATGTAGAAAAGTCTTGCCCCTTTCCATCGCCACCCAAAATCACAACCAATCGACGATCCATGCCCAATCCTTGAATGGCCGCCACAGTTGCACCGACATTGGTGCCTTTGCTGTCTTCAAAATATTCAACATCGTTGATGACTGCAATCGATTCCAATCGATGCGGCTCGCCACGGTATTCACGCAAACCAAACAACATCGGACCCAAAGCCGCGCCTGTAGTGCAAGCCAGTGCCAATGCGGCCAATGCATTGAGTGCATTGTGTTGACCACGAATGCGCAAAGCTTCTGTAGGCATCAATCGTTGAATATAAATTTCTTCTTCTTCCTCGTAGCGTCGACGCTTGCGGGTTTCATCAGGCTCATGGGCGCGAACCAACCAAGTCACACCGTTGACTGTTTCCAGTCCATAGTCACCCGCGCGTTTGGGTAGGTCGGCACCATAACCAATCCAAGTACGAATTGCTTTTTGTTTTTTCTTGATTTCTTCTTTGCTTGGAAGCATTTTCATCACCAGCGCATCATCGACAGGCAATACCAAAGTGGCATGCGTGCCCATGATGTTAGATTTGGCTTGTGCATAAGCAGCCATATCGCCGTGCCAATTCAAATGATCTTGCGTGATATTAAGTATCGTCGCTGTTGTTGGTTCAAACTGTTTGACATCATTTAATTGAAAACTCGACAACTCCAACACCCATACTTGCGGCAAATCTTCGAGCGACAAACGCAAGGTGTCGAGTAATGTCGGGCCAATATTGCCAGCAACGGCTACTTTTTTTCCTGCGCGCTCAAACAATTGACCTGTGAGGGATGTGACCGTTGTTTTCCCGTTGGTTCCCGTGATGGCTAATATTTGTGGCTTGTATTGTTGTGTTTGTTGCAAATCATCCAAGGCTAGCTGAAAGAGGGTGAGCTCCGTGCCCATCCACAATCCAATTTCTTCTGAGGCACGCCACACATCAGAAACATCGGATGGCGTGAGACCTGGGCTCTTAAACACTGCGCGAATATTTTTGCCTTCAATCAAGTCTTGATTCAAAGGGCCCGATACAAATTGAGCTTGCGGACAATCTTGTTGCAACTGACTCAATAATGCAGGTGCGTCGCGTGTATCTGCCACAGTGACTTGCGCACCATGCATCGCGCACCAACGCGCCATGCCTAGACCTGACTCTCCCAGTCCCAATATTAAAACGTGCAGATCTTTGAGTTGCAACATGTTTAACGCAATTTGAGAGTTGACAAACCCACCAAGCAAAGCAGTATGGTGATGATCCAAAAACGAACAACCACTTGAGTTTCTTTCCAACCGGTTTTTTCAAAATGGTGATGCAAAGGTGCCATTTTTAAAATTCTTCTTCCTTCGCCGTATTTGCGCTTGGTGTATTTAAAGTAAGTCACTTGAATCATCACTGAGACAGCCTCTGCAACAAAAATACCGCCCATAATGGCAAGCACAATTTCTTGTCGAACAATCACAGCAATCGTGCCAAGCGCACCCCCCAAAGCCAACGCACCCACGTCGCCCATAAACACTTGCGCAGGATGCGTGTTAAACCATAAAAAAGCCAAACCAGCGCCAGCCATGGCTGCGCAAAAAATCAATAATTCACCCGCGCCAGGAATATAGGGGAAGAATAAATATTTGGAATAAACAGAACTGCCCGTGACATATGCAAAAACACCCAATGCAGAACCCACCATCACCACAGGCATGATGGCCAATCCGTCTAAACCATCGGTAAGATTAACGGCATTGCTCGATCCAACAATCACAAGATAAGTCAAGACGACAAAGCCCAGCATGCCCAAGGGATAACTGATCTCTTTAAAAAACGGTAATAGTAAACCTGCTTTGGGCGGTAGATTGACATCAAAGCCTGACCTGATCCACGAGTAGAACAATTCCATCACCCGCAAATTGCTGTTTTCAGAAATACTAAAAACCAAATACAAAGCTGCTAGTACGCCAATCAGCGATTGCCAAAAATATTTTTCTAGTGAATGCATACCTTTGGGGTCTTTGTTGACCACTTTTCGCCAATCATCGACCCAACCAATGGCACCAAAGCCCAAGGTCACAATCAACACAATCCAAACAAAGCGATTGGACCAATCAAACCACAACAAAGTAGATATCGCTATAGAAATCAAAATCAAAACACCGCCCATGGTAGGTGTGCCTGATTTACTCAGATGCGACTCCATGCCATACGAACGAATAGGCTGGCCAATTTTGATTGAAGTGAGATGACGAATCACGGCAGGTCCTGCAATCAAACCAATTAACAACGCAGTCATCGCCGCCATCACTGCTCTGAATGTGAGGTATTGAAAAACACGAAAGTAACCAAACTCAGGTGAAATACTTTGTAACCACTGAGCCAAAGTCAACAGCATGTTGACTCCTTGTATTGAGCGGCTTGTTCAATGGCTTGCACCACGCGTTCCATTTTCATGAATCGAGATCCCTTGACTAATATGCTGCTGACCATGGGTAACAGTTCAATTGCTGCTTGATTGAGCGCGTCGATTTCATCCCAATGAATCGAATGCGGACAAGTGCTGTGCGAATGTTTTGCCAAGGTACCTAATGTATAAACATGCTCGATGCCATTCTTGAGTGCATAACTTCCAATTTCTTGATGAAACGCAGGGCCTTCTTCGCCCACTTCACCCATGTCCCCCAACACCAACAAACGAGGCGCGGGTAATTGTTTCAATACATCAATTGCAGCAATCACAGAATCTGGATTAGCGTTGTAGGTGTCATCAATCAATGTTTTGCTTTGTTGTTGGTATTGCAATGCCATTGCACGTGAGCGACCTTTGACAGGCTCAAACGATGCCAAGCCATCAACCATGGCTTGCAAAGGCGCTTGCGCTGCACAAGCACAAGCCAATGCAGCCATTGCGTTTTGTACATTGTGTAGGCCAGCAATTTTTAATTGCGTCTTCACACGACCTGCAGGCGTTTGAACCTCCACTTGCCAATGATCAACACGCCAATCAGCCGAGATGAGTTGAACCTCACCGCCTTTGCCAAAACAAATACATGTTCTTTGTCCTGCTATTTTTTTCCAAAGCGGCGTGAATTCGTCGTTCAATGGAAATACAGCCACTCCATGAGCGGGCAATGCTTCGATGACGCATGCGTTTTCAGTCGCAACTGCTTGCACGCTTTGCATGAATTCTTGATGCTCGCGTTGGGCGTTATTTACTAATGCAATGGTGGGTTGGGCCATACGCGCCAATTGTGTAATTTCACCTGGATGATTCATGCCCAATTCGACAACCGTGCAAGTATGCGATTGACGCATACGCATCAGGGTTAGCGGTACACCAATTTCATTGTTGAAATTGCCTTCGGTGACCAAGGCGCCATTACCAGCCCACGTTTTAAAAATATGGCCAATCATTTGTGTCACAGTTGTTTTGCCGTTGCTGCCAGTCACTGCAACCACTGGTATTTGAAATTGATGACGCCAAGATTGCGCAACAAGGCCTAATGCAATTTTTGAATCACTCACTTCAAGGCCGGGCAATTGTGCTTCTTGCAATCCCTTGTGTGCAATTGCTGCACAAGCGCCGTCTTTTTTGGCTTGATTTAAAAATGTATGCGCATCAAATCTTTCACCTTTAAGTGCAACAAACAAATCGCCGCTTTGCAAACTTCTGCTATCGGTGTGAACGCGATCGATCAAAACAGTTGGGTCGCCGATCAATCGCGACCCTGGCAACCACTGTGCAATTTGCGACAATGATAAATTCATGGTACTGCTCATACACGCTCCCATGATTGAAGCGCCAAATGGGCATGCATCTCATCTGAAAAATGATGACGCACGCCCTCAACCTCTTGATAATTTTCGTGACCTTTGCCTGCAATCAAAACAATGTCGTTTTTATTTGCTTGTGTGATGCTGAGTGCAATGGCCTTGGCTCGACCTATTTCTATATGGGCATTGAATTTATTCGATAAGCCTAAGCACATGTCGTCCAATATCGATTGTGGATTTTCGCTTCTGGGGTTGTCGGTGGTTAATACCAACCTATCCGATCCTTGCTCGGCAATCTGCGCCATTTGAGCGCGCTTGCTTTTATCGCGGTCGCCTCCACAACCAACAACACAAATTAATTTTCCATTGCTTTGATGCGCTAATTCATTAAGCGATTGCAAAACCTTTTCTAACGCATCTGGCGTGTGCGCATAATCAATCACCACTTGCGGTTTACCTGTTTGCACAATGCGTTGCATGCGTCCTGGCACAGCTGTGAGCGACTCGCAGGCTTGAACAGCCGCTTTAAGTTCATAACCACAGGCACGCAAACTGGCAATCACACCCAAATGGTTATGTACGTTGTACAAACCAAGCATTTGACTTTTGAGTTGAATGCTTAGCACTCCTTCAACCACATCAAAAGTTAATCCTGCCGATTCATCGTTTGAATGTCGAATCGATTGCGCACGAATACGTGCGTTATTTTGTACGCCAACAGTCCACAATGTAGCCGGATGTTTTTTTTGTGCTAACTGCTTCGCCAACAGTTGCCCCTTTTCGTCGTCGATGTTGATCACCGCAACTTGCATATGGGAATCATCAAACAAAACAGCTTTGGCTTGCCAATACGCTTGCATAGTGCCGTGATAATCCAAATGATCTTGCGTAAAATTAGTAAAAATCCCCATGCGAATCTCGGTGCCCGCCAATCGATGTTCGGCCAAGCCAATTGAAGACGCTTCAATCGCACAAGCCCTAACACCTCGGTCAACCATTTTTCTCAAATGCGATTGCAATAAAACGGGATCAGGTGTTGTCAATACTGTATCGTCTAAATCATCAATCTCGCCAATGCCTAATGTACCCACAATGCCACAACGCTTACCCAAATGCATCAATGCTTGCGCCAACCACCATGCAGTGGATGTTTTTCCGTTAGTTCCCGTAACGGCTAATACGTTGAGTTGTGCACTTGGATTTTCATAATAAGCAGCGGCAATCGGTCCACTGTCTTTTTTGAGATTGAAATAACTTCCCAAATGTTGCGGATTTTGCGACCAATCAAAGGCCTCACACCCTTGTGCTTCGACCAAACATGCAGACGCACCATTTGCAATCGCTTGCGATACATACTGTCTGCCATCATGAATGTCGCCGGGCCATGCAATAAATCCATCGCCTTTACTGATGCGTCGACTATCCACATGCAGTTGACCATTGACACGCGTGCGCAACCATTGGGCCGCTTGCTGGGGTATATGGAGTGCTTGCATCAAAAAGACTCGGGTTCTAATTTGGCAAACACTTGTGGCTTCACAGCCATATCTGGCTGAATACCCATCATGCGCAACGTTTGTTGAACGGTTTCACTAAACACGGGTGCTGCGACATCACCGCCAAAATAACGACCGTTGGTCGGTTCATCAATCATCACTGCAACGACAATGCGTGGATTTTCAATAGGTGCAATCCCTACAAAAAATCCACGGTATTTTTTTCCAGCGTATCCTTTGCCTTCAACTTTGTGTGCAGTTCCTGTTTTTCCACCGACTGCATAACCCATGGTTTGTGCTTTTGGCGCTGTTCCACCTGGAATCGTCACCATGTGCAGCATGTTTCTGACTGACGCCGCATTTTTTTCGCTCATGGCTCGGGTTGCTATTGGCTTGTCTTGTCCTTTAATCAAACTGGCCGGCAACATTTCGCCATTGCGTGCAAACATGGTGTACGCTTGTGCCAGTTGAAACAAACTCGTTGACAAACCATAGCCATAACTCATTGTGGCTTGTTCAATGGGGCGCCATGTTTTGTAGGGACGCAAACGACCTGCTACTGCGCCTGGAAACGGCAACTGAGGTTTTTGACCAAAGCCCACTTGAGAATACATTTCCCACATATCGTGAGCAGGCACGCGCATGGCAATTTTGACTGTGCCTACATTGCTCGATTTTTGAATCACTTCATTCACACTGAGTGTGCCGTGTGGATGTGCATCTGTAATCGTTGCACCATACATGTTCAACTTGCCTGGCGCTGTATCAATCATCGATTCAGGATTGACCAAACCTTTTTCTAAAGCCAGACCAATGACAAACGGCTTCATGGTGGAGCCCGGTTCAAACGTATCGGTTAATGCTCGATTGCGCAATTGCGCACCTGTTAGATTGGTGCGCTTATCGGGCACATAACTTGGATAATTAACTAAAGCTAATATTTCGCCCGTTTGAACATCTAAAACAACCACACTGCCAGCGGCTGCTTTGTTATCTACAACGGCTTCGCGTAATTTTTGATAGGCAAAAAATTGAACCTTGGTGTCGATACTTAATTGCAGATCGCGACCATCGATGGGAGGCACCATTTCACCAATGTCTTCTACAACTTGACCCAATCGATTTTTAATCACTCTACGCGATCCTGCTTTTCCACCCAAATCGTTGTTGAATGCTAATTCAATACCTTCTTGCCCTGTATTGTCAACATTGGTAAATCCGACAACATGCGCGGCGGCCTCACCTTCAGGATACATGCGCTTGTATTCCATGCGCGAGAAAACGCCTTTAATTTTTAAATCAGCAATTTCTTTTGCAACGGATTCATCGACTTGCCGCTTGAGCCAAACAAAACTTTTGTCTTCATCTTCTAATTTTTTTTCTAACTCTTTGATCGACATGCCTAATAAACGAGCTAATGCTTTCAATTTTTCGGGTTGTCTTTCGATGTCATCGGGGCCGGCCCAAATACTGGGCACAGGCACGCTAGTGGCCAATATCATGCCATTGCGATCCAAAATACGACCGCGATTAGCGGGCAAATCTAGGTTGCGCACAAAACGCACAGCGCCTTGTCGTTTAAAAAATGCGTTATCAACTACTTGCACATAAGCGGCACGCGCGACCAATCCTAAAAATCCCAATGCGATAAATGCAACAATGAATTGACTGCGCCACACAGGTGTTTTGCTTACAAGCAGCGGACTTGATGTGTAACGAACACTGCGACTGCTCATGGTTTGACCTCGCCAGTGGTGATGGCATTCGTTTGTAGACGCAATGCAATGGCTTCTTGAGAATTGTGCGCGACATCTTGTGCATTGGATTGAGGAGAAGCGTATTGCGTGATGGCAGGCGTGATGGTTCGCATGCGCAACTGCTCACGTGCTAATTTTTCAACGCGCAATGGCGTTTCTTGTGCACCGCGTTCTGCATCCAATTTATCTTGTTCACTTTCTAAGCGATTCGCTTCTGCTTTTGCACGATCGACTTCAGATAATAAACGACGCGATTCGTATTGTGTTTTAACTAAAAAAAGTGCGGTACCTAAAACTGCAATAAACAACAATACATTGACACGTGTCATGCACTCACCCCCGCGTCTATTCGCTCAGCAACGCGCATGGTGGCGCTGCGACTGCGTGGATTTTTTTTCACTTCTTCGTCACTGGGCTTGGTTCGACTAATCGCGAGCAACAACATAGGTGTGGGCATTGCAAACGGCGCGCGTCTATCGAACACTTGCTTGGCGTGCTTGGCAATGAATTGCTTCACAATTCTGTCTTCTAATGAATGAAAACTGATGACAACGAGTCGCCCTCCTGGTTGCAACACATGCAAACTTGCCTCTAACGCTTGTTGCAGTTCTTCAAGTTCTGCATTGATGAAAATCCGAAAAGCCTGAAATGTGCGCGTTGCAGGGTCCTGGCCCGACTCGCGGGTTTTGACCGTGTCAGCCACGAGCTGGGCCAATTCAAGGGTGGTTGCAGGAACGCCCCGTTCCTGTCTGCGAGCAACAATCGCTTTTGCAATCGAGACAGCAAAACGTTCTTCGCTGTAATCACGTATGACCTCCGCAATTTGTGAAACTTCCGCGTCTTGCAACCACTCGCGCACACTCAATCCTCTGGTGGGATCCATGCGCATGTCCAGCGGCCCCTCGAAACGAAATGAAAAACCCCTTGAGGGGTTGTCGATTTGGGGTGAGCTGATTCCGAGATCCATCAACACACCAGCAACACTTTGCGCTGGCAGATGGGACAAATGTGCAAATCCTTCGTGTCGAATCGACAGACGTACATCGTTAATAGCTTGAGCGACAGCAACTGCTTCGGGATCCTTGTCGAATGCAATTAATTTTCCGTTAGCAGACAGTTTTTCGAGTATGCGTTTGGAGTGTCCCCCTCGACCAAACGTGGCGTCCACGTAAGTGGCGTCGGGCTGAACTGCCAGCGCTTGTACCGCTTCGCTCAACATGACTGTGGTGTGTGTCCATGCTTGCTCCACCGTCTGCCTTTAAAAAGAAAAATCCTGGAACACAGACGGCATTTCGCCTTGCACAGCTTGTTGCGCACCTGATTCGTAAGTTTGTTTGTCCCATAGCTCAAGGTGATTGCCCATGCCAAGCAACATGGTGTCTTTGGTGATGCCTGCGGTCTCTCGCAATTCGGGAGAGACCAACACGCGACCCGTGCCGTCCATCTCCACATCCATGGCGTTACCTAAAAGAATTCTTTTCCACCACTGCGCACTCATCGGTAGCGCAGCAATTCGTTCCCGAAATTTTTCCCATTCAGGACGAGGGAAAATCATCAAGCAACCATGGGGATGTCTTGTGATAGTGAGTGGGCGTTGTGCGGTTACGCTCAAGACGTCACGATACCGCGTGGGTACGGACAACCGACCTTTGCCATCGAGACTGATTGATGAAGCGCCCTGAAACACGAATTCATTCCTTTTTTGCAACACACAAGCAGCAGGAAGAGGCGCCAACACTCTTTTCTACTTTTTTGCACTTATTTGCACTTTATCAGGAAAACCCGGTTATGCCAATGATTTTGTGAATTTTTTCAATAAAATCAACAACTTAGAGGCCTTATTCAAGGCATTTTAAAGTAAAATTATTCATATAAAATAAGGACTTAGAACACATAATGAAAGTAACTTTTCCTTCTAATTACGGGCCAAAAAAAAGCAGGCACCCAGAGCCTGCCGTCAGACTTTTACAACGAAGCTCAATCTCCAAACATTTTTTGTTTGAGTTCGCGACGCTGTTGCGCCTCTAGCGACAAAGTTGCGGTGGGTCTGGCGATGAGTCGCCCCACGCCAATGGGCTCACCGGTTTCATCGCAATAACCGTATTCACCCGCATCAATCAATGCAATCGATTGTTGAATTTTTTTAAGTAATTTTCTTTCACGGTCACGCGTTCGCAATTCGAGTGCGTGCTCTTCTTCAATCGTCGCGCGATCGGCTGGGTCTGGAACAACAACGGTGTCTTCTCTTAAATGCTCGGTTGTTTCGCCTGCATTGGCAAGAATATCGTTTTTGAGTTGAACTAATTTGAGACGAAAAAACGCAAGCTGCGTTTCGTTCATGTATTCGCTATCTGGCATTGCCAAAACTTCAGCGTCTGTGAGTTGATCAACGGATTTAGATTTCCAGTTGTTTGCAAGTTGAGGATCTTTTTTATGTATCACAGGAACCACATTTAGAATAGTTGGTACAACGATGGGCCCGTAACTTGCTTTCGCAGTTGTCGACGCAACCAATTGCCCAGGGGGCGGGGGCATCATAGACATCGCTTTAGCAGCACGAGGGGATTTTTTAGCTATCGCGGTAGCTTTAACATCGGTACTTCCTACAACTTGTTTAACAGTTGATTCGGTTTTTTTAGTAGGCTCTGTTTTTTTAACTTCAGGCTTTTTAGCTTCTACTTTTTTTACTTCAACTTTTTTAGGCGCAACTGGTTTTTTTGCCGCGACCACTTTTTTAGCGGGA
Organism: Limnohabitans sp.; assembly: GCA_009693305.1. Lineage (GTDB taxonomy): Bacteria > Pseudomonadota > Gammaproteobacteria > Burkholderiales > Burkholderiaceae_C > Limnohabitans. The sequence goes on from SHXN01000024.1 coordinate 20,490, forward strand.
GTTGATTTAGCTGGCGTCGCTTTTTTTACTTCAACTTTTTTAGGCGCAACTGGTTTTTTTGCCGCGACCACTTTTTTAGCGGGAGTTGATTTAGCTGGCGTCGCTTTTTTTGCAGGCGTTAGTTTTTTGGCATGTGCAGGTTTTTTAGAAATCACTTTTTT
>SHXN01000025.1 GCA_009693305.1 Limnohabitans sp.
AACAGGGCAAAAGCCCTCAGTGAGGGGAGAAATCGCTTGGAAATGCTCAAAAAGAGAGTGATTTTTCAATCAGATCATTGCAAATTTCACATGGCGAAGATTTGTTGCCCGAAAGCTCGTTTAAACTGAGTTTTTCAGACCTTCCCTAAGAATCCATGTCCGACTTCCATCAGGTCGAACTCGCAGGCGCAGTCCGGCCCCATCGTTGAGATAGTAAATCTGAGCCTTGGTTTTGGCTAACTTACAGGCCGCCTCTGTTAACAATTTCTCTGCTGCCATACACTTCTCCAGTACCCGCTTTGGTACCCAATATTATCGTAGCTTTTGGTGAAGTGCGATAGCGTTCGGTAAAGTAAAGTGCCCGTAACTATATGATTTATATGGGCTATATAGATGTTGGTGAATATTGGTAAAACATAGTTCGGCGCATTTAGATTGCGCCATAGCATTGCCTTGGTCGACAAAACTAAATTCGACAACGCCTGCTAACACGTCGTTGACAGCCAATGGAATTCCTTTGTAGGGTACCATCATCGTGTCAATTTTTGCAAGCTTGTTGAGCACTGCAATACTCACTTGTGAACTTGATGATCCATAACCCGCGCTCACTTTGCCCGGTCTTTGCGATGCATAGCTGACGAACTCTTGAATATTTTTTGCAGGGTGATCTCCTTTAAACTCCTTCTATTCTATTGTTAACCTGTTACATGCAACTTGAATGTTTTTTTGCTTAACCCTATAATGACTAACTCCATGTATTCATTGATGAAACGATGTGCATTGACGGCGCTCTTTGGGCTATTTGCAAGCCTGACAATGGCTCAATCTTGGCCACAAAAGCCCATCAAAATGGTTGCCCCTTATCCTCCAGGCGGGCCCAGCGACATCGTCATGCGCATAGTGGCTGACAAGCTTCAATTGAGCCTGAAACAGCCGATATTTATAGAAAACCAATCGGGTGCTGGCGGCAATATCGGCGCCTCGTATGTGGCGCGCAGTGCGCCTGACGGCTATACCTTTTTAATTGCAACAGACACAATCATGACGGTCAATCCCCATGTATATAAAAACATGCCATTCAAGATGGATGACTTCAAGGCGGTCAGCATGCTATCATCATTTAGTCAAACTTTAGTTTGCAATCCCTCTGTGGACGTGAAGTCCGTGGCCGAGTTAATTGCCAAGGCCAAATCCGGCTCAATGAGTTATGCGTCGGGTGGAGCAGGGGTTCCAGGGCATTTATCCATGGAATTGTTTTTATCCTTGAGCGGCATACAAATGGTTCATGTGCCCTACAAAGGCCCAGCACCAGCGGCGCAAGATGTATTGGCAGGGCAAGTGCCTTGCGGATTTTTAGCTGGCCCAACAGTTTTGCCGCACATCAAGGCTGGTAAATTAGTGGCCTTGGCGGTTTCAGGAGCGGCACGCTCCCCCTCTTTGCCCGATGTGCCCACCGTCGGTGAGGCGGGCGTCAAAGGCTATGACGCAGATTTCAGTTTAGTTGTTTTTTCGCTTAAGCAAGTACCAGACGAAATTGTTCAAAAATTAAGATTGGCTATGGTGGATGCCCTGAGAAGTTCTGATGCTTCAGAAAAACTAAAATCGACCGATCAAATCGTCATTGCCAGCACATCTGAAGAGGCTACTGCAAAATTGAATAAAGATTCAGCCAAGTGGGGCTCCGTTATTAAACTCATCGGTCTAGGAATGGACTAAGCGTTCAATCATTTGAATATATGAAAAATAAATCTAAAGTGATTGTTGTTGCAAATACCAAGGGTGGATCTGGAAAGTCTACTTTGTCTACGAATATTGCCGGTTATTTAGCGTCACTCAATCATTTGGTTGTTTTAGCCGATGCAGATCCACAGCAATCGTCGCGTATGTGGTTGTCCAATCGTCCCGATTCTGTTTCAACCATCATGACCTGGGATTTGCAACCCGATTTAGCTTTAACAGCGCGTCCGACCGCCGATACAACTCATGTCGTGATCGATACACCCGCAGGACTTAATGGTTGGCGTTTGCGGGAAGTCATCAATCGTGCCGATAAGGTGGTGGTTCCAATATTGCCCAGTTCGTTTGATATACAGGCCAGCCATGATTTTTTAATCAAGCTTAGACAACTATGCAGAGAATCAAAAACAGAAATGGCAGTGGTTGGAAATCGGGTGGACGCAAGAACGCTTTCATCAGAAAAACTTAAAACTTTTTTGGACTCGCTGAATATGCCGATATTGAGCTATTTGCGTGATACCCAATACTATTTGCATTTGGCGGCTAACGGTTTATCGATGTTTGATATCACGCCCACCAAAATTCAAAAAGATTTGGATCAGTGGCAGCCTATCTGCAAATGGCTCGATGCCAACTGATTAACTTTTTAAAAAATCCGATAGCAATTGCACCACATGCATTGAAGGTCGTTCAGCGCCGTGCATGATTTGATGTCGACAACTGGTGCCATTGGCGACAACAATTGCGTCTGGCACTTCTCGAATGCGCGGTAACAAATCCAACTCGGCCATTTGCATCGATATCTGTTGATGATCACTCTCATAGCCAAACGAACCCGCCATACCGCAACAACTGCTTTCGATGAGTTGTGGATTAGCTCCTGGAATCAATCGAATCACTTCCAAGATGGAGGGCACAAGACCTATCGCCTTTTGATGGCAGTGTCCATGAACCAATATCGGTTGATACGTGTCCTTGAGTCTGGAGCGCAAGGTATTCAATTGATTGGCTTTTAATTCTTGAGATAAAAATTCTTCAAACAGCAGTGCTTTGTCAGCAATGATTTGGGTTTGTTCGCCCAAGCCCAATACCAAATTTTCATCGCGCAATGTCAATAAACAAGAGGGCTCGAGCCCCACTATCGACAAACCTTTTTCTGCAAAAGGAAGCAGTGCGTTGATCAACTCACTTGCTTTTTGTCTGGCTTTGTCCACCATGCCTGTTGAAAGGTAAGTGCGCCCACAACACAGATGCCCTGCGTCTGCACCGTGGCCTTTATCGCTTTTTGATGCGATGTGAACGCTGTAGCCTGCCGCTGTCAAAACCCGAAAGGCACTTAGTGCATTGGTCGATTCAAAATAGCCATTGAAAGTATCGACAAAAAGCACCACACCTTTTTCAGCCACTAAAACTTCTTGGGCACTGACGCCCAATGTGCTGCGATTGAAAAAATGATTGGTATGCCAATGCGGCAATTTTCTTTGTTGAGACAATCCAAAAAATTTCTCGCCCAACCAAGCCAATACACCATATCGATTGCGCAAATTAAGCAAACCTGAAAAATGCGTCGCCCATCTTGCATAGTCGGGCAAGCGACCGATCATATGATCGCGCAAACGATAGCCATGGTATTTTTTGTTTTGATGCGTCACCTCAATTTTCATGCGCGCCATGTCAACGCCTGTTGGGCATTCGCGTTTGCATGCTTTGCACCCCACGCACAAATCCATCGCGTCTTGCACCACTTGATCGGTGAGAGCGCCTTGTCCCAATTGTCCCGATAAGGCTAAACGCAAGGTATTGGCTCTGCCGCGTGTCAGGTGTTGCTCATCGCGTGTCACCCGATAACTCGGACACATTGCACCCGCGTCAAATTTTCTGCAGTGCCCATTGTTGTTACACATGTCGATGGCTTTTGCAAATCCTTGCGTTGGATCTTGGCCAGTGCCCGGTGCAGAAATCTCTTCGGTTTGCGCATTGCTTTGCACATCCCACGCGCGCCAATCGAGTGCGGTTTGAATAGGAATGACTTGGTACTCTTTGGAATAACGCATCAACGATCGATCATCCATACGCGGTGCATCGACGATGCGTTGTGGACACAGCAATTGTTGTGGATCTAAATGCTGTTTGATTTGCTTGAATGCTTGCGTGAGGTGCGACCCAAATTGCCAAGAGACCCATTCTCCTCTGCACAAACCATCGCCGTGTTCGCCACTGTAGGCGCCTTTGAATTTTTGAACCAACTCGCTGGCTTCTTGTGCAATTGCGCGCATTTTTTTTGCGCCATCGCGTCGCATATCCAAAATAGGACGCACATGCAAAGTGCCCACAGACGCATGTGCATACCATGTGCCGCGTGTGCCGTATTTTGCAAAAACTTCTGTGAGTGATTGGGTATATTCGGCCAAATGCTCGAGTGGCACCGCGCAGTCTTCGATGAAACTCACAGGCTTGCCGTCACCTTTGAGGCTCATCATGATGTTGAGGCCCGCTTTACGAACCTCCCACAGATTTTTTTGTGCAGTTTCGTCGATCATTTCAACCACACTGCCACCAAGACCTAAGTCATTCATCAATTCATTGAGTTCAAATAATTTTTGAATCAATTGATTTTTGTCGTTGCCCGAAAATTCAACCAACAAAATTGCTTGTGGCTCGCCTTTGAGCACCGTTTGAATCGTGGGTGCAAAGGCAGGATTTTTGAGCGACAAATCAATCATAGTTCGATCGACCAACTCCACCGCTGTCAGAGAACCATCATTGCCCAACTTTACAATGTGCTGCGCACTGTCCATGGCTTTGTAAAAGTTGGAAAAATTAACCACGCCCAATACCTTGGTTCGGGGCAGGGGGCTGAGTTTGAGTCGAATCGAACGCGTCACCGCCAACGTACCTTCACTGCCAATCAACAGATGAGATAAATTAACCGATCCATCGTTGGTATACGGTTTTGGATTTTGATTGCAAAAAATATCCAGGTTGTAACCACCCACACGCCTCAATACTTTTGGATATTTTTCAATAATGTCGCTTTGATATTGCAATGCCAATGCTTGCAAAAAATTACCAAGGTCGCGCGCGTCGCCCGTGCTGTTGCTGTGTAATCCCCAATCGAGTAATCGACCATCGGCCAACCACGCTTGCGCACCGAGTACGTTGTGCACCATATTGCCGTACGCAATGGAACGACTACCGCAAGAATTATTGCCCGCCATGCCACCCAATGTGGCTTGCGCGCTGGTGGATACATCGACTGGAAACCAAAGACCGTGTTTTTTAAGCGATGCGTTCAAATGATCGAGAACGATGCCAGGTTCCACGCTCACGGTTTTTTCTTCAAGATTTAAATCCAAAATGTTGCGCAGATATTTGCTGTGGTCAATGACAAGACCCGTGCCCACTGTTTGTCCGCACTGACTCGTGCCACCGCCACGCGCAACGATGGGCACATGCATGTCGCGACAAATCGCCATCGCCGTTGCTACATCTTCTGAAGTGCGCGGCACCAACACACCGATGGGTGTTTGTTGATAAATTGATGCGTCGGTGGCGTAGCGACCTTTGTCTGCGACTGAGAAGAGCACCTCACCTTGCGTTTCGCTGGTGAGTCGCTTGGCCAAAAGACCTGCGATGTCGTTGCTCGATTGCGATACCTGTTCGTAAACGGCATCGGCTTTCGGGCGTTCTTCGAGTTCTGTGGGTGCGTTCATGATGGATGGTCAAACAAGGGCATCGGTTTTTGAGTTTTCGGGAACATTGTCAGGCAGGTAGCACAATGTCTCATTTGTCTGCACAATTGGAACATTGTTTTTGGAGCTTTGTATGTTGAAGTTGGATTTTCACCCCTCTGGACGGCATTTTCTACAAATACCGGGACCTTCCCCCGTACCCGATCGGGTGCTCAAGGCGATGAGCTATCCCACCATTGACCACCGAGGACCTGAATTTGCTGGCCTTGGGCTCAAGGTATTGTCCGATATGCAAAAGGTTTTTAAAACCCAGCAACCCGTCATCATTTACCCTGCGTCGGGTACAGGTGCATGGGAGGCTGCTTTGGTTAACGTCCTCAGCCCTAGCGACAAAGTCATCATGTATGAAACTGGCCACTTTGCGGCGCTGTGGAATAAATTGGCTTTGCGTTTGGGTTTTCAAACCGAATGTTTGGGCTTGCCAGGTACAGAAAATTGGCGCAAAGGCATACAAGTTGATTTGATTGAAAAAAGATTGCGCGAAGATTCAAACCACGAGATCAAAGCCGTTTGTGTGGTTCATAACGAAACATCGACGGGTGTGACCAGTCCGATATTACCTGTGCGTGAAGCCATAGATCGTGTGGGGCATCCAGCACTGCTGTTGGTTGACACCATTTCTGGACTCGGTGGAGCGCATTATGAACACGACGCATGGCGTGTCGATGTATCCATCAGCGGTTCACAAAAAGGTTTGATGTTGCCACCAGGTATTAGTTTCAATGCCTTATCAGAGCGTGCCATTGCAGCGAGTCAAAAATCCAAAACACCCAAATCGTATTGGGCATGGGATGAGATGTTAGCGATGAATAAAACGGGTTATTTTCCAACCACACCCAACACCAATTTGTTGTATGCCTTATCTGAAGCGTGCGATATGTTGTTTGAACAAGGCTTGGATCGAGTGATGGCGTGTCACCAGCGTTGGGCCGCGGGGGTTCGCGCGGGTGTGCAGGCATGGGGACTACAAACGCAATGTGCAGACCCCACTGTTTATTCGCCGATATTAACGGGCGTTATGACGCCTGAAGGCGTAGACGCTGACAGCGTGAGAAAAATCATTCAAGATCGGTTTGATTGTTCGCTCGGTACGGGTCTTGGAAAAATCAAAGGTCGTATGTTTCGCATTGGACATTTGGGTGACACCAATGATTTAACGTTGATTGCCACCATGGCCGCATGTGAAATGGGCTTGCAACTCAGTGGCGTTTCACTCAAAGGCAATGGTGTGCAAGCCACCATGCAATATTTTTCGAGTCATGCGGTTTGATTTTTAAAAATAGGAGACATTCATGAAGCGTCGTGTACTTTTACAAGCGGGTGCGATGGGTGCAAGTGCATTGGCATTGCCAACTTTGAAGGCGCAAAATTTACCTTCGATCACCATTCGTGTCATCGTTGGATTTCCACCCGGTGGTGGCACCGATGCGTTGGCGCGTGTCATGGCAATCAAGTTGCAAGCGATGTGGAACATCAACATCGTCATTGAAAACAAAGCAGGTGCCGCAGGTGTGATCGCCGCTGACTATGTCGCTAAACAACCTGGAGATGGATTAACGTTGCTCATGGCACACATCAACAGCCACGCCATTGCTCCTGGTTTGCAACCCAAACTGTCTTATTTTGTAGAAAAAGATTTCACACCCATCATGTTGGTGGGCGTCACTCCTAATTTACTCATCTGCAACACCAATCAACCCGCCAAAACTGTGAAAGATTTGGTTGAATTGTGCAAACAAAATCCAGGTCGCATTAGTTTTGCATCTGCAGGTGGAGGCTCTGCTCAACATTTGGCGTTGGAGATGTTTAAATTGCGCGCAGGCATTGACGCATTGCACGTCCCCTACAAAGGCTCAGGCCCCGCTCTCACCGATTTGATCGGTGGTCAAGTTCAATATTGTTTTGAAACCATGACATCGGCAACGCCCCACGTGAAGGGCGGCAAAGCCATTGCACTGGCGCAAACCCGTACCAAGCGCGCCAAAGGTCACCCGATGGTGCCCACCATGGACGAGCAAGGCTTTGCAGGTTTTGACGCCACCACATGGTATGGCTTTGTGGGCCCCGCCAAATTGCCACCAGCCATGGTCAAGCGCATGAACGAAGACATGAACCGTGTGATGACCATGCCTGACGTGATTGAAAAATTTGAACAGTATGGTGCTGAAGACGGTGGTGGTTCAGCAGAAAAATTTTCTGACTTCATCAAAACCGAGCAACAAAAATGGGTCAAAGTTGTCAAGGACGCCAAGGTTCAGGTGGATGGTTAAATATTATTTAACGATGCCACCAATAGGTGATGCAATTTGTGTCCATGTGCCATTTTTGACTTGGTCAATCGATACCAATTCTGGCCCGACATGGTTGTTCATAAAATTTTGTTTCGTGTAGGTGGTGAAATCTTGATGCCCAATGCTTTGAATGGCTTTTGAAAAAGATTCACCTGTGAGATTGCGACCTGCGGCTTGTAGGCCTGCAATAAACCAAGATGTGTACGAATAAGCATTGGCTGCATTTTCGTCAGCATCTGCATTGAATTTTTGTTTGTAACTTGCAAAAAACTTTTGTGCTGTAGGTTCTTTGGTATCTGCTTCATGCAGTCGCCAGCCGCCAATCCCATAAAGTCCTTCGACAGCATCTTTGCCTAATCTTGCAACAATGCTACTTCTGCCTGGTACTGTGGTTAATACTTTGACTTGGCTCCAGTTGAGTTTTTTGACTTCGGCCATCACACCAATGGTTTCACGCACAACAGTACCTGCGATGATGAGATCCACATTGGCTGATTTCATCTTTGCAACTTGTGAAGAAAAATCAATGTCCCCCACTTTGTAAGAAGCTTCTGCCGTTGTTGTAAACCCCAATTCTTTGGCGGCCATGGCAACGCCACCTTTGACCAAATCACCAAAGGGGCCTTCTTGATAAATCACACCAATGCGTTGAGACTTCCAATTTTTAATTGCCCATGACAAGCCAGTTGCCGTTGTGGTGTCATAGTTTTGAACGGTGGTAAATACCAAGGGGTTGTTGCCACCAATTTTTTGAATAATGCCAGAAGCCGCCCACGGTCCAAATACAACAACGCCCGCATCGGTTGCCATTTTGACGGTGGCCGCATTGGGGCCCGATCCAAATGAGTTCACAATCGCAAAGACATCATCGCTCTTGATGAGTTTTTGAACCGCACGAACCGCTTGTTGTGGTTGGCTCGCATTGTCTTCAGTGATGAGTTTGATTTTTCGCCCATTGACTCCACCAGCAGCATTAACCTCGTCGATCCGCAATTGCATGGCGTTGCGCAACATAGGCATACCTGCTGCAGTGGGTCCCGATAAATCCAGATGCGTGCCAATGACAATTTCAGTGTCGCTGACGCCGCCCGCAAATCCCTGCCCTAAAAATAAGCTGGTTGCGAGAGTTAATAAATGTCTTTTGTTCAATATCATGGTCTGTCTCCTTGTTGTAAAACGATAACTGGTAGGTGCATTTCTTTGATGAGTGAAAACCCTTGCTTAATTGTTTTCATACATGGATTGAATCAACGGCGCATACTTTTGTGCAATGACTTTGCGTTTGAGCTTCATGGTGGGCGTCAACTCCTCATCTTCTGCAGTCAACAATTCACCAATGATTCGAAAATCTTTGATTTGCTCTACCCGCGCCAATGAGGGGTTGATATTTTCAATTTCCGATTGAATCAAGGAATGAATGCCTGGCGCTTGTGTCAGGCTTAAAAAATTGGTGTATGGAATTTGTTGCTCTCGTGCATAACGCGCTACATGCTCTTGATCAATCATCACCAAGGCTGTGATATATTTTTGCCCATCGCCAATGATCACTGCATCAGTGATGTAAGGGCTGAATTTGAGCAAGCTTTCAATGTGACTGGGGGTGATATTTTTTCCGCCTGATGTGATCAGAATATCTTTGATTCGATCCTGAATAGCCAGATAACCATCGCTTGATATTTCGCCACAGTCGCCCGTGTGAAGCCAGCCTTGCGCATCTAAGGCTAATGCAGTTTGCTCTGGCATTTTCCAATAACCTGCAAACACATGGTCGCCACGAATCAAAATTTCTTTGTCTTGACCGATCGTGAGTTCGGTGTCGCTTGCACGAATGCCGGCCCAACCTAGCCGGATACCGCCTTTGGGTGTAGCTGTGCAAAAACCCGTAGTCTCGGTCATGCCGTAAGCCTCTCGCAATTCAATCCCACAACGACCAAACCATCGAATCAAATCGGGAGGAACTGGTGCGGCACCCGTCAATGCAGTTTTGATATGGTGGAGACCTAAAAAAAGGCGAATATTGCGAAAACATATCCACTGTAAGAAAGATTGAAAGAGTGAAGGCTTTGAATCGTCTAGTCGACTCGAACGTTGGTAGATCCAGCGAGCAGGTACTATCGCATCGCGCATGAATAAATCAATTTGCGAATACATTTTTTCCCAAAAACGAGGGGGAGCGAACACCACGTGCGGCGAAACTTCGCGCATATCATTAAAAACAGTTTGTGAATTTTCTGGAAAATGAACAATCAGACCCACAGCAAGCGGGTTAAAAATAGAAGCCATACGCTCTGCAATATGGCAAAGAGGCAAAAACGAAATGGATTGATCTCCCACATCAACATCTAAATATTCATGAGCGCGAGAGAGTTGAAAAACCACATTGCGATTGGTGATCATGGCGCCTTTGGGTGGGCCCGTCGTACCCGATGTGTAAACCAAAAATGCAATATCCTCTGGTTTTGATTGGTCAATGGCGTTTTCAAAAATCAAAGCATTTGAGGGAATTAAACCTTGACCGAGTATCAAAAAATTATCAAAAAATACAATGTCAGGATCTGACAGGTCTCGCAATCCTTCTCGTTCCATCACAATGATTTTTTGCAAGTGTAAACATTGACTTCTAACGGCCAATACTTTTTCTAATTGCTCTTGGTTTTCAACAAATAAAATTCGAGTCTCAGAGTTTAGCAAGATGTATTGAACTTGCGCAGGTGATGAAGTGGGGTAAATGCCATTGCTGATCAAGCCCATGCATTGCGCAGCCATATCAGCAAATAGCCACTCGGGTCTATTTTCTGCAAGTATGCACACCACATCGGCACGTTTCAATCCCCAATGGTGCAAGGCCAAGCCGATGGCTTGAGCATGTTGGTAATAGCTTTTCCAATTGAAGGTAGTCCATAGTCCTTTTTCTTTTTTGCGAAGCGCAGGCTTTTCGCGCCATGCGTGACAGCGCTTGCGAAACACACGCGCTGGCGTTGTTTCACCTTCAAATTCGATGAATGAGACGGGAGAATTTATCGCCATGTTTTTCGCTTCTTCCAACGTTGGGCCGTTCCGCTCAATCCGCTCGTTGAGTGACCACCCAAATAGGCTTGTTGTACATCTGCTTTTTGAGATAATTGTGCGCATGTATCGGCTGCAACAATGCAACCAAGCTCCATGATGTAACCGTAATCCGCATGAGCCAAGGCGATGGCCGCATTTTGCTCAACAACCAAAATGGCGGTTTTCGTTTCATCACGAATGCGCACAATGATGTTAAAAATTTCTTTCGTCAGTAAAGGCGATATACCCAAAGAGGGCTCATCGAGCATCAACAATTTCGGCTTAGACATATAAGCTCTGCCAATGCCTAACATTTGTTGTTCTCCGCCAGAGAGCAATCCTGCAAGTTGTTGCTGGCGTTCACGCAAGCTAGGAAACCATTGATACACCTGCTCCAAATCATGGGCGACTTCATCGGTGTTGTTGCGCGTGAATGCACCCATTCGTAAATTATCTTTAACACTTAAAAACGGAAACACTTGTCGACCCTCTGGGACCAAGACCATACCTTTGCGGCAGACTTCATCGGCGTCCAAACAACTCACCACTTCTTGATTGAATGAAATTGTTCCTTTGAACGGATCGACAACGCCTGCTAGTGTATTGAGTAGTGTGGTTTTGCCCGCGCCATTGGCGCCTAAGACAGCAACAATCTGTCCTTTTTCAACTGTGATATTGACACCTTGCATGGCAATAATTGGGCCATACCAAGTTTCTAAGTTTTGAACATTTAACAAGGGATTCATGATGAAGTCCCCAAATAAGCTGAAATAACATCGGCATTGGATTGAACTTCTTGGGGTGTGCCGCTGGCTAATATTTTGCCTTGCGACATGCAAACAACGCGATCTGCCACTGCACTCACCAAGGACATGTCGTGCTCAACCATCACTACGGTGATGCCCAAATCGGTGCGAATGTCATCGATCCAAAAAGCCAGATCGCGCGTTTCCTCGGGGTTTAAGCCAGATGCAGGTTCATCTAAAAAAAGCAATTCGGGTTTGGAACTCAATGCTCGCGCGAGTTCAACGATTTTTCTGACACCATAAGGTAGACCGCTGATGGGTGAATAACGCCACGGTGATAAATCTAAGAAGTCAATGATTTCTTCAACTTGTTCTCGGGTGTCTTCTTCTGTCCGAAGGAATTGCGGTGTTCTTAAAAGTTGTTGCCACCAATGCCCATTAAAGAAACGATGGCGACCTAACAACAAATTATCTAAAACCGTTGCAGACTCAAAGAGTTCAATATTTTGAAACGTACGAGCGATACCTAAACTGGCAATTGCATGGCGTGGAAAATGGCTGATGTCTTGATCTTTGAAAATAATCTGACCTGATTGCGGAGTAAAAACTCGCGTGATGGTATTGAGTACGGATGTTTTGCCGGCTCCATTGGGACCAATCAAAGCCAATACTTCGGCGTTGTTAACCTTAAAATCAAAATCAGAAATGGCTTTGATTCCGCCAAACGACAAAGATAAATTTTTGATATCAAGCAATATATTGGATGTATTGTGATTCATCGATAACGCTCCGACCTCATGTATCGCTTGTTACGCTTGAATGTGTCTTTGCGATACAAAGGAAATGATTCAATGAAACTTACAAACTTGAGCCATCGACCATTGAGTCCTGTAGGTTCAAACAATACAAAAAATGCCAGAATGAAACCAAAAATGAATGTTTCAAATCCTGATTGTTTGGACCACGCTTGCGGTAACCATGGTTTGATGTTTGAGATGAGGGTGGGCAGCAGACTAATCAAAATTCCACCCAAAATAGCGCCACGTAAACTGCCAAGCCCACCAATGACTACCATCAGAACCAATTCAAGGGATAAGATCAGTGAAAAACCATCAGGCGTTAAATATTTGAGGTGATGCGCTAGCAATGCACCCGCTAATCCGGTTACACCCGCGGATAAGCCAAAGGCAATGATTTTGACTCTGTTGACCTGAATGCCTAATGCATAAGACGCGGCTTCGGATTCGCGCGCGCCCATGAATGATCGCCCCAACGCTGATCGCAACATATTTAATAAGGATACGACGACGAGTGCCAGTATCACCAAACAAAAATAATAAAAACTTTTTGGCCCCGAAAGCGACCATTTCCCAATTTGTGCATCTGGGACAGGCATACCCGTGAATCCACCCGTCACCGATGACCAGTGTCCTATCACTTGTTCGATCACTATTGCAAATGCCATGGTGACCATGGCCAAATAAAGCCCCGAGACACGAATTGCGGGTATGCCAACTACTAGTCCCGAAATTGCGCTGAAACAAGCTGCCAACAGCATGGAGGGCAACATTGGCATACCTTTGTTCATCATCCATACATGTGCATATGCACCGACAGCCACAAAAGCAGCATGACCCAAAGAGACTTGACCTGTGTATCCAATCAATACCATCAAGCCTAAACTGGCGATGCATAAAATAAATACATAGGCCAGTTCACCCAAAACAAAAGAACTAGCGTGCCATGGCACTGTGCATAACACGCCCAACAGCAAAGCGTAGAGAATTCGCGCGCTGTTGTCTTTAAACAGCGCAAAGCCTTGTCGGTATTGGGTGTGATAGTCAAATCGCATGTTGATCCTTAAACCCTTCTTCCATGCGCTTCGCCCAAAAGCCCTTGGGGTCGAATCATCAACACAACAATCAAAACCAAATATGCAATGATGTCTTTGCTGCCATCAGGCATATAGACACCTGCAAATTGTTCAATCAATCCAATCAAAATACCGCCCACAATAGCGCCAGGCATACTGCCAAATCCACCCAGCACCAAAGCAGCCAATGCTTTCAAGGTGACAAACCACAAACTGATATCAACCAAGGTGATGGGTGCCAATAAAACCCCCGCAAGTGCCGCAGTGGCACCGGCCAAAGCCCATACCATGGCGTTCACACGTTTGACTGCAATGCCGTTGAGATAAGCGGCCAACTGATTTTGTGATCCCGCTTGCATTGCGATTCCCAATCGGGTGAATTTAAAAAAATAATACAAAATTAAAGTGACCCCAAGTGCACAGACCAAGATGAGCAAATGCAGTTGTGCAATTGCCAAACTGCCCCAATGCAAAGTTAGTCCTGTCCATGGTGTCGGGTAATTGCGCGATTCGGGACCCATCAACATACTAATGAGGCCACGAATCATGAAGGCCAATGCGATGGTGAGCATCACACCCGCAAATTGAGGTTGACCCGCAATGCGTCGAATGATCCAAGTGTCCAAAGCAAAAGCCAGCATGGCAACGAGTACAACAGTCAACACCATTGCACTTAAAAAAGAAAATTCAAATACCGTAATCATTCCCCATGCGGTGAATGCGCCCACAGTGAGCAAGTCACCGTGTGCAAAATTCAAAACCTCAGTGGCTTTGTAAATTAACACAATACCAATAGCGACCATGGCATAGATGGCTCCTACAGCAATCCCATTGATGGCCAATTGAGCCCATACCAAAAAATACTCATTCATGACACAGACAACTCTTGTTCACGGTACTGAACTCGCCAAGCTTGCAAAGGCTCGCAGCATGAATTGCAAATCACGCGCGGAACAAACACATGATCGCAGGCAGTATGTTTGGGTTGGATTGAGCTGAATTGATGCAAGTGATGTCGACTTGCCCAAGTGGAGAGGCAAACCATATATCCCAGTAAATCTCTGCTTTTGGGCGTCAGTTTGTAGAAGCGTCGACGCGCATCGTGCAAATCCACTTCACAAATTAAAAAATCTCGGTCAATCATGCGGGCCAATCGATTTGATAACACACGCGTGCCAATGCCCAGTGCGTGCGACATTTGATCGAAGTAATGACATCCCAACATGACCGATGCAATGATCAGCAAACTCCAGCGATCGACACGCAAGCCCAATTGTTGACCTGGCGTTTCTGCAACCGAGATTGCGCGTGGTGCGGTGTTGCTCGGTGACAGTGGGCATCAATTGGCGATTCGGATGCAATTTAAAATGAAGATCGCGAATATGCGATGGTTGTTGGCATGCTGTGCATACCAACTTAGGCTTTATTTGTTGCCCACAATTTTGATGACGCAATTGTTTGGGGATATCCAAGCCCTCTTTTCCCAAACGTTGCTCCCAATTCCAAATCATCAAAACGCAATCGTATAAACCCAAGCCCTTTTGAGTGAGGTGATAAGAGAATCGCATAGGCTTGTCTTGATACAAGCGTGTTTGCAAAATATTCAACTGGGTTAAAAGCTTGAGACGCTGTGCCAAAGTATGTCGCGGGATTTGCAGCTTTGTTTGCCAATCGTCAAATTTTTGAATCCCTAAGAACGCACCCAATATCACCTGTGTCGTCCAACGATCGCCTAAAATTTTGAGTGCGTGGTTGAGCGTGCTCGATGACAAGGCGTCGCGCGTGAGATCTAGATGATTCAAATTGGACATCAGCGTATCAAGATATCAAGCGCCGTGCTCAACCACAAAACTCACGACAGTGGCGCAGGATCCACCGATATTAAGAGTTTGAATGCGTTTGGCATTTTCAATTTGGCAATCTTGCGCAGTGTGTGTTACTTGCTTGGCTGCATCCCACACCATTCGCGTGCCCGTTGCACCCACTGGGTGACCGCAACCAATCAATCCACCACTTCGATTGATGGGGCACGATCCGTCAGGATCAATCACACATTCTTCGATGGCACGCCAACTTTGACCAGGTGGCGTTAAACCTAAATGATCAATGGCCATGTATTCGGTGGTTGTAAAACAATCGTGTGTTTCAATACCACTCATTTGTTCAATACCATTTACACTGGCGCGCCTCCAAGCATCTTCGATGGTTTGCCTTACGTGTGGAAACACATAAGCCTCATTGGCACTGCGCACCAATTTATCTTTTAGCTTTAGGCCAGCGTTGCGATGCCCCCAGCCCGATATACGGGCTATTTTTTCAATCGATTGCCCCGTTTTTTGCGCATGTTGTTTTGCGTATGCGGCAGAGGCCAATATCACTGCGCAAGCGCCATCGGTGATTTGCCCGCAATCTTGTCTCCTCGTTCCTGGCTCAATCATCGGGTTGGCTTGATCGTCATCTGTAAAACTTAATTCATCAAACTGCCATTTGCGTGTTTGTGCCAAAGGATTATTTTTTGCATTGCCGTAATTGATTTGCGCAATTCGATTGAGGTATTGACGATCCAATCCATAACGTTTTTCATATTCTTGCGCTAATAAACCAAATGCTGCTGGCCACATGAAGGTGCAATCGATGTCTTCATGACCTTGCCAAGCAGCCGCGTTTTGATTGATGGATGATTGATCGCCGCTGAGATTTTTAAATTCCTCAACTCCTAACACCAAGATGCAATCGTATCGACCCGCTTCAATTTCTGCCATCGCGGACAAAATTCCAAGCGAAGACGATGCACAAGCGCCTTCGTGTCGCATCGCAGGCACGCCCCATAACTCGGGAATGACCTGCGCCACCATGGCGCCCAAATGCGCTTGTTGTCTTTGTAGTTCTGCAAAAGCATTACCCACATGAATACTTTGAATCTGATCGGGATCGATCTGACTGTTATGCATGGCCGACCAACTCGCTTCATACACCATGTGCGAAATATCTTGACCTTGTCGTGACCAAGCTTTTGCAAAATCGGTTTGATAACCACCCAGTACATATACAGGTTCAGTCATGAGCAACTCCTTTTGTTTGGTATGGCAATGCTTGTATACGATGTATTGCTTGCTGGTATTGGGCAGCCAATTCATCAACAACAGTAGCAACGGGTGCTATCGAATGAATATTGCCCAGGCCTTGTCCAGCAGCCCACACTTGCACCCATTTTTTATTTTCAAACGATTGACTGCTATCGTATTGCCGCGTGGGTGCGTTGGGCATATGGCCTGGATCCAATCCGTTGTCTTTGAGAGATTGTTTTAACCAACTCGCTGGTGTACCTGTAACGCCTGCACTCACCACCAAATCATCGATGGTGCTATTGACCACCATTTGTTTGTAGGCGTCGGGCGCCATGCTCTCCGTGGTTGGAATAAAACGCGTACCCATGTAAACAAAATCTGCACCGCTAGCAATAGCACCAGCCACGCCCCAACCATCGCTGATACCACCACCCACAATCACATGCCCATCAAAAAATTCACGAATCGCACTGACAAATGCAAAGGGAGATAAAAATCCTGTATGACCACCAGCACCGGCAGACACGCATGCCAAACCATCGGCACCTGCAGCCACTGCCTTTTTAGCCAATCCAATGGTGATCACATCGGCAAACACCAATCCACCATAACCATGCACCACCTCAATGGCGGGCTTGGGACTTCCAAGTGCAGTCACAACTATCGGTGGTTTAAATTTAGCGATTAATTCCAAATCTTCTGGCAAGCGCGTGTTGGATGAATGGGTGATCAAATTGGCGCACCAAGGCCCTGGTTGATGTATTGAGTCCTTGGCTTTTGCAATACCCTCTGTGATTTCGTGCATCCATTCACTCAATTTTTCAATGGGTCGTGCATTGGGTGTAGGAAATGCACCAATGATGCCAGCACGACATACGGCAATCACCAACTCAGGTCCAGAAATTAAAAACATAGGCGCTGCAAAAACTGGCAGTCGCAATGGGTAGGGGAAGGGTACTTTCATTTATTCAGTTGCTTTAAATCCAGAAATACGAACCGCTTCGCCCCAGCGTTTGAAGTCGGCCATCATGAAACGTGAAAATTCTTCAGGCGTCGAGGGTAGAGCTTCAAAATCCATTGCACGCCATTTGTCGCGAACATCTGAACTTTTCAATGCCTTCACAAACTCTGCATTCAATCGATTCACCAATGCATCAGGGGTGCCTGCAGGTGCACTCACTGCGGCCCATATATAAATTTCTAAATCGGGAAAGCCCTGCTCACGAAATGTACCGACTGTTAGCATCAAGCTTGAACGTTGTGGACTGGTCACTGCTAATACTTTTACTTTGCCTGATTCAACATGGGGCTTGACCGCCAATAAAGGCAAAAATGCCGCTTGCACCTGACCACCGACTAAATTTTGTACTGCAGGTGGCGTTCCATTGAATGGCACATGCGTCATATCGATACCAGCACGTTGATTCAAAATAACACCCGCAAAATGCGATGAGTTACCCGCTGTAAAAGATGCATACGACACTTTGCCAGGATTGGCCTTGGTCCATGCAATAAATTCTTTCACATCATTAGCAGGAACACTGGTATGAACTGCTAACACCATAGCAGAGCCTAAAAAATTGGTGATGTGCCTGAAACTCTTTTCGGGATCGTAGGGTAGTTTGCTAAAAGTATGGGGGTTGATGGTGAACATACTCGTATTACTGAGCAACAGGGTGTAGCCATCAGGAGTGGCCTGCGCTACTGCCTGTGCGGCAATAATGCCAGAGCCCCCTGGCTTGTTATCAATCAACAAAGGTTGCCCTGTATTTTTTTTAAACTCTTCAGCAACGATGCGCAATGAGGTGTCCAAGGTGTTACCAGCCGCAAAGGGCACAATGATACGAACAGGACGATCAGGAAAAGTGGTTTGTGCATTGACAGCTTGCAAAGCGACAATCCAAAAAAGACTCAATTGACTTATTTTTAAAAATAAATTTTTCATACATTTTTCTTTCAGGGTTGATTCATTACCTTGTTAACCAAGCGCTCAAGCGCATAAGAAACAGCAATTGGATTTTCTTGAAGCGTCATGTGCCCCGCTTTATCAATCCAAAATAATTCAGCATGAGGCAGTGTTTGCGCAGAAAACTGTGAAAGCGCAGGCGGTGTTGTTTTATCTTCGACGCCGCAGATCACATGAACAGGAATGCGCAACGCTTTCAAAGCATCAATATGATCTTGTCGTTGAGCAATGGCTTGTAATTGCCGAATGGCAGTAGGCCCACCTACGTCGAGTAAGATTTGAAGAATCGATTGCATCAATGCTTCATTGCCATGGCTTTGTGGATGCGTACCGTATTTAGCAATGCTTTGTGCAATTTTTGGAAAACTCGATTGCATGGCCGTGATTGTTTTTTCACGTCCTACCGATGCATCGGGTGAATCCATTTGTATGGATGAATCAACGAGTGCCCATCCATGAGCTGGACGAAGAGGTTGTGCCACCATTTCACATGCGACATAGCCGCCCATTGAAAACCCAACAATCACTATTTTTCGATCTGCAGGTTCGTCAAGGATCAACCGCCAGGCATCTTGCGCCATCTCTGAGATGCTTGATTGGGTTAGCACTTGTGCAACACGTGTATCAGCAAATGGTTTGACAAGTTCAACTACATCTGCCCAAACACGGTCATCATTGAGCATTCCTGGAATGAGTAGAAGTAATGGTTTCATGTGATAAATTTCAATCGTGCCTGTACTCGCAAATCGCGTTTAAGAATTTTTCCAACAGGATTGCGAGGCAATGTGGTTACAAACATCAAATATTCTGGCAATTTAAAAATTGCAATGTGTTTTTGATTTTTTAAATGATCGTTGATGCTTTTCAGGCTGACATTTTGTTCATCATCCGTGGCTATGCATGCACAAATTTTTTCACCCATGATTGGATCGGGAACAGCCACCACCGCCGCTTCTTTCACTCCAGGGCAAGCTAGCAATAAATTTTCCACTTCCTCAGAAGATATTTTCATACCGCCGCGAATAATTAAATCTTTGGATCGACCTACAAATTGGTAGTATTGATGTTGGGGTCCAGCAATCTGAAACAAATCCCCTGTTTTGTAGAAACCTTGATCATCAAAAGCATTTGCTGTCATTTCAGGCGCGCCAAAATAGCCGCTAAAAATCGTGGGGCCTTCAAATCTCAACTCGCCTGTTTTTCCAGATTCCGTAATTTCCTCTTCGGTTAGTAAGTCCACCAAGCGGGTTTTTATTTTTTCCGTTGTAGAAATTTTCCAATTAAATCCCTCAACACCTGCACGCGGAAAAAAAGCTGCGCGCCACTGAGGATCTGGCACATCGATGTCACTTGCAGTTAATGCAGCACCTTCATTGGACCCAAAATAATTAACAATGCGTACGCCATATTTTTCTTCAAAGCCTCGCACCATCCAGTCTGACAAAGGCGCAGAGCCCGATCCGATTCGACTCAGACGCTGAAAATCGATACCTTCGAGCAAATGTTCGTTTTGAAGCAGGGTATTCAAAATCGCAGGTGCACAAACCGTGTAATCAATTTGTTCTGTTCGCAGTTGGTGTAAGAAAACATCCAATTGAAAAGGATGGTGTTGAATCACGGTTCCACCCAACACCAACCAAGCGGCAAAACCAGTTGAAAAACCAGCCATGTTGATGAGTGGAAAAGGATTGAGTAATCTTGCAAAAGGTTTGAGATTGCCGGCTTCAATGATGGAGGGCGCTACCACCAACCATTCGTTGTGACTGCGAGGAACTCCTTTG
>SHXN01000026.1 GCA_009693305.1 Limnohabitans sp.
CACCAATACCGCCGTGCAATTGAATCGCTTGTTGCCCCACATAACGCATGGATTGACACAGTTGGTATTTAGCACGCGCCATGGCGCGACGGCGTTCTGGTTCGGGCGCTTGCAGTTTGAGCGTGGCGTAATAACTCATCGATCGGCCCAACTCCAATTGCATTTTCATGTCAGCAACGCGGTGACGCAATGCTTGAAAACCTGCAATGACAACGCCAAACTGTTTGCGGGTGTTCATGTATTCAACCGTTAATGTCAATGTTTTTTCCATCGCACCAATGGCCTGTGCGCACAATGACGCGATCCCCATATCCACGGCTAATGAAAGCGCAGTTGCGCCATCTGTTGTGATCAAACTGGCACTGGCGTTTTTAAATTCGATCTCGGCCATGCGCGAACCATCTTGTGCAACATAAGCACGGCAATGAACGCCCTTAGTATTGGTTGACACGCAATACAAAGCCATTTGTTGTTGATGCATGGCAGGCACCAAAAAGGCTTGCGCCTTGTCACCTGCGGGCACCACACTTTTGTGTCCAGTAACAGACCACTCTTGCCCCGCTTGTGTGGCTTGTGCTTGACACACTTGCCATTGATAGCGAGAGGCTCTTTCTTGATGCGCCAACACCACCAATGCCTCACCCGTTGCCATGCGCGGCAACCAATTTTTTTGTAACGCAGGCGTTGCAAAATGTTGAAGCAATGCACTTGCAATCCAAGTGTGCACCAAGGGTTCCATCACCAAACTACGACCCAACTCTTCCATGGCGACCATGCCTTCAACGGGTCCCATATCCATACCGCCGTGCTCGCTGGCAACGTACAAACCGGTCAAACCCAAACCACTCAATTCTTGGTAAACATCGGGTGAAAAACCACCCGCGCTCACAATGCTTCTTCTGCGCTTAAACGTGTAGGCTTTTTCAACCCATTTGTTAACCGCATCGCGCAGTTGCTCTTGTTCAGATGAAAAATCAAAATCCATGATGTATCAGCCTCAATGATGGATTTAAAAAATAAATAGACTTGTGCATTGGTTTCATCCCAAAACAGTTTGGGCAACGATGTTGCGTTGCACTTCGTTGCTTCCGCCATAAATGGTTGTTTTGCGCATGTTGAAATAAGTTGACGCCAAAGGCGCGCAATGCGCAGCGCCCACATGGTCGCCTTGCCAACCCGCTTCCATCGCTTCTTGAATGAAAGGCCAACTGTAGGGGCCCGCGGCGAGCATCATCAACTCTGAATAACGCTGTTGAATTTCACTGCCTCGAATTTTGAGCAAGCCTGCAATGTCCAAGGATTGTTTGCCTGATTTTTCTGCGCTCAGCACCCGCAACACCATCATCTCTAAAGCAACGATATCGACTTCTAATTTAGCGATTTCATCTTTGAAGCGCGTATCGGTGTAAACACCTTCGGCTTTTGCAATGCGCTTTAATCGCCCCAACTCGCGCTTGGCACGATTGACGTCGGCAATATTGGTGCGCTCATGCGCTAATAAAAATTTAGCGTAATTCCAACCTTTGTTTTCTTCGCCAATTAAATTTTCTGCAGGCACCTTGACATTGTCAAACCACACTTCGTTGACTTCGCATTCGCCATCTAACAAACGAATGGGACGCACCGTAACACCTGGTAACTTCATATCGATCAATAAAAATGAAATGCCTGTTTGCGGTTTGTCTTCTGTGCTGGTTCGCACCAAACAAAAAATCCATTCGCCGTGTTGACCCAACGTGGTCCATGTTTTTTGACCATTGACCCAATAATGATTGCCCACGCGCTCAGCACGCGTTTGCAAAGATGCCAAATCAGATCCCGAGCCAGGTTCGCTATAACCTTGACTCCACCACACATCGCCACTGGCAATGCCTGGCAAAAATCTTTCTTGTTGTTGCGCATTGCCAAAAGCCATGATGACGGGCGCCACCATCACAGGACCAAAGGGCACGATGCTAGGCGCGCCAGCCAGTGCGCACTCTTCTTCAAACAAATATTTTTGAATGGCGTTCCAACCAGGGCCCCCAAATTGTTTGGGCCAGCCATAACCCAACCATCCTTTTTCACCCAAAATTTTGGCCCATGTCTGCATGTCTTCTCGAGTTAAGCGCAAGGCGTTGTGCACTTTGTGAGAAATAGATGTGGGCAAATGAGCGCACACCCATGCTCTGATTTCTTTTCTAAACGCTTGTTCTTCAGGCGTAAATGACAAGTCCATGTGGTTTCACCTTTTATGATTTAGCACGCTCGTGCGATTTTGCCTTATTTCTGATGGGTTGTATTTTTTGTGGTTGAGGCAAAGGATAATTGGGCCCATGCAAAATATGGTGATCCTGATTTCGGGTGGTGGATCCAACATGATGGCCTTGGTTGCCGCTGCCCAAAAAAACAATTGGGCTGATCGGTACCAAGCGCGCATTTGTGCCGTCATCTCCAACAATCCTGACGCAAAAGGCCTGTCTTGGGCCAAAGACCAAGGGCTTAGCACACACGTCGTCAATCACAAAGATTTTTTATTGCAAGCTGAGCCTCGACGCGCATTCGATCAAGCATTGCAACAATGCATTGATGTGTATCAACCTTCGTTGGTTTTACTTGCAGGTTTTATGCGAATTTTGACGCCTGAATTTGTGGGGCATTACCACGATCGTTTAATCAATATTCACCCGTCTCTCTTGCCCACATTTCCGGGTCTGCATACGCACGAAAGAGCGATTGAAGCGGGTTTCAAATTTGCAGGCGCAACGGTTCACAAGGTAACGAATGAACTCGATCACGGCCCTATCTTGGCTCAAGCTGTCGTGCCTGTATTGCCGAGCGATACAGGGCAAACACTCGCTGCACGAGTCCTCACACAAGAACACATCATTTATCCCCAAGCCGTTGAGCAAATGATCAAGCAGCCAAGCGCGAATGTCTAGGCAAATGTGCGGTTAAAAATTCCATTTGATCGGACATTATTTTTCTGTTACGCAAAATAAAGTCTTCCCATAAACTCGGCACATACGGTGTGTACAAAAGAGGCATGCGTGCTTGTTCGGGTGTGCGATTGGCTTTGCGATGATTACAACCACGGCAAGCAGTCACCACATTCATCCAAGTATCGAGTCCGTGCTGACTAAATGGCATGATGTGTTCGCGCGTTAATTCTGTTTCATGAAAATGATCGCCACAGTAAGCGCAAATATTACGATCGCGGGCAAAAAGTTTGCTATTGGTGAGGCCTGACTTTAAATCAAAGGGATTGATATTGGGAACACCCTTGGTTCCGATGATGCTATTGATGGTGATGACCGATTGCAATCCTGTGATGGCATTATGTCCGCCATGAAAGACGGCAATTTCGCCACCTGATTCCCAACGCACCTCTTCAGCCGCGTAGTGAATCACCGCTTGTTCTAAAGAGATCCAAGACTGCGGAAGCCCTTGGGCTGATAATTTCAAAACCTTCAACATGCACCTCCAAAAATTAATCAGAGACAATCAGGGACAATATAACCTTTTTTGATGACGGCTTTGGCCACAAGCGACTTCCCATGAGAATTTTTAGAGGATTTCATCACAAAGATCTGGCGCCAGCGTGCGCCCTGACCATCGGGAACTTCGATGGGGTTCATCGGGGTCATCAGGCCATGTTGGCTTTGTTACGCTCGGAGGCACAACACCGCCGACTGCCCAGCTGCGTGATGACTTTCGAGCCCCATCCCAGGGATTTTTTTGTTGCCCAAAAAGGATTGCCCGCGTCGAGCGCACCCGCGCGTATTGCCACTTTGCGCGACAAATTAGCAGTACTTCAGGCCTGCGACATTGATCAATGCGTGATTTTACCGTTCAACCTGTCATTGGCCAGCCTGTCTGCACCCTCTTTTATGCAAGATATTTTGGCGCGCGGTTTAGGTGCTAAATATGTCTTGGTCGGCGATGATTTTCGGTTTGGCGCGCAACGCGCAGGCGACTATAACATGCTGACCCAATACGGTAAAAAATTGGGATTTGATGTGGCGCGCATGAACAGCTTTGAAATACCCAACCTAGAGGCACAATCAAAAATCAGTGACTCACAACCCACCATTCGCGTTTCGAGTTCTGCCGCGCGAGATGCATTAAGACGTGGCGAACTCAATGAGGTGACTCAATTGCTGGGACGGCCCTACACCTTATCAGGCCACGTGGTGCACGGTCGCAAGTTGGGTCGCAAACTTCAATTTCCAACTTTAAATATACGAATGGGGCATTGGAATCCAGCGACAAGTGGGATTTTTGTTGTTCAAGTTCATGACTTGCACAGCAAACCTCTGATGGGTGTAGCCAATCTAGGTGTGAGGCCCACACTGGATGCAAACGATAGCAATGCGGGTCGTGTATTGCTCGAAACCCATTGCTTAGAGTGGCCGCAAGAATGGGATATGAATCACGGTTATGGAAAAATCATTCGTGTCGATTTATTGCACAAACTTCACGATGAAAAAAAATACGACAGTCTTGAAGAATTAAAAAAAGGCATCGCACAAGATATCGAAACAGCACAAGCTTGGTATCAAAATTATTTAAAAACCAGCGGCTAATCCGTCTCTGCGTGAATCACTGGCGATCACATACCCTTCTTTTTTGGGATCCCCTGCCAACCAAATAAACTGGCCTGATCCAAAATCTTGGTAGGTGTCGTTGATGACGTCCATTTGATGACCTCGCGCGGATAAACCTTGCACAGTTTGTGCGTTCATTGCGGCTTCAACGTTGATGGAAAAGTCTTGATTAAAGCGCCATCTTGGCGCGTCGCATGCCGCTTGAGGATTTTGACCATAGTCGAGCATACGCACCAATGTTTGCATGTGTCCTTGCGGTTGCATATTGGCACCCATCACACCATAACTCATCACAGGACGACCGTCCTTGGTGAGAAAGGCTGGGATGATGGTGTGAAATGGCCGTTTTCCAGGCGCAACTAAATTGGCTGGATTGAGCGCTTTGGGGTTGGTTGAAAAACCATGACCCCGGTTTTGTAAACTGATTCCGAATGTGGGCTCGACACAACCTGAGCCAAAGCCCATGTAATTGCTTTGAATAAAACTGATCATCATGCCGTTTTCATCGGCAGCGCTCAAATAAATAGTACCTCCTTTGACGGGATTGCCAGCGCCAAATTTTTGTGCTTTTTTCATATCAATTAATTTGGCGCGACTGGCGAGATAGGCACTGTCAAGCATTTGTTCGGGGGTTACTTCCATACTCGAAGGATCAGCCACATAGCGATAGACGTCTGCAAACGCCAACTTCATCGCTTCGATTTGCAAGTGTTGTGAATCAATACCGTCGACTGCGAGTTTTTGAATATCAAAATTTTCCAGAATGCCTAATGCAATCAATGCGGCAATGCCTTGCCCGTTTGGTGGTATTTCATGCAAGGTGTATCCGCGATAATTTTTTTGAATCGGTGTGACCCATTGAGGCTTGTAATCTGCAAAATCTTGTGCAGTGAGTGTTCCACCATGTTGGGCAGAAAATTTTTCGATAGCGTGTGCTATTTCTCCACCATAAAAAGCTTGGCCCTTGGTTTTTGCAATTGCACGCAAGCCATTGGCCGCTGCAGAAAATTGAAATAACTCTCCCAAATTGGGTGCACGACCCCATGGCAAAAAACTTTGCGCAAAGCCTGGAAGATTTTGTAACTCCGGTGTGGCTGCCGCCCATTTTTGTTGAACGACGACGGGCAAAAGATAGCCCCGCTCTGCAACTTCAATTGCAGGTTGCAATAAATCTTCAAAGGGTAATTTCCCAAATTTTTCGCTCAATGTAACCCAACTCGCAACAGCACCTGGAATGGTGATGGAGTCAAAACCTCTTTTCGGAGGGGTATCTGATTGCGATCCGTATTTGCGGTGAAAATATTCGGGTGTCCATGAACGAGGCGCATGACCTGATGAATTGAGTCCATGTAATTGTTGGCCGTCCCACAAAATACAAAATGAATCGGAGCCCAGTCCATTGCTCACGGGTTCTGTAATAGCAATGGTTGCCGCTGCAGCAATCGCTGCATCCACTGCATTTCCACCCGCCCAAAGTATTTTTAATCCCGCTTGTGCGGCCAATGGATGCGATGTAGAGACTACATTTCTTGCAAAGACGGGCAAGCGTATTGATGTGTAGGGATTGGAAAAATTGAAATTCATAAAAAACCTAACGAACTGTTTTTTTGGATGGCGAAAAAAGGCGCCCGAAGGCGCCTTGCTAAAACTTGTATAGAAGAGTTTATTCTTCCACAAAAGCCTCTTGACGTTTTGCCTTAATTGCTGGAAGCAAAACAATCGCTAACAGGATAGCAGCTGCCGCTAGCAGCGAGCCTGATAAAGGTCTCGTAAGAAATACCGTCCAATCACCACGCGAGAGCAACAATGCGCGACGTAGATTCTCTTCCATCATCGGACCCAAAATAAAACCAAGCAACAATGGAGCAGGCTCACAACCTAGCTTGACAAATACGTATCCAATGAAGCCAAATATAGCAACCAACCAAATGTCGAATGTATTGTTATTAGTGGAATAAACACCAATCGCACAAAACAAAATAATTGCTGGGAAGAGGAAACGATAAGGAACCGCCAAAAGCTTGACCCACATTCCAATGAGTGGCAAATTGAGAATAACCAACATCAAGTTACCAATCCACATGGACGCAATTAAACCCCAAAAGAGTTGTGGATTACTGGTCATCACTTGAGGGCCAGGTTGAACATTGTGAATAGTCATCGCACCCACCATCAATGCCATCACCGCATTAGGGGGGATACCCAATGTGAGCAAGGGAATGAATGAGGTTTGAGCACCCGCATTGTTGGCAGACTCAGGAGCTGCAACACCGCGAATATTTCCTTGACCGAATGGAACCTCGCCAGGGCGCAATTTGGTTTTTTTCTCGATGGTGTAAGCGGCAAAAGCAGCTAATAAAGCACCGCCACCAGGTAATACACCCAGTACAGAACCCAAAGCAGTTCCGCGCATAATAGCAGGAATCATGTTACGGAAGTCTTCACCTGTTGGAAACAATCCTTGTACCTTTGCTGTGAAAACCTCACGGTTTTCTTCAGGTTGACCTAAGTTGACAATGATTTCGCCATAGCCAAAAACACCCATAGCTACCACAACAAAACCTATTCCATCTGTCAGCTCTGGAATATCAAAACTGTAACGAGCAACGCCAGAATTAACATCTGTACCTACTAAGCCTAAGAGTAGGCCCAAGACAATCATTGAAATGGCTTTAATGAGTGAGCCAGAAGCCAAAACAACCGCTCCAATCAGGCCCAAAACCATAAGTGAAAAGTATTCGGCTGGACCAAATTTGAAAGCAAGCTCAGTTAGAGGCGCAGCAAATGCGGCCAAAATTAAGGTGCCGACACAACCCGCAAAGAAGGAACCAATACCCGCAGCAGCAAGTGCAGGACCAGCCCTACCCTTTCGAGCCATTTGATAGCCGTCAATGAGGGTAACAACCGAAGATGATTCTCCTGGCAGATTGACCAAAATAGCCGTGGTGGAGCCACCGTATTGAGCGCCGTAATAAATACCCGCCAACATAATGAGGGCAGATACAGGGGGCAGTGCATAGGTTGCTGGGAGCAACATCGCGATGGTTGCCACAGGTCCGATACCCGGCAACACACCAATGAGCGTACCTAACATACAACCAATAAATGCATACAAGAGATTGAGGGGCGTAAACGCAACGCCAAAGCCTGTAGAAAGATTTGCAAGTAAATCCATGATGGGGGTTCCTTATCCTGTAATGAAAGTTGGCCAAACAAGCATTTGTAAATTGAGCAACTTGATGAACGCAAAATAACTCATAACGGACAAGCCAGCGGCAAGCATCAGAACTTCTTTAAGTTTGAATTCGCTACCCGCTTTAGCTGAGATCAAGGTGAGCCCAAAGATAGCAACTATAAGGCCCATGGGTGCAAGACCCAATTTTGGCAAACCGCCCAACAAAATACCAAAGGCTACATTAGAGCCCAAAATATAAACAACGGGACGCCAAGCAAAACCGCCGATTTTTTCACCACTGGGGGTTTCAACAACCAAAGAATAAAGCATGATGACAGCACCAAATATGGCGAGCATGCCGCCTAAAAGCATTGGAAAGTAACCAGGACCCATTCGGGCGGCTGCGCCAATGGTATAAGAAGTCGCTCCCCATGCGAATCCAACACCAAGAGTTAAAAACATCAGGCCCGAAACAAAGTCTTTTTGACTTTTGATATTCACAGAAAATCTCCTCGAACTGTTTCAATGGCTTAATTGTGAGGGGTAAACCCCCGATCTTCTATGCGGGTTTCACCTATATATAGTCACTTCGGAAACTCGAATAAACGCCCCTTTTTAGGTCAAATGAAGCACTTTTAGCCACTTTGAGGCGGCTAATTGCCACCTGGACTCGATCACCTCGGCCCGCAACTGGAGTTGCGCACGATCGAGTTTGGGCAGATTTTTGAAGGCCATCACGATGGTGTTTCCTTCGCGTGTGGGCTTAAAAGACCCAACCGCATCTGCGCCAAACGCATTTTTAATTTTTAAAAGACTTTGATCGAAACTCACCGATCGACCAAATAAATTAACCACCATGCACCCTTGATGCGACAACAGACTTTTGCATTGCGCATAAAAAATTTCACTGTCAAGAACAGGTGCTGCTGCCTCATGGTCGTAAAGGTCTACCTGCAACACATCAATCTGTTCACGCCAATGCGCATGATCGACGACTTCAGCCGCATCACCCAAAATCACTTGGAGTCGAGAGGTATCGGGTGGCAATTTGAACCACAAGCGACACGCGGCAATCACTTGGGGATTGATTTCGATTGCGGTTGTTCGGGTATGTAAATGTTTATGGCAAAACTTGGTGAGTGATGCGGCGCCCAGTCCCAATTGCATGACGTGTAAATTTTTGAGTTGTGTGAAATCGGTAAATAGCAACCAAGCCATCATGCGCTGAATATATTCAAGATGAATTTCAAATGGCTCATTGATTTGCATAGAACCTTGAACCCATTGGGTACCCAAATGAAGGTAACGAATTTTTCCATGCTCGGAAAAATTAACCTCTGGCAATTGTTGTTTGTTTTTTTGCATTCGACGCTTAAATGTGATGGCCCAGCACTTGGCGGGTATTTTGTAAATTGGATTGCGCCAGTTGTTGTAAAGAAATGTTTTTGATATCTGCAATGACTTGCGCAATACGCGGGAGTTGCGAGGGCTCATTGCGGCCTTGCGGTACACCCGATTGTCGCTTTTGAATATCCACATACAACCAATGTGGCGGGATATCAGGCGCGTCTGTTTCTAAAACAATGGCTGAAAGAGGCAACTGAGTCGCTAATCTTCTAATTTGAAGCGCGCGCTCAAAAGTGATGGCGCCGCCAAATCCCAATTTAAATCCCATCTCAACAAATGTTTGCGCTTGTTGAAGGCTGCCGTTGAATGCATGTGTAATGCCTCCAACCACTGGAAATCTTCTCAAGCCTTTGAGAATCAAATCTGCAGATTTGCGCACATGAAGGATTACGGGAAGTTCGTATTTTTGTGCGAGTTTTAATTGTTGATAAAAAAAATATTCTTGAATTTCTATATCAAGGCCCAATACAAAACAATCGATACCGATTTCACCCACGGCCACCAAACGTGAGTCATTTCTATGTTTTTGGAGTGCGTCATCCAAAACTGCAATATCAGAAACTTGCGCTTGTGGCGTATACATCGGATGAATACCCAACGCATACACATCATCCAACCGATGGGCCAATAAACGAACAGGGTCGATATGCTTGACTTCTACACAGGGGATAACGCAACGATTGACGCCTGCATCACGTGCACGCTGTCTGACGACATCAATGTCTGAAGCAAATTCCAAGGCATCGAGATGACAATGTGTATCAACCCACATACACCATCACTCGGAGTCGCTTAATTGTCCTGCACGCAAATAGAGTCTGCGCTCGCAACGCGATGCCAATAGAGGATCGTGCGTTACGACGACAAAAGCAGATTGATGGGTTTGCGCCAATCCCATCATCAATTGAAAAACTTGCTCAGCGGTTGATCGATCTAAATTGCCAGTGGGCTCATCGGCCAAAATGCAAGCGGGTTGTGTGATCAATGCGCGTGCAATCGCCACACGTTGTCGCTCACCACCGGAGAGTTGACTCGGTAAATGATGACCTCTATCGACCAAACCCACAGCCTCTAACATCTGTTGCGCTTGCTCATTGGCATGCTTGCGTGAGTTGCGTCGAATCCATAAGGACATCGCCACATTTTCGAGCGCCGTGAATTCGGACAAGAGATGATGAAATTGGTAAACAAAACCCAAATGCAGATTTCGAAAAACACCTAACTCGGTGGGATTGAGATTGGACAAGGATTGACCTGCAATCGAAACATGGCCGCTGGTGGGTTGATCGAGTCCGCCTAATATTTGTAGCAAGGTGCTTTTGCCAGAACCCGATGCACCCACAATTGCAATGGTTTCGCCGGGACGCACATGCAAGTCGATTTTTTTTAAAACTTCAACGTCGAGTTTTCCTTCAGAAAATCGGCGTGAGATTTGATCCGCACCAAGTACAAAATTATTCATATCTCAAGGCCTCTCCAGGATCGATGCGACTGGCTCGCCAACTCGGATAAAGCGTGGCCAAGAGTGCCAACAAAAATGCAATCAAAACAATGGGCCAGATATCAGCCGCTTGTGGATCGCTGGGCATGCGACTGATGAGATAAATATCACGCGGTAAAAAATTGGCGCCCAATAATTTTTCGATCCCGGGAACGATGACGTCGATATTGAAAGAAACCAAAAGTCCCATTAATAAGCCACCGACCGTACCAATAAAACCCACGGTTGCACCTTGCACCACAAATATGGACATGATGCTTGCAGGACTAGCGCCCAGGGTGCGCAAAATTGCAATATCGGCGCGCTTGTCGGTTACCGTCATCACCAACGTGCTGACCAAGTTGAATGCGGCAACAGCCACAATCAGCGTCAGAATAATGAACATCATACGCTTTTCAATTTCGACAGCAGCAAACCAATTGCGATTTTGTCGAGTCCAATCGCGAACAATCACATCAGCCCCTACAACGCCGACTAATTGATTGGCCACTTGTCGTGCTTGTTGAGCATCATTGATTTTGACGCGAATGCCTGCAGGACCATCGAGTCTGAATATTCTTTGTGCATCTTCAATATGAATAAATGCAAGTGTCGCATCGTATTCAAAGTGGCCCGAATCGACTGTGCCAATCACTTCGAGTTGTTTGAGTCGAGGCACCACACCCGCGGGCGTCATTTGTCCGCCAGGTGAAATCAGGGTGATACGGTCTCCCATACGGACACCCAACGCACGCGCCAACTCGCCACCCAACACCACGTTAAATAAACCAGGCTGAAGTTTTTCTTTTAAAGAATCAGGCCAAGCCGCCACAATATCGGTGACTGCTGACTCTTGAACGGGATCGATGCCTCTGACCATCGCACCACGCATATCCTCACTGCGAGCCAGCAAAACTTGCGACATCACAAACGGCGCTTGCGCAATGACTTGCGGTGTAGCCGCAATCGCATGTGAAATTTGTGATGCATTGCCCAAGGACTCGCCTGAATAGGCCAGCACTTCGATATGCGACAAAACACCGAGCATGCGATCACGCACTTCTTTTTGAAAACCGTTCATGACACTCAGAACGATAATAAGAGCCGCAACGCCCAAAGCAATGCCAAATATCGATACCGATGAAATAAATGAGATGAAACGATTGCGACGAGCCACTTTTCCAGCGCGTGTAAATCGCCAGCCAATCAACAACTCGTAAAGCCAGAAGGACTTGTTTTGCATGATTTCCGTCATTTAAAGCGGTATTGTGACATCCCTGACAATGGATGCTCTATGCAATCATTATCTACCCATGTGGTTGTGGCTTCGGCCATCGACACCAGTGACAAGAAAATATTCAATCAAGCATTGGATCGATTGAATTTGCCCCATTTGCGTCGTTTTTTGACGACGGCGCATCGAACACAATACACAATGGATGAGAAGGCTTTGACCTCGTCCCACGACGTTGCCCAAGGCACCGCCATGCAATGGCGTAAAGAAGACGGCAATTGGCCATGGGCCGCATGGGCTGCGCATGAAGCCGGATTTGACGGCCATCAAGGCTGGGCTTTTTTTCACCCGTGTCATTGGGCTGTTAGCAACGGACAAGTGCGTTTAGCCAGTGCTGAAAACATTTCCGAAAAAGAATCGGCTGAAATTTTTGAATCGATGCAATCATTTTTTTTAGAAGACGGCATCGCTTTGCATGTCCTCAAGCCCGACTTGTGGCTTGCGCAATCAGATATTTTTTTAGATTTAACCACAGCGTCTTTTGATCGTGTGATTTCTCGATCGGTCGAGGATTGGTTGGTGGGCAGCAGGGACGCCACACAATCGGCCAGCGTGCGTTTGATTCGACGATTGCAAAATGAAATGCAAATGCTACTCTATACGCATCCCGTGAACAACCATCGACATCCCAGCATCAATTCTTTTTGGCTCAGTGGCACAGGACGCCTTACACGCGACGACATTAAGCCAACTTCAAACGTCATTTATCTTGACGATCTTTTAGAACCCTATTTGAATCAAGATATTGAAAAATGGACTGCTGCATGGCAAATATTGGATGAGCAATTTTTTTCTCAGCATTTAAACTATCCCGATGCAAAATTAAGCCTATGTGGTGAAAATGGTTTTCAAACGTTTACTTTTGCACCCCCCAATTGGAGTATCAACATTCGCAATGCGCTGCGTCAACCCACATTGAGTCAACTGATTTCATGAAAATAAAACCACGCGACGTTCACCCCAAAACAGTATGGACGCTTGAACAACATAACATTCACCCCTTGCTGGCACGACTCTATGCAGCACGCGGTTTAAGCAGCGCGGTTGATATCGACAAAAGTTTGTCTCAACTACTTTCACCCGATCATTTACTGGGCTCACAACAAGCAGGTGCATTACTCGCTGATGCCATTGTTCGTCAGCGACGTATTTGCATCGTCGCTGATTACGATTGCGATGGCGCAACTGCGTGTGCTGTTGCAATGCGTGGATTGAAGTTGCTGGGCGCCTCATCTGTTCAGTATGTTGTTCCCGATCGCGTTGTCGACGGCTACGGCCTCACGCCACCGATCGCCCAACGCGTTCATGCACTCGGTGTCGATCTGTTGGTGACGGTCGATAACGGAATCGCTAGCGTTGAAGGTGTGGATGAATCCATAAAATTAGGCATGCAAGTGCTCATCACCGATCATCATTTGCCGGGGCCTGAGTTGCCTTTGGCCGATGTCATCGTGAACCCCAACCAAGTGGGTTGCAGTTTTGTGAGTAAAAGTTTGGCGGGTGTGGGTGTGATGTTTTATGTACTTATAGCAACACGTGCGCAACTGCGTAATCAAAATTATTTTTCAAACGGTAACGAGCCCAAGCTCAATTCATTGTTGCCGTTGGTCGCATTAGGCACTGTGGCCGATGTGGTAAGCCTTGATGCCAACAATCGCCGCTTGGTTGCCAATGGCTTGCAAATGATTCGCAAGGGGCATTCGCAACCAGGGATTGACGCTCTGCTCAAAGTGGCTGGCAAAGACCCACATCGCGTGGGCAGTCATGATTTTGGATTTTCAGTAGGGCCGCGCATCAATGCGGCGGGTCGTTTGTCCGATATGCGAATGGGCATTGAATGTTTGTTAACTGACGACCATCAGCAGGCCCAAGTATTGGCCCAACAACTCGATGCCATCAATCGGGAACGTCAATCGATTGAAACTCACATGCGCGATTCAGCCATGAAATTGGCGGATGCCATGCTCGATGCCAAAGAAAGTGCGCCACCTGCCATATGCGTTTTTGATCCCGATTTTCATGAAGGTGTTGTTGGCATTGTTGCTTCTCGTCTTAAAGACAAACACCATCGCCCCACTTTTGTTTTTGCAAGCAGTACCCAGTCAACAACAGCTCAACCCATCATCAAAGGCTCGGGCAGAAGCATTGCAGGTTTTCATTTGCGCGATGCCTTAGATCTCATGGTCAAGCGTCACCCGCAATTGCTGTTGCGTTTTGGTGGCCATGCCATGGCAGCTGGCTGCACTCTGTACAAAGAAGATTTGGCCACATTTGAAGAAGCCTTTTCACAAGTGGCGATGGAATGGTTGGATGCTTCAACCTTGGAACAAATGATTCTGACGGATGGCGAGTTGGATGCGCAATGGATAAAACCCGAAGTCGCGCAATTTTTACAAAATGAAGTATGGGGTCAAGGTTTTTCACCGCCACTTTTTAATGACACGGTTCAAATTGTGAGTCAACGCATTGTGGGTGGAAAACATTTAGCCTTAAAAATGAAATTAAAAGGTCACCCCATTGATGGCATTTGGTTTGGTCGCACCGATTCATTGCCATCCCACGCGCATCTGGCTTTTCGTATGGAAATTGATCATTGGCAAGGGCTTGATCGATTGAAATTGATAATTGAGGGCATGGCTGACGAGTCATAGTGAGAGTCGTACAATACAGGTGTGAATATTCTCAACGCCGATTTACATTGCCACTCTGTGGTTTCTGATGGGACCTTAACGCCTGAGGTCTTGGCCGCACGTGCGCATGCCAACGGTGTTGAATTGTGGTCACTCACCGATCACGATGAAATTGACGGACAAAACCGCGCCGCAAAGGTAGCCCTTAAACTGGGCATGAAATACATCACGGGCACAGAAATTTCTGTCTCTTTTGCTGGACAAACCGTACACATTGTTGGCTTGGGTTTTAATCCCGACGACCCCAACCTGATTGCAGGACTTCATCGCACAAGAGGCGGGCGCAACGAGCGCGCACAAGAAATGTCCGATCAACTCGCCAAAGTGGGTATTCATGGCGCCTACGAAGGTGCGCTTCAATTTGTTGGCAACCCCGAACTCATTTCGCGCACGCACTTTGCTCGTTTTTTAGTTGAGTCCGGTCTTTGCAAAGACACACACGAAGTCTTTCGTCGATTTTTAACTGAAGGAAATCCAGGCTTCGTCCCCCACCGTTGGGCGTCGCTCAAAGACGCTGTTCAATGGATTCGAGATGGGGGCGGCCTTGCTGTTATTGCCCATCCAGCGCGTTACGCATTCACAGCCAACGAAGAGTTTGCTTTATTTACAGAATTCATCAACCATGGCGGACAAGGCGTTGAAGTCGTCACTGGCAGTCACAGCACACAAGACGCCATTAAGTATGCCGATATCGCTCGTGAATACAAACTCGCGGCATCTCGTGGCAGCGATTTTCACAGCCCTGACGAAAGCCACACCGATTTAGGCACGCTGCCTTGGTTACCTGGCGACCTCACCCCAGTTTGGGAATTACTCACTCATCGCATCCAACATTAAGAGTATTTAGTTTTGTACGTGCGAAATACTTCCATACAATGGCAAGGCATAGCAATACTCATTCCTTGCATGATGTGTTTTGCTATTTTAGATACGACCAATAAATTTTTAATCACCACGATTCCGGTCATGATGGTTTTATTTATCCGTTACGTGATTCAGTCGTGCATCACTACATTATTTTTGTTGCCGCGATGCAGTCGCGCTTTGTTGAGAACGCAACAAGCTCGACAACAATGGTTGCGCGGTGGTTTGATGTTCATATGCAGTGTTTTAGGTTTCATTAGTTTAAAAAAATGCCGCTAGCAGAATTTGCAGCGATAGGCATCGCTCGCTCCTCTTGCGGTGACTTTTTTAGCGCGATTTTTATTAAAGGAACATGTGCCTGCCGTGCATTGGGCTTGCGTGAGTGGTGGCATGATTGGCGCTTTATTCATTGTGCGACCTGGCGGTAGTTTGTCAGGCTGGGACGCTCTGTATCCCATTTGTATGGTGATAGCGTATGCCGCGTTTCAAACCCTCACCAGTCAAATGACGCGCAGTGAAGACCCCATGACGATGCATTTTTATATGATCTGGATTGGAACATTGGGTATATCTTTGATTGTGTTTGATTCATGGACTTTGGATTTGACGCAAAACCAATGGATGCTACTGACATTGGTCGGATTGATGGGATCCATCGCTCATTACATGTTGATATTGGCTTTTGCAAAAACACATGCCAGTCAATTAACACCTTTTTTTATATTCACAAATTGCTTTTCAACTTTTGCAGGTTGGCTTTTTTTTCAACAAGTGCCCGTGAGTTTCGCATTATTAGGCATGATTTTGATTGCGATATGTGGTGTGATCGCTGGTATCCATATGGCTTATGAACAAAAACTTCAAGTGGCGTCCATCGGGTCAGCGAGTTGATTCATGGCGCAACTGTTTAAAGTTCATCCTGACAATCCGCAATTGCGATTATTAAAACAAGCGATTAGTTTGCTCAGCCAAGG
The DNA here is from genome assembly GCA_009693305.1 of Limnohabitans sp. Classification (GTDB taxonomy): domain Bacteria; phylum Pseudomonadota; class Gammaproteobacteria; order Burkholderiales; family Burkholderiaceae_C; genus Limnohabitans. The sequence goes on from SHXN01000026.1 coordinate 16,471, forward strand.
CGGCGTACTTGCCGTACCCACCGACTCCAGTTATGCCTTGGTCTGTCATTTAGACGACAAAACCGCCGTCGACCATATGCGGCGCATCAGACAAGTCGATGACAAGCATCATTTAACGCTGCTATGCAAAGATCTTTCTGAACTTTCCAAATACGCAAAAGTTGACAATCGACAGTATCGATTGATGAAATCAAATACACTAGGTGCTTACACATTCATTCCTGAAGCGACCAAAGAAGTGTCTAGGCGCGTCTCACATCCCCAACGAAAGTCGATTGGCTTGCGTGTACCCAATCATGTGGTGTTGCAATTGCTTTTGGATTTACAAGACGCACCATTGCTTGCTACTACCTTGATACCTCCAGGTGAAGTTCAACCTCTCAATGACCCCGAAGTTATTCGAGATCGTTTCGAGCATCAACTCTAAGGTGTGATTGATGCAGGTGCCTGCGCTTTAGATGCAACCACCGTAGTCGATCTCACCACCATGGACAACGGTGGCCCGCCTGTTCTTATCAGAAAAGGTTTCGGTCCGCTGACAGGGTTAGGACTTTAATTATTCATTCTTTAGTACTCAAATTTAAAATAGTTCATTTGAAAAGGGTAGTTTGAGTCCAACTTAGTGTACTTTTAGTTTCCAAAATACCCATGATCAATGAGAGAATATGTACGTGAATGCTTACGATCTAATTCAAACCGTTTTAATTTACGCCTTGCCAGTATTGTTCGCCATTACTTTGCATGAGGCGGCACATGGTTACGCAGCAAAGCTTTTTGGCGATCAAACCGCTTGGATGATGGGCCGCGTTTCACTCAACCCCTTGGTCCATATCGATTGGATAGGCACAATCGCCATGCCTTTGCTGTTGTATATCAGTACCAATGGCGCATTTTTATTTGGCTATGCCAAGCCTGTTCCGGTTCAATTTGGAAACTTAAACAAACCCAAGCGCGACATGATTTGGGTCGCACTCGCCGGACCTTTGGCCAATTTTTTTCAAGCTCTTTTATGGGGCCTATTCCTTTACGTACTCATTGGCATCGGTGTGGATGAAAAGTTTTTTATTGAAATCGGACGCGCTGGCATTTTGGTCAATGTGGTGATGTTTGCATTTAATTTGTTTCCTCTGCCTCCCTTAGATGGCGGACGTATTCTTGTGGGTTTATTGCCATGGCGAGCGGCCGTTGCCGTCTCACGCATCGAGCCTTATGGATTTTTTATTGTGATGGGTTTGATTCTCATGGGCGTGGTCACCAGCACTTGGATGCAACCATTGATGGGCTTTACCTTTATCGCTATTGAATGGGCGCTTAGTCCACTCAAATTTTTATTGGATCGATAGATGAGAGATCGCGTTTTATCTGGTATGCGACCCACGGGTGCTTTGCACTTGGGGCACTACCATGGCGCACTCAAAAACTGGGTACGATTGCAATCCAAAATGGAGTGTTATTACTTTGTTGCCGATTGGCACGCGCTCACCACGCATTACGAAAGTCGCGAAGTCATCGAAAAAAATGTGTATGAAATGGTGATTGATTGGTTGGCCGCAGGGCTCGATCCCAACCAATGCGCCATCTTTTTGCAAAGTCGATTGCCCGAACACGCCGAGTTGTTTACCCTGCTTGCGATGGGAACTCCCATTAGTTGGCTCGAACGTGTGCCCACCTACAAAGACCAACAAGAAAAATTAAAAGACAAAGATTTAACAACCTATGGCTTTTTAGGTTATCCCTTGTTGCAAGCGGCTGATATTTTGATTTACAAAGCCAAGTATGTGCCTGTAGGTGAAGACCAAGCCTCCCACGTAGAACTCACACGCGAAGCGGCCCGACGTTTCAATCATTTGTATGGCAAAGAGCCCAACTTTGAAGCCTTGGTGCAATCGTGTTTAGATCTCTTACCCAAAGATAGCGTCAAACGATTTGAAAAATCACGCAAGCAATACCAAGAAACAGGCGACACCAAGGCCTTGGAAGGTGCATTGGGCTATATTGCACAAGCACCCGAATTAGACAGCAAACAAAAAGAGCGCCTAGAAGGTTACTTCAAAGGCACAGGTAAAGCGATCCTCACCGAGCCGCAGGTTTTACTCACGCAAGCGAGCAAATTGCCAGGCTTGGACGGCGCCAAAATGAGTAAAAGCTACAACAACGCCATAGCCATTCGCGAAGATAAGGCTTCAATAGAGACCAAGGTGAGGCGCATGCCCACCGATCCGGCGCGCGTGAAGCGCACCGATTCAGGAGATCCGGAACGTTGCCCTGTATGGCAGTTCCATAAAGTGTATTCCGATGCTTCAACCCAAAATTGGGTGACGCAAGGATGCAAGAGTGCAGGGATCGGTTGTTTAGAATGTAAACAACCTGTCATAGATGGGATTTTGTCTGAGCAGCAACCGATGTTGCAAAGGGCGGAACCCTACCTATTGAACCCTCGGATCGTTCGTGAGATAGTGGATGCTGGTACCCAGCAGGCACGAATCACGGCACAAGCAACCATGCGCGATGTGCGCGAGGCCATTGGTTTAAATTATTGATCAGGAGAAGTTGTATGAGTCTATATGTTGTTGATGATCACCCCTTACTGCGTCAAGCCATCGGTATGCTGTTGCGCCGTTTAAAGCCCGCCTCAAAAGTTGTTGAACTCGAAAAGTACAGCGAATTGCAAGCGGCCTTCATCAAAAACGGTGAGCCTGAGTTATTTGTTTTGGATTTGTTGTTGCCTGGCGTCAAAGGCACATCAGCCATTCAAGAAGTCAAAGGAATGTATCCTGCTACGCCTTTGGTTGTCTTGTCCGCTATGCCATCGGGTGAAGCTCGCGACGCCTGCTTAGAAGCGGGTGCAGATTTGTACATTGAAAAATCAACCGATTCTTCAGAAATTTCAGCCGCCATTCAAGGTATTTTAAAAATGGAAGGTGATGACGATGAAGTTAAAATTGCCATTGGTGAGGTCAAACTCTCCAAACGTCAAAAACAATTGATATTGATGCTTGATCGTGGATTGAGTAATCGCGATGTCGCAACAGAGCTCGGTATCAGCGAACATACGGTGAAGGTTCATTTGTGGCGTTTGTTTAGAAGACTGGGCGTCAAGAGTCGTACTCAAACGCTTCACTTTGCGCGGTCACGCGGTTTGTTAATGAGTTAAATCAATATCGTTCTTTAAAAGCCCTGCC
>SHXN01000027.1 GCA_009693305.1 Limnohabitans sp.
CACATTGTTTGCACTGAGCAATTTGTGGATGGTGAGGAAACGCATCTTGGGTGCGACTGGATGGGTGCGCCAAAAACAGGGCAAAAACCCTCAGTGAGGGGGCAGATCGCATGAAAATGTTCAAAAAGAGGGTGATTTTGCGATCGGAGCATTGCAAATTTCATAGTGTGGCAATTTACTGCCCGAGAACTTTTTTAAACTGAGTTTTTCAGACCTTCCTTAGTTACAGTTAGAAATAATGCTCACGCGTTCCATCTTGGAATAATCTTCACCAGACCATTCGGGTTCATCGGTGATATTGAAAAAATTAAGTTCAATCATCACACCATTGGGGTCTTGCACAAACAACTGATACAGATGCGACTCAGGAAAATAACGAGGTCTGAAACCCAACTTCTTTTCTATAAACTTTTGTATGAACCCATCGGGCTCTTCAGCCAAAAAAGCCACATGGTCGATGACGCCTGTTTGACCATCAACAGCATCCTCTGGCGTACCGATGTAATACTTTTCTCTATTGGGGATGTGCGATGGACCCAAATGAACTTGAATGGATCCGTTGGTGCCCATCCAATAACCAGGGAAGGGAAAATCAGGTCTTGGCATGACCTCAAAACCTAATACAGTCATGTAAAAGTCTTTGGTCAATTCAAGATCATCGGCTCTGATGAAAAAATGATTGATGGAGTGGATAGGCATACTGTGTTCCTCCTTCGATGTTGAATAATCGATCACTTGAATGCTAACACTCACAATGCAAAGGTCAAGAGAGGTTTTATGAACGACAACAAATTACCCAATCGCGCCTCGGTTCATGCGGTTCACTCAATCGATCGTGTGGTGTTTACCGTACCCGACATTCAAAAAGCAGTGGATTACTACTCTGTCTTTGGCTTGGATGTGAAGCAACACAAGGATCAAGTGGATTTACACACAATCAACCACACACATTGTTGGGCCAGCATTCACCAAGGTGACGAAAAGAAGAAATTGCAGTACATGGTATTTGCCGCTTATCCAGAAGACATGAAGGCCATTGGTGAGCGAATTGCAAGATCGAGCTATCAACATGGCACGCCTCATCCCTTAGGTAGCAAAGACGGCTTTTGGATGGTTCATCCAGAAGGTTTTTATATTCAAGTAATTGAAGCAAAAAAATCTTCTCCTCAAGAAAAATCTGCACCCATCATCACGCCACGTGCACCGGTAGGCAAAGGAAACGCACCCACGCGTGCTAGCGTTAAACAGGTAAGACCCAGAAGACTTTCACACGCACTTTTATTTTCGGACAAGGTGCCAGAGTCGGTGGCTTTTTATACAGACATCTTGGGCTTGAGGGTCACCGATCGATCGGATGATTTCATTGTTTTTATGCATGCCGTACACGGCAGCGATCACCATATGATTGCGTTTGTCAAATCGGATGGCCCCGGATTGCATCACCTGAGTTGGGATGTGGCACAACTCGACGATGTGGGTTTAGGCATGGAGCAAATGCTAAAAGCGGGCTACACCAAAGGATGGGGTGTCGGACGTCACGTGTTGGGTTCGAATTATTTTTTCTACTCACGCGATCCATGGGGAAGTTTCAGCGAGTTTTCGTATGACATTGATTTCGTGCCGGGCGATCACGATTGGAAAACCGGCAACTACCCACCTGACGATTCGTTTTATGTGTGGGGACCTAAAGTCCCCGAAGAGTTTGTGATCAACTACGAAGTAGGGTCCCAAACTTTATAAAACCTCGTATACATCATAGATTGGGCCCGTGCTTTCGCGTCGACCTGTTGCAACTGACACGATGCGATTGAGCCAACCGTATTTTTCACTCGCTGTTTCAAATACAGGCACCATTCGAAAATAATAAAGTGCGGGATCAACTTTTTCGCCTTTGTTAAGTCTGTCCATCACCTCTTTAGGACCGTGTCGCAAGCCACGATACGACATATAGATGAGTTGATCGTCGTCGGTTTGCAATGTGAGTCGCACATCCAGCATTAAAACACCATCGGGACGCATCAGCAACCAATCACCTCCTGGTGCTGAAGTGACTTTGCCGCGCATCCGTTCACCTTTAAACTGTCCGCCACTGACTTGCGCAATTTTTCTGCCGCCCATGGGGGTTTGGCCCAGGTCGGTGATGCTAGGTACGGTCAGTGTTAATTGAAAAATAGGTTTGGTTTGAATCACGAAAGTCTCCTCCATTAAAAATTAGTTGGAATTTTTTAAAAATATTTTTTTGATTTGCTCGCTTGGTAGCAACACCACAATCATAGCCAACAAAATTAAAAACAATGCGCTGATATCTTCGATGGTGACAGACTCACCCAACACCAAAGCGCCACCCGTCACACCAAAAACAGGCACCAACATAATTGATAAGCCGCTAGAAACCGCAGAAAGTTTGCGAGCCACATGAAACCAAGCAACATAGCTAATAGCAAAAGCAATAACGCCGTTATAAATAATAGCCAACCATTGCAAAAAATTGGGCCATTGCCAAAGTTCGCGTTCGAACAAACAAGTGATGACAAGAAAAAAACCAAAGGCGATGAACAAGGCCCAAAAACTGAGACTAATTCCATGAATGCCTAACTTGGCATTTTTCATCATGGCGTTTCCAATACCCCAAATAAAAGCCCCTATCAACATCACACCCACGCCCGAGGGCTTATTACCCCATTGACCCATACTACCCCATGCCAACAACAACGCAGCACACATGGCTAAAACAATACCCAACATCGCTCGCCAAGTGATTTTTTCTTTAAAGAGCAATGCGCTAGCAAGCAAGGCCCAAACAGGCATGGTGTAACCAATGATGGCCGCTCTTCCCGAGTTGAGCATGCTCACACCATAAATCATCGGCAAGTGCCACCCCACCATATTGAAAATACTCAACTTAAAAACAGGCCATCTTTCTTTGATTGGAATCGACAGCGATATGCCTTTGATACGCGCATACACAGCCAAACAAAAAAAACCAAGCAAAAACGTATAAGCTCTAAAAGCAGAAGGTGGATAGGTGTTGACAACAAATTTCATCACCGGATAATTCATGCCCCATGACACGGTAACAATCAAGACCATCAATAAATCTTTGGCATTGACTTGGTCAGAAACCGAAGACGCAGTTGACATACTGAAATTTGTTTAAAAAAATTATTCTGCTTTGATGCCTGCATAGGCTGCTACTCGCGCCCACCGAACCAATTCACTTCGCATGAAATCAGTTGCTTCTTCGCTGCTTGTAAAAAAAGAATCAAAGCCTAGCTTTTCAAATTTGGCTTTCATCTCATCGGAGTGACCGACCTTTACAAATGCCGAATTGAGTTTTTTGATGACCGCTGGCGGTGTGCCCGCAGGCGCGTAAACAGCAAACCAATTGGTGAGCTCAACGCCTTTGTATCCTAATTCGTTAAGCGTTGGAACTTGAGGCAGCGCAGGATTTCGCTTGCTCGAAGCAACAGCCAACGCACGGATGCGTCCCGTTTGAATTTGAGGCAATGCGTTTTGAATGGGACTGAACATATAACTGATTTGACCGCTGACCAAATCATTCATCGCTTGCGATTGACCTTTGTAAGGAATATGATTGGACTTCAGGCTCACCAATTGATTGAAAAATTCGCTTTCCAAATGTTGAGGACTACCCATCCCAGCAGATCCATAATTAATTTCAGAGGGTCTGCTTTTTAAGAGATCAACAAACTCAGCTAAGTTGTTGGCTTTGACACTGGGATGCACCACCAACACAACACCCGTTTGGACAATGAGCGTGATGGCTTGTAAATCTTTGACCAAGTCGTAGGGAAGTTTTCGATACACCGCCACATTGGTTGCAATGGTGGCCGAGCTTACCAACAATGTATATCCATCGGGCTTGGACTTGATGACATACTCAACACCAATGTTGCCGCCTGCGCCCAATCGGTTATCAACCGCTAGGCTCTGACCCAACTGCTCGCCCACCTTTTGACCCAAGGTGCGTGCAAGCAAATCGGTTCCACCACCTGCAGCCACAGGCACGACAATTTGGACGGCTCGATTAGGGTAAGCTTGAGCCCAAAGCAAGGAGTGACTCAAACAATAAAAAAATAGAGCACTGATTATTTTTTGATACAACTGCCGCAAAGTCATGACAACACCTCTTTCGTGCAAAAATAACCAAAGTACGATGGTAACCCAATTAAGGAGAAATAGATGATTGCTTCTGCCAATACACAATTGATTAACGACTTGGTTGTTGCCAATCATATTTTGGTCAATGAAGGTGTAGTCGATAGTTTTGGCCATATCAGCGTTCGCCATGACAAGCACCCCGATCGATTTTTAATTTCCAAAAGCATGGCGCCTGCTTTGGTTATCGCTAAAGACGTTCTTTGCTGTGATTTAGACGGTCAGGTGTTAGAGAGTCAGGAGCGTTGTTATGTAGAAAGATTCATTCATTCTGAAATTTACAAAGCGCGACCCGATGTGATGTCGGTGATCCACAGTCACTCGCCCGCCATCATTCCATTTGTCGTCACCAAACAGCGCCTTCGTCCCATTTGTCATATGAGTGGTTTTTTAGGTGCCAAAACGCCCGTGTTTGAGATTCGACTCGGTGCTGGTGAAAGCATCGATCTATTGATTCGCAATCAAGCATTGGGCAAAGCATTGGCCGACAGCTTAGGACCCCATGCAGTGGCTTTGATGCGAGGACATGGTAGCGTGACCGTTGGCTATTCCATTCAACAAGCGGTTTATCGTGCCATTTACACAGAAAGCAACGCACGATTACAAATCATGTCCATGCCCTTGGGTGACATTGAGTATTTAACCGATGAAGAAGCAAAGGCCACTGCGGAGATGAACGATCAACACTTAGGTCGTCCATGGCAAATGTGGAAACGCAAAGTGCAACATGGCTCCAACTGAGTTAAACATTTCAGCAGTGCTTCAAGCAGCGGGATTGGCCTCACGCATGGGCTTTCGTCCCAAATGCTTGATTGTAGTTGATGGCACACCTTTGATTGTTAAAAAAATACAGTCTTTGCAAACTGCAGGAATCAATGATATTTGCGTGGTTTTAGGGCATTACGCAAAAAACATCGAGCCCATCATTCAACACTTCAATATCAACATCGTTCACAACCCCAACCCCGATCAAGGACAGATCTCATCGCAACGTTTGGGCCTGCAAAATATTTCAAACCACAGTGATGCTGTCATCATGGCATTGGCCGACCAACCCTTGATTCAAGAGCAAGACATCAGCCACATCATCATTGAGTATCAAAATCGATCCATGGGTATTGAATGGGTCTATCCGATTATTGATGGACAACCTGGTAACCCGGTTATTTTTTCAACTACCGTTGCAAAGTCCATACTATCCAATAACGACTCCTATGGTTGTAGTGATTGGCGCAATCAAAATAGTGAAGCAGTGCATGGGTTTTTAAGCGCGAATCAAAACTATGTGTTAGACATTGATACGCCCGATGACCTGATTAAAATTTCGCAACAAACTGGGCATTTATTTAGTTGGCCCATGCAATAAAAAATATCAGTTGCCTTTAACGCCCGCTTTCATCAGCAAACCTCCCAAGGTTTCCATTTCATTTTTTAAATGCACGCGCAAGGCTTCAGGTCTTGCTTGATCCACACTCACGGCCGATACACCCATGGACTCCAAACGCTTGATCACTTCAGGCTCGGTCACCGCTTTTTGTAATGACGAAATTAATTTATCCATTGCAGGTTTTGGCGTTCCTTTGGGCGCGTAAAGTCCAAACGATATATTGATATCTAAGCCTTGTACACCCACCTCTGCAACCGCAGGCACTTGCGGTAGAGATGGCAAACGATTTTTTCCAATGGCAGCGATGGCGCGAATTTTTCCACCCAATACGGTGGGAACAGTTCCCGATGTTTGATCGCACAACACATCGACTTGACCACCCATCAAATCATTGAGTGCTGGTGCTGTTCCTTTATATGGTATTTCATTAAGCCTAACGTTAAGCGCATTCATCATCATCAATCCACACAAATGCGAAGCTGAACCCACGCCTGCATGCGCCAAGCTCACTTTGGATTGATTGGCTTTGACATAGGCAATAAACTCGTTGACATCTTTTGCTGGAAAATCATTGCGTGTCACGATCAACATAGGGCCACTCGTCGCACGGCCGATGGGTTCAAAATCATCAACGGGATGGTAGGTGAGGTTTTTATACATGGCCGTATTGGTTGCGTGGCTCACATGAATCATCAACAGCGTATAACCATCGGGCTTGGATCGCGCAACCTTGGCAGTACCAATGGAGCCCGAAGCACCCGCAGTGTTATCCACCACAATTTGTTGCCCCAAGGTTTTTTGCATCTCTTGCGCAAAAACTCGAGTAATCACGTCCCCCGGTCCACCAGGCGCATAAGGCATCACCATCGTAATGGGATGATTGGGATAATCTTGCGCATACGAGTGACACATGAAGCCCACAGTCAGCACCATCGCCACTTTGATACGATTCCAATTCATAACAAAACTTTCAAGAGATAATGTGATTCAATTCTAGAAACACTTGCCAATGAAAACCAAGGATTTACCCTCGCAAGGGTCAAGGTTACTGAGGCGACAGTTAAAACAAAAGAGAACTTTAAACTCACACATATGAAACAAAAAACGAATCTCACTCCCCTACAAATTTGGACTATTTTGGGCGGCGCGGCTGTCATGCTGAGTTTGGCCATGGGAATGCGTCAAAGCTTCGGACTTTTGCAACCGCACATGATTCAAGATATTGGCATCACGGCTGCCGATTTTTCATTAGCCATTGCTTTACAAAATATTGTTTGGGGTGCCACACAACCTTTTGTTGGCATCATGGCCGACAAATACGGCACGCGCCCCGTTGCTCTGGGTGGCGTATTGATTTATATCTTGGGCTTGCTTTTTTTAAGATTAGCAGACGCCACTTGGATGGTGACCATCGGTATGGGCTTTTGCGTTGGCATCGCATTGTCATGTACAGCGTCGAACATCGCCATGAACATCACTGCACGCACTGTAAGCGCCACCAAACGCGGTGGCGCCATGGGCGCAGTCTCAGCCATTGGTTCGTTGGGATTAACGCTGGCCTCACCCATGACGCAATCTCTCATCACCAATGCCAATTGGCAAACCGCAGTGGTTGGATTTTTAGCATTGGCTTGCGTGATGTTGCCCGCTGCGTTTTTGGGAAGCAAAGCCGATCGCATCGAGCACGAGGTTGTAATTGGCAAACAACAATCCGCGACTGACGCCATCACAGAAGCCTTGGGTCACAAAGGCTATCGTGTTTTAGCTATTGCGTTTTTTGTTTGCGGATTGCAATTGGTTTTTATCACCACTCACTTACCAGCCTATTTGGATATTTGCGGAATGGATCCAACAGTGGGCAGTACCACTTTAGCATTGGTGGGCTTATTCAATGTTATTGGTTCCTATTTATTTGGATGGTTGGGGGATCGCTACTCCAAACGATTTTTATTGGGCGGCATTTATTTGCTTCGTTCGTTGGCTTTATTCATGTTCTTTTCATTTCCGCCCACGCCCTTCACAACGGTTTTATTTGGCGCCGTCTTGGGAACCCTTTGGTTGGGCGTTGTGCCTTTGGTATCGGGTTTGATTATTCATTTATTTGGATTGCGATTCATGGCCACCTTATCAGGCGTTGCATTTATGAGCCATCAAGCGGGATCGTTCTTAGGCGCGTGGGGCGGTGGTTATATTTTCAATCACCTCGGTAACTATGATTTGGCTTGGCAATTGGCTGTTGCAATTGGAATCGCTGCAGGTATCTTTCAAATGACGATGAATACGCAACCTTCAGAGAGAATTTGCAATCAATTAGCGACGAATTCCTGATTCAAGCCAATCAGTCATCGATTGATTTTAAAAACAGTTTTTAATTTTTCAAAAGCAGGTTCAACCCAATCGCCTTGTGGCTTTGCATACACACCAATGCAACGTGATGGCATCAAACCTGCGCGGTTCAGTCCAACCATCATCTCCGCCGTTTTAACCGCCAACGAAATGGTATCCAATACAGGCGCACCATCAATTTCTTTGAGGCCTGCGCGACAAGCCATGGTGGTTAAAAATGCAGGGCCAAGAATAATGACAGAAGCGCCATCTTCAACGGCACGTTTGGCTTGAACAATGAATTTATCCAGCAATGGACCCGGTTTACCCAATGAGCTGGCAATCTCTTCTTCTGACGCATGAACAATATAAGGGCCTGGCATGTAGCGACGGTCAACTCCATAGCGCACCACTTGTTCACCATACACTTCACAAAACGCAGATGAGCTTGTAACCACAGCAAAGCGTCGACCCAATGTCATGGCCATGTGATAGGCCGTCTCGCTAATACCAATCACAGGAATATCGAGCAAACTGCGACCCTCGGCAAGACCCACATCGAGCGTGCAGCCAATCACAAATGCATCAAAGCCTTCGCGTTGGGCTTGTTGCATGTTGTTGATGGTTTCGATGTTTTGAAAATACTGCATCGCTTTCCAATTTTCGATGTCGCGCACCATCACAGGAATACCGCGCACATGAACCTCGGTATCAGGATGAACCACCGCGCGACACTGTGCTTGCAATGTCTGTCCATAATCGTCCCACACAGGTTCATACCCAAATGCACTGGCGCTTTGATACCAAATTTTCATCGCTTCACCTTTTGTATGTCATGGCGTTGAATCACGCGTCCTCTGGGTATCCCATTGATGTCATGCGACACCAACAACCACCTAAAGAGCCCGGCAATGTTTTTTCTGCACCAGCCACCACCTTTGAATGTTGAATGGTGACTGGCCAATCATGGCTGGGATACAAAAAGAACCTGGGTGCAATTTGCATCAATCGCTTCATGGCTGCTTTTTCGCTTCGTCTGGCCACAACATAGTTGGACGTTAAACCGATATCGTTGTGTGTGATGGTGGGCATCATCAATTGATGACGTACGCTGTAAACCAAATCACCACAAAACACAGCCATGCCTTGTTCAGTATCAACCAACACCAGCATCGAACCCTCTGTGTGTCCGCCTGCGTTTTGACATCGAATGCCAGGCAAGATTTGTTCACCGCCTGTGGCTTCCAAATCCAGCAACCACAGAGCATTGGGCGTGTGCAAACGATCAATGATGTGTTTGATGTCTTCGGGTGGATATGAGGGTCCTGATAAACCACTGACCGCGTATTCCAATTCGCGGCGATTCACCACCACGGTACTTGCCATTGAAAAAATATCGGTTTGCCCTGCATGATCGATATGCAAATGCGTATGCAAAACATAATTCACGTCTTGCGGCTCTACACCGTGGCGTTTTAATTGCTCAATCAATCGTTGATGCGGTTGCTCAATGCCTTGCGCGCGGTCTCCAATACGCTTCAAAATATCTGGATTGCGAAACCCTGTATCCACCACGACTTTGTGTTCGCCTTGTGTCAATAGCCAACCCTGAACGGGCACACGCACAACACCTTGTCCTTCGCCATTGGGAACAATGCGGCGTTGATTAAGCTCTACTTCGCCCAAATCCAGTGTGTGAACGGTCCATGTCATGGTTTTTTTCCTGCACCCAAACCCAGGCCCAACACGCCAGGATTGATCACGTGCGATGGGTCGGTGATGTCTTTGATCTGTTCTAAAACATGCCACGCCGCTTGGCCTTCGAGTGCTTTTGCAAACGGATACGACTTGGCCCACTGTACATGCAAAGAGCCCATGCTTCTAAACATGGCTTGCATGCGATGTCTCAAATCAATCGCCACGGCAGTGCGCTCAGCGTTTTCTTCAATTTGTAAACCTTTTTCGCGGCGATCGGGTGTGGCGTAATGATGTCGATATGGACCCAATGGTCTCTTCCAAAAAATAACAGGTTCTATCCCCCAAAAATGTCCATGCAACAATGAATTACAAGCCATGCGAATGCCATGCTTGGCCATCAACGCAGCGTTGTCTTTTTCAAATTGTTCAAACGCTTGCATCGCCTCCACTGCTTTAGACGCTTGAAACTTGGCATTGATGGGAAAATTAACTTCGCCTTCTCGATTGGCCATGATATCGCCCACATTGAGATAAGGACCATAGCGCAAACCAAAAGGTATGGTGGTCGGTAGTTCACGCGCACCATAGGTTTCGCAAATTTTAGCAATGCGTTTTTGTACGCGATCGGCGGCGGCTTGATCGGCCGCTTCAGCGATGTAATACATGGCATTGGGTAAACCTTTTAAATAACCCAAACCTGATGGATGCCAAGCACGAAACAAGGAGCGATAAGCGCGCCACTTGTTGGGATTGTCTTTTAAAAATTCATTCACCATTTGACGCGTTTCGTGTTTGGGTGGTGACGGCTTGAGTGCGTATTCATTCACAAAATAACCATCAAATGCAAACGCTTCAGTATGTAATCCACTTTGCGCCATGGCCGCTTGCGCTTTCACCAACGAGACACGATCATTAAATGTCACACAACCAAAAGACATCTTTGGCCAAGGCTCTAGCAGCAAATGCACTTTGGTTTTGATACCAAACGCACCCGAGTCACACAAAAACATACCCGTTAAATCAGGGCCGTTGTAACGATAAAAAGGTGCGGTGCCTGATGTCGCCCATGAACCCGTTTTGAGAATTTGTCCGTCTCCCAACACCACTTCCAAACCCAGCACGTGTTCGGCCAATGTCATGCGCCCCATGCCGGTTGCGTTTTGACTCAAACCACCACCAACGGTTGCATGATTGCCAGACAAGGTTCCTAAATAGGGAACGCGCATGCCTGTTCCTTTGAGTGCCTTGCGCAAATCGACCCAACGCACACCTGTTTCAATCGTGACATATCGATCAACGGTGTTGACTTCCAATACACGATTGAATCCCGTGTTATCCACCACCAAGGTGTCAGGTTTGACGGGCACATGACCTCGGGTGTATGACATACCACCACCGCGCGTGTTGATGGCTAAATTTTCAAGTTGCGCTAAACGCATCAATGCGCTGATTTGTTCCACCGTTTGAGGTTTGACAACAGCCATTGCAATTTCACCAGGCTCTTCAGAAAAATCAAGCGAAAACAAAGTTCTGTCTTCCAGCGAGGTTCGAACCGCATCAACACCGAGCAAATCTTGCAAGGCTTGAATCACACGAATTGTTTTGTCGGTATGCGTCTCTTCAGTAGTTCTTACATTCATACAAGTATCCTTCATTGATGATCGTGGAATCACACCACTTGTTGTAACCGTCCTTTTTCAATCCACGCTTTGAGCGTTGCACGTTGCACACGATTGGTTGCGGTCATGGGTAATTGATCGGTTAAATAAATGGCACGTGGTACTTTAAAGTCTGCCAAGCGTTGACGCAATTGTTGGACATTGTTATTCCAATCTTGTTGCGTAGGTTGAGAGACCACAGCCACCACCACCTCGTCGAGTCTGGCGTCTGGAATTCCCAACACGCACACAGTGGGCGTGCCACAAATATCGCGCAAGGCTTGCTCAACTTCTGCAGGCGCCAAGTTTTCGCCGCCCACACGAATTATCTCTTTGAGACGAGCCACATAAATCAATTGACCCTTCTCACCCATGCGTCCTAAATCGCCCGAACGAAACCAACCATCAGGCGTGCGAGATTGTTGTTGCGCTTGCTCATTTAGAAAATAGCCCTCACTGATGGTTGACCCGCGCATTTGAATCTCTCCTGTTTCCCCGTGAGCAACTTCAATCGATGTTTGAGGATCGGCAATGCGCACTTGGTTGCCCGCTTGTACACGACCATTTCCACTGACGCGCAAATGCAATGGATCATCGGGAAACCACATCGTCAATTGACCCGATGTTTCCGTCATGCCATAAATATTTGATACACCCGCAATACCCAGTTCATTAACAACTCGCATCAGGTAATCAGGTGTGCCCAGATCGTGGGTAATTTGCATGCTTTGAAGCAATTGACCCGCATGCGGATGACCCAAAGCCAACACATCGCGAAAATAAACCATGTGCGAAACATCGCATTGATAGCGATGCACATCGTCTAAAAATCGTTGTGGATCCCACACTGACATCGAATACAAGGTACAGCCCGCTAACAAACAAACCGTGAGTGCGTGCATTGAACCACTGCAATGAAAAAATGGACCTGCGCTGATGAAGCGACTCGATGGTGTTAATCGCTGGCAACGCGCCACGTAGTTAGCTGTTTGTACATAAGCCAAATTAGTAAGCATCACACCTTTGGGAATGGATGTTGTGCCTGATGTGTATTGAATACAAAAAACACCTGACGGTGTTTGTAGCGCACTCTCAGCACTGTTGGGATTCAAGGCTTTGTTGTTCCACCGATCGGGTGCGAGCGCATCATCAGCCCATAGCACTTGCAAGCGCATACCCGAAGTTTGTAACACAGTGCAGGCTTCATCGCCGTAATGTCGTCCTCTGTATAAATCTGTAGTGACGAGACCTTTCAATTGTGCGGCATTAAAAATAACGTTTAACTCCACGCCAGTTAGTCGCGTGTTGATAGGCACCGAGACCATGGCTAATGCATTCAAAGCTAAAAAAGTTTCAACCCAAGAGTGGCAATTATGAAACCATAAGCCCACACGATCGCCTTTGTCAAATCGTGCGGATAAAAAACCCATCAAGCTTTGAACACGCGCACTTATTTGTGCGTAGGTGCGCGTCTGCCCATCGATATTCAAAGCGATATGATCGGACTGAATAGTCGCTTGATGCCACAACAGATCCACAATGCGAAGACCGTTGTGATTCACGTTAATCGTCCTGCGGAAAATGAATACCCGAAAATACAACAGGTGCTACAAACGGATAAGGCACGGCTTGGCCACCTGCTAAAGGCAATACACCAATGGCGTGTCCAGCAGTTGATACTTCATCATTTTGGTTGAGCAATGAAATTTTCAAAATTACAACACCCCAACCATCGATGCTTTGTTTATCAACCACATCGGCAACTGCTCTCAATGAATCATTGGCAACGTCCATTTTTTTGTAGCGAAATTTGAGTCGCCACAACCAACCCGAAGGGCCTAAGCTGTCTTTTACCAACTGCACCATGATGTGCTGTTTCCAAGAGCCATTGATCAACACATTGGGCAAATGATCATGCCCTGTTGCAAAGGGTTGGTCATAATGAATGCGATGCCAATTTTCAACTGATGCAGACCAACGCATGATGTGCGTCGTTGTGATGATGCCTTTGTTCAGTTCACCCAAACACTGGCCCACAGAGATGGATTCAAATGTCATGATCTCATCTCCAAATCAAGGTTTGGCGATTGATGAGTAACAAGCCACCGGCTTCTGTGCGAAACGTAGTTTCGATATCCACCAACAACATTTGTCCATTCTTGCCTTCTTTCAAAATAATGTTGGCGTATTTGGCTTGCGCAACACAACGTTCGCCCACTTCTAAACAGCGGAAAAATTCAATTTCATTGCCACCATTGAGCAGGCGCTTGAAAGGCATGGGAATGGGATCCAGGCCAAAATACATACCATTGTTGCCAGCGGTGCCATCCGCATCGGGATCTTCTTGAATAGACTCCAAAGGGTCAGGGGCATCGGCCGCCGTTCGAAACGCATGAACAGGATACAAAGGAGGTGCCACGAGTTTTTTAAAAACAGTGTTGGCCGCGTACGCTTCATTGAAATACAAAGGGTCGCGATCCATGATGGCTTGCGAAAAACGACGCAAGGTGTCTTTTTCAAGCGGCATCGCCGCCTTTAGTGGTTTACCTTGAAGCCCAATATAAGGCTCAAAATCTTTCGCAGTCACACTCATTGATTTTCCTTATGCGCGTGCGCTCACTTGGCGACGGTAACTATCCAAATAACCACCGCGCATGACTTTACCTGGCAGGGGATGTCGAACAATGCCTTCGGCCTCACGAGCAACCTCAATCAATCGCTCCAAGTTGACACCCGTTTCAACACCGATTTCTTGACACAGATGAACTAAATCTTCTGTCGCAATATTGCCAGGTGCGTCTTTGAATCCAGCGTAAGGACAACCACCCAATCCCGCAACGGCCGAATCAAAATCATCCACACCCATCTCCATGGCTGCAAATGCATTGCTCAAACCCAAACCGCGCGTGTCGTGCAAATGCAAGTTGATTTTTTTGTCAGGCCATTTGTCTTGCACTTTTCCAACCAATCGACGAATACCCATTGGATTAGCCCATCCCATGGTGTCGGCCAATTGAATCAATCGAATATCAATGCCATGATCAAGCGCCATATGGATCAATCGATCCACCAATGACACCACATGGTCTGGCGCAATGTCACCCTGATAGTTACAACCAAACGCGGCCATCACACTGACCTCACTGGCCTTCACATCAAAACGCTGAAAACTCTCGATGCGTTTTTCGGTCTCTGCAAATGTTTGATCGATGTTTCGATTGGTGTTTTTAAGCGAGAACGCTTCGCTGGCTGTCACACTCAAGCTACCTTCAACGTCTAGTTTTTTGGTCATCACTGCGCGCTGCAAACCTTGGGTATTAAGATAAATACAGGTGTAACGCGTGCCTTCGTATCGCTTAAAACCATTAACCACATCTTCTGCATCGGCCATTTGCGGCACCCATTTGGGGCTGACAAAAGATGTCACTTCAATTTCATGAAAGTGACATTCAGACAGCATGTCGATGAGCCGAATTTTTTCTGATGTTGCAATCGGTTCTTTTTCGATTTGCATGCCCTCGCGAGGGCCAAGCTCATGAATAGTGATGCTTTTAGGTAAAGCCATTTTTTTCCGTCTTTCTTCTGAATCTTCAGCGATTCAATCCATAAAATTCCATGACCTGATCCACACGCTCACGCGGCGGTTTGGCATTCATCCAACCGTGACGACTTTGCGATAGGCCAATGCTTTTCTTTAAGTCGACAAATGTTTCGGCCATTTTGAGAGTGACCGCCATACCATCCAAAATGGGTACGTCTTTCACGCGATTGATACCATGAGTAGCCAACAAAATATTCATAGGCATCTCACCAGGAATAATCACGTCAGCGCCTTGCTCAATTAACTTCATTGCGCTTTTTTCAAAACGTTCAATCAGTTCACTCGGATCGTTCCATGCCTTGAGCACATCGTGAAAAGTAAAGCCCACGGGCTCAATTCCCGTGCAACGCGAATCGAGTCCATAGATGCCCACTTGTTCTTTGTACAAAGGCACCATGCGATCAATAAAAATTAATACGCCGAATCGTTGACCCAACATACACGCCGTGTGAAAACTGGCCTCTCCATAACCGACAACAGGAATATCCACCAGCGTGCGAATTTCGCGAATGAATGGATTGGGTAATGTGCACATCGCAAACGCATCAAAGGATTGGTCTTGACTTTTAATCGCTTGCGTGAACCACTGCAGTGCATGCATGGTGTAGAGAGATGAATAAGCAATGTCAGTTCCCGGGTAATTGGTTGGGTAGGTGCCGGTCTTTAAACCATGCACTTCCACTTGCGTACCCGGTCTCACTACTTTTTGAATATGCTTTTCAATCGCTTGTTGATAAGCGGGTAATTCTTCCAACACCGTAAAACTTTGATGCCAGATTTTCATGTAATTCTTTCTTATTGATCTAAACGAATGTTGGCGCCGCGAATGGTTTTACCCCAACGCTCGTATTCAGCATCTAAAAATGTGGTGTATTCCTGAACTGATCCAAATGCGGGATCAAGTCCATTTTTAATCATGATCTCTTTCACCGATGGATCTGCCAACACGGCATTGATTTCACGGTTGAGCAAAGTGACAATATCAGCAGGCACTTTGGCTGGTGCAAGCACACCCAGCCACAATCGGCCATCTAAAGGCACGCCCTGCTCAGCTAAGGTTGGCAAATCAGAAGCCCATGACAAACGCTTAGGCGATGCCACGCCAACCAGTTTTACTTTTCCTGCGCGGTGATTGGGTTCTGCCAATGTCATAGGAACCATCACGGAATCAACTTGACCCGCCATCACGGCTGTGATGGCGGGTGCTGCACCCTGAAACGGAACATGAATCATATCCATATTGCCACCCGCTGCGACTTTGAACATTTCCATCGCTACTTGGGACGAACTGCCTGCGCCCCACGATGCAAAACTAAACGTACCAGATTTACCTTTAACAGCATTTAAAAATTGAGTCACATCTTGTATAGGCTTGGATGGACTGACGATCAATGCCATGGTTACGAAACCAACCAATCCAACAGAGGAAAAATCTTTTTTTGCGTCATATCTAATTTTGGTGTAAACATGTGGATTGATTGAATGCGTATCAGCAGCCGTGAACATGATGGTGTAACCATCAGCAGGCGCAGTGCTCACAAATTCTGAACCAATCATGCCACTGGCACCCGGTTTATTTTCAACCACAACCGATTGTTTCAATCGTTCACTGAGTTTGGTGGCCAGTAGTCTTGCAATCACGTCGGTTGTTCCACCCGCAGGATATGCCACCACCATGCGAATCGGTTTATCGGGATATGCCGCCCAAGCTCCACCACTTAAAAAAATAACCGCTACTGCGATCGCGCTAAAAAATAGTTGTATTCCACGTTTCATGGCTCGTCTCCTTGAGTTGGGTTAAGGATTCTCTGCAAAAGTCAGATCATAAGTCATCTTCAGAGCTGACTCAAGCGTTATAGGTAGATGAAACAAACCCCCTTTGCCAGCACCGGATTTGAATTGGTCATCAAGCGAACGCGTAAGCGCGAGTTTTTGGAAGAGATGAACTCGGCTGTCCCTTGGACAGAGTTAGTTTCGCAGATTCAGTCCTATTCGCCACTCAGTAAGACGGGCAAGGGTTTTGTCGCAACAAGCAAATAGGACAATCCTGACCATGCTGGCTGCAGTCTTTCGCAGGCGCAAACGACCCGTTGGTCCAAGCTGGCGTATGGACGAGACCTACATTAAGGTGTCGGGTCAGTGGAAATACCTGCACCCCGCTGTAGACCGAGTTGGTGACACGGTTGACTTCCTGCTGACCGCCAAGCGGGATAGGGCTGCGGCGCGTCGCTTTCTTGAACAAGCTATCAACCTGCACGGCGTGCCCGAGAAGATCACCATCGACAAGAGTGGCGCCAACACAGCAGCCGTTGAAGGCGTAAAAGCTGATGCCTGTGTAGATATTGTGCTGCGTCAGTCCAAATACCTCAACAACATCGTTGAGCAGGACCATCGGGCCATCAAGAGAATTACACGACCAATGCTGGGCTTCAAGTCATTTTGGAGTGCCCGAACCATCACCACAGGAGTCGAGACCATTCATATGATTCGCAAGGGGGAGATACAACGCCCCAGAGGATCAACCATGTCTGTAGCCAACCAGTTCTATAGTCTTGCTGCTTAATCGCCAGTTCAGAAATGAAACGCTTTTCGCATCAACCCCACTAATGCAACAGAGCCCCTTGTTCAGCGTCAGGGCGCTATTGAACAAACTTTTACGGAAATCAAGCATTATCGGGATTATCCTATATGCTTAATGCGACAGAACCCTAAGATTAGAGCATTTGACTTTAATTCGAATTTAGGGAGCACTATAATGCGAAGTAGTGATGTTGCATACCATGACTTCATCATTGTTGGTGGTGGATCGGCGGGTTGCGTGCTTGCTAACAGATTGTCTTCTGACCCCAGCAACAACGTGTTGCTCCTTGAAGCCGGTCCTCGTGACTGGGATCTGCGTATTCATGTCCCTGGCGCTTTCAACTTTAATTTAAATAACCTTAGCGTGACGCGCAACGCTATGACTGAGGAGGTTCCTGCATTAAACGGACGTCAGCTTAATTGGCTTCGAGGGCAGGTCTTGGGTGGTTCAAGCTCGATTAATGGTTTGATTTATATGCGCGGACAGCGACAGGATTTTGATGAATGGGAACAACTTGGAAACATCGGGTGGTCCTATGAAGAACTTCTTAAATACTTTCGCAAGGCCGAATGTCAAGAAAATGGTGAAGATGAATTTCATGGAGGTGGGGGTCCGCTTCATGTGTCAAACTTACGCGCACGCCATGAGTTGCATGACGCTTTTATTGCTGCTTCGGTTGAGGCAGACTATCCACTCAACCGCGATTTTAATGGAGCAACACAAGAAGGCGTGGGGCCTCACCAACTCACCGTAAAGGGACGAAGCCGATGCAGCGCGTCTCTAGCTTACTTGCATGGTGTGAGGTCAAGAAGGAATCTTGAGATACGGACCAATTCGATTGTTGATCACGTAATTTTTGAAGGACTGCGCGCGGTTGGGGTGAAATATTCGGTCAAAGGCATGGCTCATGTTGCGATGGCCCGAGGGGAGATCATTCTGTCTGCAGGAACAATTGGCTCACCCATGATCCTACAGCGCTCAGGGATAGGAGACCCAGTTAAGTTGAGCAAGCTTGGTATCGGAATAGTAGCTGAAAGGAAGGCAGTTGGCCGCAATTTGCAGGATCATCTTGGGATGCGGCTTGTCTACCAAACTAACCGTGCGAATACACTCAATGACGTTTATCGAAGTCTACCCCGGAGAGTTTTGGCAGGTGCTGACTATCTGCTCCGAGGCTATGGCCCACTCATGATGGGGGCTGGTCCGATCGGCCTATCTGCTAAGACTGAAGTTGCCCTCGAAAAACGTACTCCATAGCTGATGGTTAAATTCAGACATTGGAGATTACGAAATGAGCAAACGCAAAGACGGTCAACAGCGGGGCAAATACACCCTGGAATTCAAGTTGGAGGCGGTGCGCCTGGTCAAGGGTGGGCAAGCCGTGCCC